>CAZTMA010000017.1:0-51172 GCA_964614645.1 uncultured Anaerolineales bacterium
CGTAGTTGCGACCAACCTCCCGGGCGTGCGCCAGCCCGTCACGATGACAGGCATGGGCGAAATCGTGCCTATCGCAGATGCCGAGGCACTGGCCACAGGCATCGTCAAAGTGCTGTCCGATCCGCAGCGCTACATCAAACCGCGCGGGGAGATTCTGCGTCAGTTTGAGCTTACGAAGACGGTGGATGCCTACGAGGCGCTCTTCCGCGAGAAGGCCCGCCGGGAATAGCGGTGGCCGGGCCTTCCAGGTCTGCGAGACATAGAAGGCCTGATAACGGAACCTTATGAAAGACTACCTCTCTCTCCAGCTTCAGGATATGGCGCCCCATCGGGCGATTTTGCGGGCCGTCGAGTGCCGTTTCATGGCGCGTGTCCCGTTGACGCCGCCTGTGCTCGATATTGGCTGCGGCGACGGCCATTTCGCGTCGATCGCGTACGACCGCCTGCCGCTTGACGTGGGCATCGACGTGATGGCGCGTGACTTACCCGAGGCTGCTGCGCGGAAGGACGTCTACCGTGAGGTAATGTTCGCCAGCGCGACCGTCATGCCCTTTGCCGACGCCAGCTTCAACACGGTCGTCAGCAACTGCGTCATTGAGCACATCCCGGACAACGCGGCCGTGCTGCGGGAAATCAGCCGGGTGCTGGCGCCGGGCGGGGTCTTCGCGACCACGCTGCCGAGCGAGCACTACCCGGATTTTCTGCTTGGTGCAACGGCTTTGCGCAGGTTGGGGCTGGGAGGCGCGGGCCGGGCCTACGGCCGTTTCTTCAACCGCATCTCGAACCACTTCCACGTCTATCCGCCGGACGAATGGCGACGGCGGCTGGCGGCTGCGGGTCTGGTGGTGGAGGAGCACGCCTACTACTTCTCGCCCGCAGCGCACCGCCGCTTCGACCTGAGCCATTACCTCGGCGTACCCAACCTGATAACCAAGCGGCTGCTGGGCCGGTGGATGCTGTTCGATGTGCAACGCCGCGTCTTCGAGCGCTGGCTGCGCCCGTATTACGAGGAAGAACTGCCTGCGGTGGGCGCATATCAGTTTGTCCTCTGCCGCAAATCCGCGGACGGGCGTGAATGAACGCTCGTCGCGGGCGCCTCAGCGCCCTGGCGCGTGAGCTCCTGGTTCGTAGTAGGCGCTTCAGCGCCCTGGGGGGTAACGGCGCTGTCGAGCCGGCGGCCCCGCCGGTCCGCGTTTCCTTGGCCGCGCGCGAGTGGGCTGTTATCTTCGTCGCGGTACTGGCCTTCTGTCTCCCGTTCCTCGACCTCGGCAGCGGTCGCCCGTTGAGCGGCAACGAGGCGGAGATTGTACAATCGCTCGACTGGACCCTCCTCAATTCGCTGCGCCAGCATGAGACCTTCCCCCTGTGGAATCCGTATTTGCAGGCAGGCCTGCCCTTTGTCGCTGATCCCTTCCTGCACGCATATAACCCGCTGGCAACCGTCCCCGTGGCGGTGCTCGGCGTGGAAGATGGTTTCAAGGTCGCCCTGTTTCTCAGTTTCCTGGCTGCGGCCTATGGGGCGTGGCTCCTTGGGCTCGTGCTCGGTCTGCGGCCGGTCAGCCGCGCATGGCTAGCGTTAATGTACGCGTTCACCGGGCAGGCCGTCGCGCGCTTCATCCAGGGCGAGTACGACTTCGTATTGGGCTTCGCATGGATCCCCTGGGCACTGGCCGCGGCGCTGGCCGCGACCCGGTCCGGCCGGCTGAGGTGGGCGGCGCTGTCCGCAGTCTCGCTGGCGCTCGTGTTCTTCTCCGGCAATGTGTATTATGCGTATTACACGGCGGCCGTGATGGTGTTATTCACGCTGGTCTCGGTGGTGGGCATCGGGCGGGGTGCTCCTTCGGCTGCGGGCGACGCGCAGCGTCGCACACCCGCTGAGGATGCGGAGGTAGTGGACCGCGAAGGCATTCAGAGCTGCGTCTCGTCGTCTGTTCGGCGAGACGCAGTCGAAGATCGCCGGCGCACCGATCTGCGCCTCACCTTGCACCTGTCCCGTATGCGGATCTTGGCGCTCATTGCCGTGTTTGCGCTTGCCCTCGCAGCCATACAACTCTTGCCACTCGTCGAGTTCTGGCCCTCCCTGATCAAGCAGGCCGATCCGCAGCTCGCGGGTGCGCACACCTTCGGGCAGATACTCGCCGACTACCTCTCCCGCGACCCCTGGCGACCCGATGCAACCGCCGCGCTGCCGCCCGAAGAGTTCTACGCCTACACCGGCATCTGGCCCTTCCTGCTGTTGCTGGCTCTGCCATGGACTGTGTGGCGGTGGCGTCTGGCGCGTTGGCCCCTCGTATTCCTCGTGGCCCTGGTGCTCTTCGCCTTCGCCTGGATTAACGTGCGGGCGATGCCGTGGGCGGGCCTGTTCGCGGGCAGTGAACTGCTCAACCAGTTCCGCTATCCGACGCGCATGTTGACTTTCGGCGCACTGGGGTTGTTGGCGCTGGCAGGGCTGGGATTGGACGCCTTGGCGGGAGCGTTTGACCGGTGGCGCACTGGGTCGCTCAGGCTGTCCGTGCCGGGCGTTGCGCGCTGGCTGGTACGACGCGTCGGGTCGGTCCTGCTCGTGGTCTTCTTCTTGGTGTCAGTCGGCGATGTGTACTCGACAAACCGTCAGTATCTCGGCACGCGGGCCGCTTACTCCCCCGAGTACCAGACGACCCGTTGGCTGGCCGAAAACGTACCCGGCGTCTATTACACCGCCAATCCGAACGGCTGGCACGGCGCGCTGGTCAGTAACGGCCTGCGCTATCTCGACGCGTGGTACGGGTTTGCCTTTTTCCCGTCGTTGAGCGGCGCGATCAACGTGCGCCAGGTGCAGGCGCGGCCAAACTACCAGATCCTGGGCAACGGACTGGTGCCGGAGTATCCTGATCCCGTTGCGCTCAATCAGTTCGAGACGCATACCGTCTGGCAGCTACCGCACAGCCTGCCCTATGCCTTTGTTGCATCGCGGTCGGCGCTGAACGACGTCGCGGCCGGCCGCGAGCTCTGGCGCGAGGATGTCCTCCCGGTTGAGCCGGTCATAGTCGATCCCAATCGTGTTGCGTTGGCGGTTGACGGGGCCGCCTCGAATTCTGATCTGGTGCTGGTCATCCTGACTTCCGGGTTCAAGGGTTGGCGGCTGGCGGTGGATGGTCAGCCTGCGCCGCTGCTGAACGTGGGCGGCTACCTCGCCGCCGCAGTGCAGCCGGGCGCGCACACTTACACGTTCGGCTACAGCCCTGCCTCGTTCTGGGTCGGCCTTATCATCAGCCTCGTCAGCGCGCTGGTGCTGGCCGTCTTCCTGGCGGCAGATGCGCGCCGGATGCGGTTTGCGGCCCGGCGCGTGGTGCACACGCAGGCAACTTACGCAGAGGGCGTGCTGTGGCCGGCGGGTATCTTGCCGCTCGAAGATGGTGCCGCGGTGCGGCTGACCGTGGAGCCGGTGCCGGTAAGTCCGACCACTTCTGAGCAGAGCGCTGAACCTCAAGGCCAGGGTCACGCGCTGGCGCATGCTGGCGCGCATGGTGAGCGGCTGGCGTGGGTGCTGTTCGTCCTTGCGCTCGTCGTCTACCTCTTTACCCGGCTCTACGCGCTCGACCGCTTCCCCATCTACTTCTTCGCGGATGAAGCCGTCCACAGCGTCTTGGCCGAAGACCTCATCGAGCGCGACTTCAGGGACGTGCTGGACCGCACGTTCCCGCTGTACTTTGAAGCGGCGGGCAACCGCTGGACGCCGCTCCTGTCGGTCTATGTCCATGCGGTCTCGGTCGCGCTGGCGGGCAAGAGCATTGTGGTGAACCGGGCGACAAGTGCGCTGGTCAGCCTGTTGGCCGCCGCAGCGGTGGCTCTGATACTGGGCAAGGTGTTCAGGCTACGGTATTGGTGGATGGGTGCGCTGTTGATGGCGCTTGCGCCCGCATGGTTCCTCCACTCGCGCACCGGCTTCGAGACGGTAATGATGTCGTCGTTCTTCGCCGCCTTCCTGCTATGCTATCTGCTTTACCGCACGCGCAACCCGCGCTATCTCCTTGCCGCGGCCTTGTTCGGCGCAGCGACGTTCTACACCTACTCCAATGGGCAGATGATCATGGCCGCGGCAGGGGTGCTCCTTCTGCTATCGGACTTGCCTTATCATGTTAAGCAGTGGCGGGCCGTGCTCCTGGCCGCGCTGTTGATCGCTGTGCTGGCCGTGCCGCTGCTGCGCTTCCGGTCCACGCAGCCGGAGTCGATGACGACGCACCTGCGTGCGATCAACTCCTACTGGTTCGAGGACAAGCCGCTGAGCGCGAAGCTCGGTCAGTTCATCGACACCTACACCTACGGCCTCAGCCCGGCGTACTGGTTCATGACCAACGAGCATGACCTCGTCCGGCACCGGATGAAGGGCTACGGCAACCTTGCGCTGCCGTTCCTGCCGTTCTTCCTGGTGGGCGTTGGTGTGTGCATCCGGCGCATCCGTTCTGCGCCGCACCGCGCCTTATTGCTGGCGGCCCTCGCGTCGCCGGCGGGCGCGACCCTGGTGGATGTCTCGATCACGCGGGTGCTGGTGTTCATCGTGCCCGCGACGGTGCTGATCGGGCTGGGGATTGAGGCGGTTGTCGCGTGGGTGTTGCGGGTTACTGCCACAGAGCGCACAGAGACCACAGAGAAGAGGAATCGGTCGCTCACCATAGAAACCGGAGGGCTAGCAGAGAGCAGGCGTGCCGGTAGCTCTGATTCCTCAAGGTTCTCTGTGGCTAATCTGTACGTCCCGCTTGCGTTATACATCGTCCTGAGCGCCGCGAGCGTGTGGATGCTGCGGGATGCGCTGGTCACCGGGCCGGGCTGGTATAGCGATTATGGGCTGTACGGGATGCAATGGGGCGCGAAGCAGCTCTTCACGGAGGCCATTCCCGAGGTGCTGGCGGAGAACCCGTCCAGCCGTATCATGCTGACATCGACATGGGCCAACGGCGCGGACACATTCATCCGCTTCTTCCTGCCGCCGGAGCAGCGCGCTAACGTGCAGATGCTCAATGTGGATTATTACATGAGCGAGCGTCGCGCGCTGGATGACGATACGATCCTTGTGATGACGCCGTCCGAGTACCAGCTTGCGGCCGGCAGCCCTAAGTTTGCCCGGGTCGATGTGGATCGTGTCATCAACTATCCGAACGGCACCCCTGGGTTTTACTTCGTCCGCCTGGCGTACAGCCCCAACTTCGAGGACCTGCTCGGACCGGAGCGCGAGGCGCGCGTCCGGCCGGTGCAGGGGCAGGTGGTGGTCGACGGACAGCTTGTGGCGGTCGAGCATTCGCCGCTCGACGTGGGCCAGTTGGCGGACCTGTTCGACGGGGAACCCTTCACTCTGGTGAGGGGGTTGGCGGCGAACCCGCTCATCTTTGACTTCACCTTCCCGGCGCCGCGGGCGGTCAGAGGGCTGGCGGCAGACTTCGGCTCGATGGACTTCACCCTGACAGTCAAGCTATACGCAGATGCGGCTGCGGAGCCGGTGATGTATACTGAAGCCTATCGGGGCCAGCCGCCCGATCCGCACGTGAGTATGTCGTTCCCGGCCGCACCGGAGCAGATCGTACGCATGCGAATCGAGATCGAGCAACTCAATCCGCCGGTGGACGTGCATATCCATGTGCGAGAGCTCAAGTTCGAGTAGCGTGTTCCTGACCGTGTTGATGCCCGCTTATAATGAGGCGGGCGGGCTGGCGGTCAACGTCAAGGCGCTGCTGGCCGCGCTGGACGGGTACGGTGTTATCTACGAGGTGCTCATCGCGGATGATGCCAGCACGGACGGTACGGGCAGCCTCGCCGAGGTGCTGGCAAGGGTCCATCCGCAGGTGCGCGTCATCCACCATGCCGTCAACGAGGGCATCGGTGGCGGGTTTCTGAGCGGGGTGGCCGCAGCGCGCGGCGAATGGTTCATCCTGATTCCTGCCGACCTGGCGATGGACCTGGCGGAGTTGCAGCGGTACTTCACCGCGGCCGAGACCGCGGACGTGCTGGTGGGTATCCGCTCGGACCGGAGCGACTATTCGGGCTGGCGGCGGATCGTGTCGTTCGTCAACATCGGGCTGATCCAACTGCTGTTCGGGATGCGCGAACGGCAATTCAACTATATCACGATGTACCGGTCGGGTGTGCTCCGCGAAATGACGATTGAATACTGGCGGAGCGCGTTCTTCCACGCCGAAACGATCATCAAGGCGAAGGCGCTCGGCTACCGGATCGCGGAGGTCGAGGTGGGCTATGTCCCGCGCGGCACGGGCCGCGCGACCGGCGCACGCCCCGCGCTGATCCTGGCGACAGTCCGCGACATGCTGCATTACTGGCTGCGGACGCGCGTGGTCGGGCGGCTGCGGATCAGGAAGGCGCGAAGGCCATGACGGGCCGGTTTGACAAGACAGGATATAGAGGATTGACAGGACTATACCGGGTCAATCCTGTACATCAGGTGAACCCTGTCTATTGAGGTCAATGGAGCAATCATTTCATGCATTATTCAAGTGACACACTTGTAGAATTCGAGGCGCGGGCGGTTGCGCCGAACCTTGTGGACCGGGCGCGCGACTGGCTGCGTGCGGATACTGCGCCGCGTTGGATTCTCATGTTCATCCTGATCGTGGCCGCGTTCCTGCGGCTGACGAACCTCAACTGGGATGAAGGCACGCACATCCATCCGGACGAGCGGTTCCTGACGATGGTTGTCAGCGCGCTGGAACTTCCGCAGAGCCTGGGCCAGTTCTTCGACAGTACGACCTCGCCCATGAGCCCTTACAACAAGGGCTACGACTTCTTTGTCTACGGGACATTGCCCATCTTCATCGTGCGGGTCGTGGCTCAGATTGCGAACGGGCTGAATCAGGCGCTCTCGCTCTGGAACACGGCCTCGGGCACGCCCATCAACATGATCGGGTACGACGGTGTGCATCTGGTGGGGAGAGCGCTGTCGGGCCTGTTCGATCTCGGGTGTGTCTGGCTCATCTACATTATAGGGCAGCGGCTCTATCGTAAGCGGGTAGGGCTGCTCGCTGCGCTGCTTTATGCGTTCGCCGCGCTGCCGCTTCAGCAGTCGCACTTCTTCACCGTCGATACCTTCGGCACATTCTTCGCGCTGGTCACTTTCTACTTTGCGGTGCGGGTGGCGCAGGGCGGAGGGTGGGGTACATACATGGCGCTCGGTGCCGGTCTCGGTGCGAGCGTGGCCTGTCGCATCAATCTCGCGCCGCTGGCCGGCATCGCGCTGCTGGCCGCAGGCATTCGCGTCTGGGAGGAACTCCAGGCCGCGCAGGCGCGGGGACAGCGGGTCGATCTGCCGTGGGTCAGCATGTTGTTGCAGGCGACGCTGTTCCGGCTGGTGTTGCTGGGCGTCGTCACGATTGCAGTGTTCCGCGTGGCACAGCCGTATGCGTTTGGCGGCACGTCGCTGCTTGATTTCTCCTTCTCCGCGCAGTGGCGCAGCAACATGCGCCAGATCCAGCAGTTGATCGGGGGGGATGCCGATTATCCGCCGGGCCACCAGTGGACCGATCGCACGCCGTTCGTCTTCCCGTTCGTCAACATGGTCGTGTGGGGCATGGGCCTGCCTCTGGGGCTGGCGGGTTGGGCCGGCTGGCTCGTGGCGACCGCCCAGGTGCTGCTGGCGTTCACCCGCGTCACCCCTTTGACCGACCTCGCGCGGCGCGCGCTGGTCAAGTCACACCTGCTGCCGGTCGCGTGGATCGGAGGCATGTTCCTCTGGCAGGGCCTCCAGTACGTCCAGTCCATGCGCTATCTCCTGCCCATCTATCCGCTGCTCGCGCTGATGGCAGCGTGGGCGCTTTGGGAAGTTACAGGTTTGAAGGTTGCAGGTCCCAAGATTGTTGAGTGGATCAGGGCTCGAATTTCCCGGCCGCCCAACGTCCAACCTTCAACCTTCCAACCTTCTAGCCGCCCAACTGCTGCACTGGGATATTCCCTGATCGCCCTCGTCACCATCGGCACGATTCTATGGGGGTGGGGTTTCCTTGCCATCTATCGCCGGCCGCTGACGCGCATCACTGCAACGCGCTGGATATACGCCAATATCCCCGAGGGCAGCGTCATTGCGAACGAGCACTGGGACGACCCCCTGCCGTTCAGCATCGATGGCAAGATGAGCTTCAAACCGTCCGGCATGTATTACGGGCTGACCGACCCGAACACGGGCCAGCAGGGCGGGCAGATTACGAACTACGATGAGGACACGGCAGAGAAGCGCGAGAAGCTCATCCGGTGGCTCAACGAGGCGGACGTCCTGGTGCTGTCATCGAACCGGCTCTGGGGCTCGATACCGCGCCTGCCCATGCGCTACCCGATGACGACGGAGTATTACCGGCTGCTCTTCGAGGAGAAGCTGGGGTTCGAGCTGGCCGGCCGCTTCACTTCCTTCCCGACCATCTTCGGCATTGAGTTCGACGACACGGGCGCTGAAGAAGCCTTCAGCGTCTACGATCACCCGGAAGTCCGCATCTATCGCAAGACGGCGGACTACAGCGAGGCGGCCGTTCGGGCGTACTTTGACCCGATCGACCTTGAGAACACGCTGATGATGTGGCCCAAGCAGGTCAGCCAGGCGCCGACCGCACTCTACCTGACGCCGGAGGAGGCTGCGCAACAGCAGGCGGGCGGCACCTGGTCCACGATGTTCGACCTGGCGAGCCTCGTCAACCGCTCGCAGGTCGTTGCGGTGATCGTGTGGCTGCTCCTGCTGGCAGTGCTGGGCGTGGTGGCGTTCCCGTTGGCATTTGTGATCTTCCGCCGTCTCGCGGACCGGGGCTATGGGGTCAGCAAGACGTTGGGCCTGCTTCTGCTTGCGTGGTTGAGCTGGTTTGGTCCGAGCCTGAAGGTCGTGCCGTTCAGCCGCGCGTGGATCGCACTCGCGCTGGGCCTGTTCATCGGGCTGTCGGGCGTCGTCGCGTGGCGGCAGCGCACAGCGCTGCGCCGGTTCGTGCGCGAGCGCGGCGCGCTGCTGCTGACTGAAGAAGCTGTCTTCCTGGCGCTGTTCGGCCTGTTCCTGCTCATCCGCATCGGCAATCCCGACCTGTGGCACCCGGCGCGCGGGGGCGAAAAGCCGATGGAGTTCGCGTACCTCAACGCGGTCATCCGCTCGACCTCCTTCCCGCCCTATGACCCATGGCATGCGGGCGGCTATATCAACTACTACTATTTCGGTTGGGTGATGGTCGCGGTCCTGACGAAGCTGACCGGCATCGTGCCGTGGGTCGCGTACAATCTCGCTGTGCCCACCCTCTTCGGCTTAACGGGGCTGGGAGCGTTCGCCGTGGCGTTCAACCTGGCCGACGGCGACCGCGCGACGGTGTTGCCCGGTGAGGAGCCGGCATACCAGGGGATGCGCATCGGGCCTGTCCTGGCCGGGCTGGCCGGTGTCTTCTTCGTGGCCATCATCGGCAACCTCGGCAACGTCAAGCTGCTATACGAGCAGCTCATCTTGCGCGCGAGCGCGGGTGCATCCGCGGAGAGTGCGGTATCGCGCGTGCTGGCCGCGCTCAGCGGGCTGGCCGCGGTGGTAACAGGCCGCGCCCGCCTTGACTTCCCGAACGACTGGTGGTTCTGGAACGCCTCCCGCGTCATCCCGGATACCATCAACGAGTTCCCGTTCTTTACCTTCACCTACGCGGACCTGCACGCGCACATGCTGGCGCTGCCGCTGACGCTGCTGGCGTTGGCAGGCATCGTCGCACTGGTGCGGGTGGTGGAGCCGCGGCTGCAGAGCGATGCTCATGACGACTCGCGCCCTGTGGAACCGTCGCCGTGGTACATTCCGCTGGCCGAGCTGCTGCCCTTGGCGTTGATCGGCTTCGTGGTGGGCGCGCTGCGCGCGACGAACACCTGGGACTTCCCGACCTATACGCTCGCTGCACTGGCCGCCATCATCGTGGTGGAGGGCGTCCGGCGACAGCAGCTGCGCCAGGCCAGCCTGGCCCCGAATTCGGGCGATGTCACCGGCTGGCTCGGGTTCCTGTTCCGAGCCGCAGTCAGCGTCATCTGGCGCGTTGGGTTGCTGTTCGTCATCGCCTCGGTTGCCTTCTATCCGTACACCAGTCATTACGCGACCGCGTATGCCGGGCTGCAGTTGTGGAACGAGGCACGGACGCAGTTGCCTGACTACTTCGTGATGTGGGGATTCTTCCTGGTGCTGGCGGTGGTCCAACTGGCCGCCGAGTTGGTCAGCCAGCGCCGCGATCGATCGTTCCCCCGGTGGCTGGATGCTGCGCTTCCGTTTATCGCAGGCGCGTTCGTGCTCGTGCTGGCCTTTGGGCTGTTCCTCAGGATGCAGGTCTGGCTCCTCGCGCTGCCGCTCTTTGCGTTGGCCGCACTCCTTAGCCTGGGCCGTGACATTCCGCCCTCGCGGCGTCTGGCATTGCTGCTGCTGGCGCTGGCGTTGGCCATCACGATGGGCGTGGAGCTGGTCCGGCAGAAGGACGACATCGGCCGCATGAACACGGTGTTCAAGTTCTACCTGCAGGCCTGGGTCATCTTCGGCGTGGCGACTGCGTTCGGGCTGGCGACGTGGCTCCCGCGTGCGTTCGCCTGGCGGCCGGGCTGGCGACGCGTGGCTGCGGCGGCGCTGCTCGTGTTGTTCGTTGGGACGATGCTCTATCCGCCCTTTGCCGCGCGCGCCAAGGTGCGCGACCGCTTCTCCGCTGAGGCGTCGCCGCGCGGTCTGGACGGCATGGCTTATATGGAGCGGGCGCAGTATAGCGACAACGGCCGTGACCTGCGGCTGGCCGACGACCGGCAGGCCATGATGTGGTTGCTGCAGAACGTGGAGGGGTCACCGGTGATCCTCGAGGCGCAGACTCCCGAGTACCGCTGGGGCAGCCGCTTCGCCAACTACACGGGCCTGCCGACGGTGCAGGGATGGAACTGGCATCAGCGGCAGCAGCGATCTGTCGTGCCGAGCATTGCCGTGGAGCGCCGCGTGGCGCACGTGCAGGAGCTCTACAACACGACTGACGTGGCCCGTGCAAGCCGGCTGCTGGCCCTTTATGGCGTCCGCTACATCGTCGTCGGGGAGCTGGAGCGCGCGTACTATAGCGCGGAGGGGCTGGCGAAGTTCGACGCACTGGTGCGGGATGGCAGCCTCCAAGTCGCGCACCAGGCCGGCGCGGTCACCATTTACCGGGTCGGGGAAGCTATCGCCTCCGCTGCGACCGGCGTGCCTGCTGGGATCGGCCCGCGGCCCGTGCCGACTCCGACCCCATCAACCGGGACATTCCTGTCGCCGCAGTGACAAACCCGCGGATTCGTCGCACACTGACACTCGCGCTGCTCGCCCTGCTCCTCGTGGCGGGCGGCGCGCTGCGCTTTGCCGACCTCAACTGGGACCAGTTCCAGCACGTCCACCCGGACGAGCGGTTCATCGTCTGGGTGGCGGACACGATGTCCTTCCCCGCGGACCTGGGCACCGCGCTCGACCCCGTGCGCTCGCCGCTCAACCCGTTCCGCTGGCCTGCCGCAGGGCAGGAGCTGGCGGGCGAGCGGCGCAACTACGCTTACGGACACTTCCCGCTGTACCTGGTGCTGATCGTGGCGCATGGCGGGGTCGCACTGTCCGACTGGCTGGCGAATACGACCCTGGCCTTTCCGGCGGCCTTCCAGCCGCTGCATACGGTGGGCCGCCACCTGGCCGACTACAACTATCTCGGCCTTGTGGGTCGCGTTATATCTGCGCTGGCGGACCTGGGCACACTGCTCCTGGTATACTGGCTGGGGAAGCATGCGCTGGCGGGGCAACTGATTGGAGCGGATAAACGGATAGGTCCCCCTCATCCACAACCGCCATCCGTTTATCCGGTGCGAACCGAAGGTTCGCCAGCATCCGTTGCGCCGATCACCCCAAGCCTGGATGGCTCCCATCCCGCGGGCCTCCTGGCGGCGGCGTTCTACGCGTTCGCGGTTCTGCCCATCCAGCTCAGCCACTATGCCACGGTGGATGCCGTGCTGACCTTCTGCGTGACCGCGGCAGTGGCCTTGGCCGCACGCTGGGCGCTCCGTGGGGGGAAGTGGGCGTGGGTGCTGGCGGGGGTCATGGCCGGGCTGGCCGTCGGCTCGAAGTTCAGCGCGATCCTGGTCCTCATTCCGCTAGGTGCTGCTGCGCTATACTGCGTGCCGGACGGCCCGCTGCGCGGCCAGGCGCTGATCGTCGGACGGCGGTTGGCCGTTGTGCTCGCGGCTGCGGGAATCACCTTCGCCCTGACCAATCCCTTCGCCCTGATCGAGCTGGCCGCCTACGTGAATCAGATCGGCGCGCAGAACGCGATGGTCAGCGGCGCGATGGATGCGCCGTACACGCGGCAGTACATCGGGACCGTGCCCTACGTCTACTTTGTCGTCCAGCTCAGCCAGTGGGGGCTCGGCTGGCCGCTGGGCATTCTTGCATGGGGCGGGCTCGTGTGGGCCACCGTGGAGTTCGGACGACATCGAGCCGGGCCGGTGCTCACTGTCATGCTGGCGTGGATCCTGCCCTACTTCGCCACGACCGGCCTCTTCCATGCGAAGTTCCTGCGCTACATGGCCCCTATCGTGCCCTGCCTCATTGCCTTTGGCGCGGCGTGGGCAGTAGCTGCGATCGTAAGTGGCAGACGCGCAAAGCAGAGCTTCGTAGTCGGCCAGTCTCGAATCTTCAATCTTCAATCTTCAATCCTCAAACTGCATTTTGCACTCATCGCGCTCGCGCTCGTCGCGACAGCCGGCTGGGCGCTGGCGTTTGTCCAGGTCTATCACCAGGAACACCCATGGATTGCGGCCTCGCGCTGGGTCTACAGCGAGGTCCCGGGCGGTTCAAAGTTGCTGACCGAGCATTGGGATGATGCACTGCCGCTGGCGCTGGACGAGCTGCCGGACCGCCCGCCGCCGCGCGAGTACGTGCGCGTCGAACTGCCGCTGTGGGATGAGGACACTGCGGCCAAGGCCGGGGGACTGGCAGCAGAGCTGGCCAGCGGCGACTACATCATCCTCGCCAGCAACCGGCTCTCGGCACCCATTCAGCGGCTGGCCGGCCGCTACCCGATGGGCAGCGCGTACTATCGCCTGCTGTTCGGCGGCGAGTTGGGCTACACGCGCGTCGCGGAGTTTACGGCCTATCCCCGGCTCGGCCCATTGGTCATACCGGATGGCCACGCAGACGAGAGCTTCACCGTCTATGACCATCCGCGTGTTATGGTATTCGTGAATACCGGACGGCTGCCCGCAGGCACGCTGGCCGAGCGGTTGGGGCGTTACCTGCCGGACCCTGCTGCCAGCCCATCGTCCCACCGCGCGCCCGGCCTGGCCCGCGCCACCTATCAGCCCCCTGCACCTGATGCGCCACTGACGCTCGACCAGCCCGTCGGCACGCTGCCGGTCGTCAGCGATTTCCGCTGGAACCGGGCCGCGTCGGGGAACGGGCTGGTGGCCGTCGTGGTCTGGTGGTTCGTTGCCAGCCTGCTCGGCTGGATCACCTGGCCGCTGCTGTTCCCGCTGCTGCGCGGCCTCGCGGACCGCGGCTATGGGCTGGCGCGCGCTTTCGGCTGGCTGTTGCTGGGATGGGTGCATTGGCTCGGCGCGAGTGTGGGACTGTGGCAGAACCGGCTCGAAGTGTTGCTGGTACTGCTCCTTGTCTTGGCGCTTGCAGGCCGGGTGGCCTGGGCTGCGCAGCGGGCGCGGCTGGTCGCCTTCCAGCGCAGCCATGGCCGGTTGCTGCTGGCCGAGGAAGGGGTCTACGCACTCGCCTTCCTGGCGTTCACCGGCGTGCGGCTGCTCAACCCGGACCTGTGGCAACCCTGGAACGGCGGCGAGAAATTCATGGAGTTCGCCTTCCTCAACGCCATCCTGCGCAGTCCGACCTTCCCGCCGCTCGACCCGTACTTTGCGGGCGGCATCATCAACTACTACTACTTCGGGTTGTATCTCGTGGGCCTGCTCATCAAGCTCACCGGCATCGTGCCTGAAGTCGCCTTCAATCTGGCGATCCCGTCCATCTTCGCGTTGACTGCGCTCACCGTGTTCAGCGTCGCGGCGAACCTGACCGCTGGCCGGTCGGCCCGACCGCTCGTTGGACCGCTGCTCGCCGTTGCAGCAACCCTCCTCCTGGGCAACCTGCAGGGACTGGCGTGGCTGCTGGACGCGGCAGGGCAACTCGTGCGTGGAGGCACGCTGCCGTTCTATGACTACTGGTCCGCCAGCCGGGTCATCCCGTACACTATCAACGAGTTCCCGCTGTGGTCGTTTAGCTTCGCGGACCTGCATCCGCATCTGATCGCAATGCCCTTCGGAGTCCTCGTCCTTGGGCTGGCACTCAACTGGCTCCGTTCTCATCTGCGTCTAAGCCTCGGGCAAGCATTCTTTAACGTGATTGTGTTAGTTATAGCCTTAGGCGCGCTCGGCGCAATCAACACGTGGGACCTGCCCACCTACGCGTTGCTGGTGCTGGGCGCGCTGATGTTGCGCGGCTGGCGATCCGGGCGAGGCAACGTGACGGGGGGCTTGGCGCGCGGCTTCGTGGCCGCTGCCGTCATCGTGCTCCTGGCCGTCGCAGCGTACTGGCCGTTCTATGCCAGTTACATACCCCAGATCGGTGATGGGCATGGGCCGCTCCTGGCGCGCTTCCTGGGCTGGGTGCGGGACGCATCGCCGTTGGAGCCGTGGCTGCAGGTGTGGGGCGGATGGTTGTTCATCGCTATCAGCTACGTGGTCGCAGAATCGCTGCGCGGCCGGTCGGGAACGGAGCCGGCGCAGGGGAGCGGCCGTCGAGGGCTGACCGGCCTGCTGGCGCTCATTACGGTGCTGGCTGTGCTGGCCGCGGTGGGCCGCCTGACCGCCGCGCTGGCTGCGCTGCCGCTCTGCCTGGCGCTGCCGCTGGCCGTGCGCCGCGAGCGCTCGGCGGAGGCCGCCTTTACCGCGCTCCTGTTGGTTATGGGTCTGGCGGTCATCGGTGGGGTGGAACTGCTCTATCTGCGTGACTTCCTGGCGGGCGGCGAGTGGTACCGCATGAACACGCTCTTTAAGTTTTACATGCCCGCCTGGCTATTCCTGGGGGTAGCCGCGGCCCGCATGCTGCCCGCGACGTGGGATGCCGCACGGCGCAGCCCTGCCTGGCTGCGTGTACCTTGGGGGGCTGCCGCGTCGGTGCTGCTGGCCGGCAGCCTCGTCTTCCTGGTGATCGGGGTCCGCAACCGGGTGGACGACCGTTTTCCCGGCGCGCGTCCGCCGCTCGGCACGCTGGACGCGACCGCCTACATGTCGGTCGGTGAATATACCTGGCCGGACCAGGATAGCGTCATTGCGCTGCGCCATGAACGGGAAGCTATCCAGTGGCTGCTGCGCAACGTCAGCGGGACGCCGGTCATCGCGGAGGCCCCGGCGGGCAGCTACACCGTGGATGGCGAGAGTGTGGCCTACGATTACTATCGCGCAGGCGGGCTGCGCGTCGCCAGCCTGACCGGCTTCCCGACGTTTGTGGGCCAGCACCAGTACGAGCAGCGTCCCGGTGACCAGGTTGCGGAACGCACGGTGCAAGCCCAGCGTCTCTTCCAGACCACCGACATTGCCGAAGCGCGGCGGCTGCTGGCCGACCTCCGCGTCGGCTACGTCTACATCGGCCGGCTGGAGCGCATCCTGTTCAGCGCAGACGCGCTGCGCAAGTTCGACGTGCTGGTCGACGGCGGTGACCTGGCAGCCATCTACCGGAACCCGGATGTAACCATCTACCGGGTGGTTTGGTGACATCTGTTCATCATGCTACAATCTGCGGTTGATTCGTATGTTTTCTCGCTGTAGGACTCGTTCATGCTCCCTGTGATTTCCTGGTGGCTGATCGCCCAGGTGCTCGGCCTCGCGGCTTTGCCGCTGACCTGGCGGCTGTTCGCGCGCTTCAGCGGGCGGGGCTACCCGTTTGCGAAGGCGCTCGGCCTGCTGCTGGTGGCCTATGTCCTGTGGCTGGGTGCGATCTTCCACATCTTGCCCAACGACGTGGGCGGCATGGTGTTTGCCCTCGCGGTCGTAGCCGGCGTGTCATGGTGGTTGGGCCGGGCGGGTTGGCAGCGGAACGCATCAGGAGAGCGGTCCCTGGTCGAGTGGCTGCGCGCGAATCGAGTGTTGGTCATCGCGACCGAGGTGCTGTTTACGGTCGTCTTGGTGGGGTGGTCGGTCTTCCGCGCGTACAACCCCGACATTGCCGGCACGGAAAAACCGATGGAGTTCGCCTTCATCAACGGCGTGCTGAACAGCCGGTTCTTCCCGCCGCAGGACCCCTGGCTCTCCGGCTATGCCATCAGCTACTACTACTTCGGCTACGTCATGCTCGGCTTGTTCATCCGGTTGAGCGGGGTGGACCCGGCGGTCGGGTTCAATATGGGCGTGGCGCTGTGGTATGCGCTGGTCATGGTGGGTGCGTTCGGCGTGGTGCAGATGCTGGTGGAGAAGGCCCGTGCGTCGTTCGCAGGCTCCGGCGACAGCATCCGCTGGGGCTTGCTCGGCGCGCTGTGCGTCGGATTCCTCGGCAACCTCGAGGGACTCCTCGATACTGCCTACCACCGTGGGTTGCTGCCTCTCTCGATAATCCAATGGTTTGACATAAAGGGACTCACCGAGAGCGCGCCGACCGGCGGCTGGACTGGGGGCTTCTGGTGGTGGTGGCGCGCGTCGCGCGTCATCCACGACAAGGACCTCGTCGGCAACTCCGTCGAGGTCATCGACGAGTTCCCGGCGTTCAGCTTCATCCTGGGCGACCTCCATCCGCATGTGCTCGCGCTGCCATTCGTGCTGCTGGCAGTGGGGCTTGCGGTGAACCTGCTATACTGGAGACGGGAAGTTGGAAGCTCGAAGCTGGAAGCTGGCGGCTGGAAGGCATCAGTTACCAGGGGATGGGCCGGGCTTGGCGAGGCGACCGGGTTGGGGACTGCGGGCGTGGTGCTGTATGCTGTGGCGTTTGGCGCGCTAGGTTTCCTGAATACGTGGGACTTCCCCATCTATGTTGGGCTGGCGACGCTGGCGCTTGGCGCGGCGCTGGCCCTGCGCGACGGGTTGAGTCTGGGCGTGATCGGCCGTGCGCTGCTGGGCGGGTTGGTGCTGGGCGCCCTCGGCGGGCTGCTCTACCTGCCTTTCTACATCGGCTTCCAGTCGCAACTTGGCGGGCTGCGGCCCAACCTGCTGTTCCCCAGCCGTTTCAGCCAGTTCTTCATCATGTTCGGCCCGTTCCTGGTCGTGGGCTTCTTCTTCCTGCTGGCGCTGATGCTCGGCGCGCTCGCGCGACGGTCCAGGCCGGCGGGCGTGGCGCGGCCGTTCCTGGTGACCCTGCCGTGGACGCTCCTGCTACCCGTCCTGCTGCTGGGTGTTCCCATGTTGGGCATGGTGATTCTCGTCGCGCTGCCGGGCGGCGCGAGTTACCTGCAGGAGATACTCAACCAGCCGGGCGTGGCGGAGCGGGCGGGCGATGGCACGGTCGGCGCGCTGGCGGCACTGGTGGTGCGCCTGCGGCTGGCTGCGCCGTGGACGTGGCTCGTCCTGGCCGCGCTGATCGCTTGGGGTGTGGGCGTGGCGTGGGCGCTCATGCGCCGCAGAACGGGCGAAGATGATGGCTTCGCACCGCGCGCGGATGTGCTTGTCGTCTTCATGGTGGTGATCGCCCTCGTGCTGGCGTACATCCCGGAGTTCATCTACCTGAGAGACCTGTTCGGCTCACGCATGAACACGGTGTTCAAGTTCTACTATCAGGCGTGGGCCCTGCTGGGCATGGCCGCGGTCTACGGATTGAGCCGGCTGGCGGAGCATGGCACGCGGCCGGCGCTGAGGATTCCCGCGCTGGTAGTGGCCGGGCTGCTCCTGCTCGGCGGGCTGTGGTATCCGCTGGCCGCGATTCCAAGCAAGGCCGACTATTTCCGGGGTGAGCCGTCGCTGGATGGGCTCCGTTACCTGCAACTGTACAATCCTGCCGATCGAGCTGCCATCAATTGGCTGCGGGCCAACGTCGCGCCGGATGCCGTCGTCCTGGAGGCGAGCGGCGGGTCGTACAGCCCCGAAGGTGCGGGCCGCGTGTCCATGTCCACGGGCAACCCGACGCTGCTCGGCTGGGATTTCCACGAGCGGCAGTGGCGCGGCGATGCGTACGACGAGCTGGTCGCGGGCCGGCCGGAGGCGCTGGACCGCATCTACCGGACGGCAACTGCGGAGGAACTCCCTGCGCTGCTGGACGAGTGGCACGTGGACTATGTCTACGTCGGCGCGTTGGAGCAGAACAAGTACGGCGTGAGCGATGTCGCGCTCGGCCGGTTCGACGCCGCGCTGACCAAGGTGTACGACCAGGACGGCGTGCGGATTTACGCACGATGAGAAAACGGGTTTCTGCCAGAAACCTGTTTTCTGGCGTCCCGATTGAGGCATGTAGATGGTAGGACAGGCAGAGTTGATTGGGGCGGCGCGACCGCTGAGGTGGGCCGCGTGGCTGACCGTGGAGCGGGCCGCGTATGCGCTCGTTGCGGTCGTCGCGCTTGGCGTGCGGCTGGTGCGGCTCGACGCGTGGTCGCTCATCCCTGCCGAGGCGGCACAGGCGCTGCCTGCGCTGGCCGCGGCTGCCGGTGTACAGCCCGACCTGGCCGGCCTTTCGCCCATGCTCTACACCCTCCAGCGCGCGGTCTTCACGCTCTTCGGCGCGACGGACCTCGCGGCGCGCATCCTGCCTGCGCTGCTCGGCGGACTGTCGCCGCTGCTGTTCTACGCGCTGCGGGAGCGGCTGGGTCGAGGCGGTGCACTGGCAGCGGCCGCGCTGTGGGCAGTCTCGCCGCTGGCCGTGTGGAGCAGCCGCCTTGCGCTCGGTGATGTACTCGTGCCGTCGCTCGCGCTGGCAGTGCTGGCCGCGCTGGTGCATTTTACGCGACCCGACGCTGAGGCACCTGCGAGCGCGCATGCGACCGCGGCCGCATGGCTGGGCATCGCGCTCGGCCTGCTGCTGATCAGCGGCAAGAACGCGTACACCGTCCTGCTGGCCGGCGCGATGCCCGTGCTATGGTGGCCGGGCGGCACGCGGCGCGCATTTGCGCTGGCGTGGAGAGAGCGCAAGGCGCTGCTCACCGGTCTGGCTGGAGCGGCATTGCTCGGCTCGACCTTTTTCTTCCTCTCGCCGCGGGCATTCGCGTCCGCGATCGGGCTGGCGGGCCACTGGTTGGGGGGACTTCTTCCTGCTGGCGGTGAGTACTCGGCGTGGGACATCCTGCGACGCCTGCTCATCAGCGAGATTGCGCTGCTTGGCTTCGCCATGGCGGGCCTGGTTTGGAGCATCCGCAATCGCGACCGCCTGGGACAGTGGGCCGCGCTGGCGGCAGGGTTGGCGCTGCTGTTCGCCCTGCTGGGCCGGGCGCGGCATCCGGTGGACCTGGCGCTCGTCGTGCTCCCGCTGATCCTGCTGGCAGGGCCGGCGGTCAGCCGAGTGCTCACCAATGCCTGGACCTGGCGCCGGGAAACCGACCCGTGGCTCCTCGTGGCGCTCAGCCTCGCTCTGCTCTTTGCGGCGGCCATTTGCCTGCCCGGCGCATTTGATCCGCGCAATGGCGCAGACTGGCGTGCGGTCTACACGGGCATCGGCATTGCGACCGCACTCGTCTCGGTCATTATATGGGTTGCCTATGGCGTCTACGGGAGCTGGCGCACCGTGGTGCTGGCTGCACCGGTGGTCCCGCTGCTGCTGGGCCTGCTGTGGGGCCTCAGCCAGACGGCATCGCTGAGCTTCGAGCAGGGCGCATGGCGGCAGGTGGGCGCACTCCATGTGCTGCCGGCCACGGACACGCCCGATTTCGCCGCGACGCTGCGCGATCAGGGCGCACAGCTAGGGACGGGTGCGCGCGAGGTAACCATCGATATCGCCTGGCCGGAGCGTATCAACGATCCCATGCTGCCCGTCCTGCGCTGGCAGATGCGCGAATTCCCGAACGTGCGCTTCAGTGGAGCCTTGCCCGCCGGGCCTGCGCCGCTGGTCATCACGCCGGTGGTCGACAACGCGCGGTTGAGCCAGGGCTACCGGGGCCGCGAGTTTGCGCTGATGCAGCGGTGGATTCCCAGCAACCTCGGCGATTTCAACGCACACCTCCGTTGGGTGCTCTTCCGCGAGGCCAAGAACCCGCCGGAGAAGCTCAACGTCTTGTTATGGGTACAACAGAACTGAATCGGAGCAGTGGTACATGCAGACCCTTGACACTCCTGTGAGTGAGTCTCACGATATCGTCGATATGCCCGCCGAGCGCGTCGAAGACCGCCCGAGCATCCTCGATCGTACGCTGGTCCACGTCCTCCAGCTCGATTGGGAGAAGCTGGCGTGGATTGCGCTCGTCGTGGTGGCGTTGCTGACGCGCGCCATCGGGCTTGGCGACCGGCCCATGAGCCACGACGAGAGCCTGCACACGGTCTACTCGTTCCAGCTTTACGACGGGCGGGGCTACCAGCACCAGCCGATGATGCACGGCCCGCTTAAGTTCGTGTTGAACCCGGTCATGTACTTCCTGTTCGGCGTCAACGACTGGAGTGCGCGCATCCTGGTCGCCCTGTTCGGCGTGGCAATGGTTGCGTTCGTCTGGATGCTGCGGCCCTGGTTGGGGCGCACCGGCGCGCTGCTCACTGCCGTGATGTTCACCATCTCGCCTGCGCTGCTGTATCATAGCCGCTACATTCGCGACGAGGTCATGCTGACCAGCCTGACCATCCTGCTCGTGGTGACGATGTTCCGTTACCTTGCGACGCGCAAGACGGGCTGGCTGGTCGGCGTGGCGGTCAGCCTGGGTTTGGCCTTCCTGACAATGGAGGCATCGTTTATCTTCGGTGGCATCTTCGGCATCTTCCTGGTGCTGGCACTTGCTGCGCAGTTGTGGGCGGCGGTCTGGCCCGGCGGGGAGACCACTTCGACGCGCCGCCAGTCGTTCCGCCTGTTGGTGAGCCTCAGCCTGCCGTTGCTCGCAGGGGGGCTGTTACTAGTCATCACCGGGCAGAAGCTGCCCGGCATCGTCGTCCTGGTACTGGGCGCGGTGCTCGCTCTCCTGGCCATCGGCCTGGCCGTCACCGTCTGGCGCTGGGGCCTGCGCCGCTTTGCGGAGCTGGACCTGGTTGTCCTGCTGCTGACCCTGGTCATGCCCTTCCTGTCCGCGGTCGTGCTCAAGGCGCTGGGCTGGCAGATCAGCCAGTTCAACAACCCGGGGCAGGTCACGCTGGCGCTGGTGTGGCAGGGCGGGCTGGTGCTGGGGCTGTTGTTCATCCTCAGCGTCGTCGTCGGCTATTTCTGGCTGCGGCAGCGGTGGCTCATCGCGGCGGGCATCTTCTGGGCCATCGAGCTGCTCTTCTTCACCACCTTCCTGACCAACGGTCAGGGCATCGGCACTGGGCTGATCGGCTCGCTTGGCTACTGGATCGACCAGCAGGAAGTCATGCGCGGCGGCCAGCCGTGGTACTACTTCTACATGCTCGTCCCGCTGTACGAGTTCCTGCCGATGGCCTTGAGCCTCGCGGGATTGGTTGCATGGATCGTCGCACGGATGCGACGTACACCACGCGACCCCGTTGCGGTCGTGCCTGAGGTTGCTGCAGCGGCCGAGACCAGGGATGGCGATGGCTCGGTGCCGGTCACCGAACCTGTGGCAGTCGTTCCTGCCATCAGTGTGCAGTCGCTCTTCGAGGCGTTCCTGGTCTTCTGGCCCGCGGCGACCTGGGCCGTGTTTACGTGGGTGGGCGAGAAGATGCCGTGGCATACGGTTTACTTTGCCATGTCATTGGCCCCGTTGGGCGGCTGGTGGCTCGGTCGGATCATCGACCGCATCGACTGGCGCAGTGAACGGCGGCGCCATATCCTGTGGTTGATGATCCTCGTGCCGCTCTTCCTCGTGGCGCTGAAGGCCCTCTTGCCGCCCGCCGATGCCCGGCCCTTTGCCGGCGTCAGCGTCGACCAGCTCAGCGCCACGGCGCAATGGATCCTGGCGCTCGTCGTGACGCTGGCGCTCATCTACTTCCTCTATGACCGGGTGACGGCGCTCGGTGTGCGGCAGAGCCTGCGGGTGGCTGCGGTCTCGCTGGCCGCACTGCTGCTCGTCCTGACAGTGGGCGTCTCGTACCGCTTCAACTACATCAACTACGACTATCCCATCGAGCCGATGGTCTATGCGCACGCAACGCCGGATGTCACCCTCGCGATGGCCCAGATCGAAGAGATCTCACGCAAGACCGTGGGCGACCACGCGATTCGCGTGGCCTATGACGACGAATCGACCTGGCCGTTGGAGTGGTACTTCCGCGACTATCCCAACAAGGTGTATTTCGCTGCCAGCCCCAGCCGGGACAACATGGACTCGCCCATTGTCATCGCGGGTGACCCCAATACGAGCAAGGTGCGGCCCTACCTGGGCGACCGCTACTACGAGTTCAACTACCGGCTCATCTGGTGGCCGCGCGAGACCTACAAGGATATGACCCTGGAACGGCTCTGGCAGGGCGTACGTGACCCGGCGCAGCGCAAGCTGTTCTGGGATGTGGTGATTCACCGCCGCTACACGACGCCGACCGCCACCTGGGATCCCATCAAGCGGTTCAGCATGTTCGTGCGCAAGGATGTGGCGGCGCAGGTGTGGGATTGGGGTGCGCCCACCGCTGCGGTGGGCGAGTTGCCCGGCGAGGCCGGCATCTCTTATGACAGCGGCATGCGGACGATTGCCGCCTCCCAGCAGCTTGGCCTGGGCACGCCCGGCACTGCCCCCGGCCAGTTCAACCTCCCGCGCGCGGTTGCCGTGGACGGCGAGGGCCGCATCTATGTCGCGGATTCGGGCAACAACCGCATCCAGGTGTTCGGCGCGGACGGCGGCTTCCTGCGCGAGTGGGGCAGCACGTGCAAGCTCGACACGGGGGAGGGCTGCATCGACGGCGGCCGGGGCCAGTTCAACGAGCCGTGGGGTATCGCGGTGGGGCCGGACGGCAGCGTGTACGTCTCCGATACCTGGAACCACCGGATCCAGAAGTTCACGAACGACGGCCAGTTCGTTAACATGTGGGGCGCGTTCGGCTCCACCGGCGGCGACCTGGGCCAGGAGAGCATCTTCTACGGCCCGCGCACCGTGACCGTGGGCCGCGACGGCAATGTCTACGTCGTGGACACGGGCAACAAGCGCGTGCAGATGTTCACTCCAGATGGGGTGTTCATCACGCAGTGGGGCGGCGGCGGTGTGGTGGACGGCCGGCTGGATGAGCCGGTGGGTCTGGGACAGGATGCGGACGGCAACTGGTACGTGACCGATACGTGGAATCGGCGCATCCAGAAATTCAGCGAGAACTTCCAGTATGTCGCGCAATGGGCCGTTAACGGCTGGGGCAGCCAGTCGGTTGTCAACAAGCCGGCCCTGGCCGTGGACAGCGCGCGCGGGATCATCTATGCGGTCGACCCGGAGAACTACCGCGTGCTGGCCTTCGGCCTCGACGGCACGTTCAAAGCCACCTGGGGGCTGTACGGGACCGATAATACGTCGTTTGCCCTGCCGACAGGCATCGCGGTCGGGCCCGATGGCAGGGTGTACGTGGCCGACGGCGACGCGCACCGCATCCTGGTCTTCCCGCCGGTGGAGTGACTGGTAAGGCTTGATGTTCGATGAGGTAACATTAGAGGCGCTGCGCGAGCGGGTAGGGGAGGACTACCTGGCTCTGCGGCTGCGCGCACAGGTGGATCGCACGCTCCGCGTCAAGGGGCACGGCCGCAGCCGCTTTCACCTTGAGAACATCCGCGCCCTGTATGCGCTGCTGGAGCGTTTCCTGCATCTTACCGGGCTGCACGAGACGGGCCGGCGTAACGCGCTGGACGTGCAGGTGCGCGAGCGGGTCGTGCACCTGCAGGGCTTACCTCGCGCACTGGAGGGGCTGCGTATCCTGCAGATCACTGACCTCCATCTCGACGGGTATCCGGGCATCGGCGCAAACGCGGCGGCTGCCATCCAGGGTCAGAAGTTCGACCTTTGTGTCATCACCGGCGACTTTCGCTGGCGGGTGTCGGGCAACTTCGGCCAGATCGAAGCTGACATGCGGGCGCTCATGCCGGCACTGGCCTGTCCCCTGGGCGTCCATGGCATCCTCGGTAACCACGACGTCGTCGAGATGGTGCCCTTCCTGCAACGGCTCGGCGTGCGTATGCTGCTGAACGAGGCCGTGGAACTGTCGTTCAACGATGCGTCACTCTGGCTGGTCGGGCTGGATGACCCGCACTACTACGGACTGCACGACTTCGAGCGTGGGCTGGCGAACGTGCCGCCGGACGCACCCTGTCTTCTGCTGGTTCATTCGCCGGAAGTGATCGATGAGGCCGGCCGGTATCACTTCCTCATGTATCTCACCGGACATACGCATGCCGGGCAAATCTGCCTGCCGAACGGCGCGCCGCTCATGGTGAACGCGCGTTGCTCCCGCAAGTATGCCGCCTACGCGTGGCAGCATGGCGCGATGGCCGGGTACACTTCCGCGGGCATCGGCGCATCTGGCGTGTTTGCGCGCTTCTTCTGCCCGCCCGAAGCCATGATTCACGAGCTGCACGCGGGAGAGGCGCATGGCGTGATGTAGCGACGTGCCGTCGCCGCGGCTCCATCGATAGTGGCCGGCGCAATTCCACCGGGACGTGCCGTCACTTTGCTTCCGCGTGTACTGCCGCTATACTAGTAGCGTCGTGTTTCTCAAACGTTTTCGCCGGTGACACAATGATGTGTCACCCGTTCCATTTCTGATCGAAGGGAGGCTGTACATTGAAACTCCAGGAGTTCCAGGCGAAACGCATTTTCGGGCAGTACGGGATTCCCGTGCCCCAGGGGGAGGTCGCCGAGACGCCCGAGGAAGCGCGCGATATCGCCAAGCGCCTCGGCGGGCCGGTCGTCGTCAAGTCGCAGGTGCTGGTGGGCGGCCGCGGCAAGGCGGGCGGCATCAAGCTGGCGCAGACGCCGGATGAGGCGGAGCAGGTCGCGGGGCGCATCCTAGGCATGGACATTAAGGGGCTAACTGTTAAGAAGGTCCTGGTCGATCCGGCTGCCGATATCAAGACGGAGCTATACCTGGGCATGGTGCTGGACCGCGCGCGGCGCCGCGTGGTTGTGATGGCCTCCAGCGCGGGCGGCGTGGACATCGAAGAGGTGGCCGCGACGACCCCCGAGAAGATCATCACGGTGGCCGTCGATCCCTGCCTGGGCATGCGCGAGTACCAGGCACGCAATATCGGCGTCAGCATCGGCCTCCCGCGGGAACTACTCGGCAAGTTCGCGCTGATTTGCCAAGGCCTGTACAACTGCTATATGGGCACGGATGCCAGCCTCGCAGAGATCAACCCGCTCGCCATCCTCGGTGACGGCACGCTCAAGGCGCTGGACGGCAAGATCGTGCTGGATGACAGCGCGCTGTTCCGCCATCCGGATCTGGCTGCGATGCGCGACGAGGATGAAGAGACGCAGGAGGAGCGCGAGGCCCGGCTCAACGGCCTGAGCTACGTCAAGCTCGACGGCGAGATCGGCTGCATGGTCAACGGCGCGGGGCTGGCAATGGCAACGATGGATATCATCAAGCTCTATGGCGGCGAGCCGGCGAACTTCCTGGATGTCGGCGGCGGCGCGAAGGCCGACAAGGTTGCGGCCGCGCTGCGCATCATCCTGTCGGATCCGAATGTCAAGGCCGTGATGTTCAACATCTTCGGCGGCATCACGCGCGGGGACGAGGTGGCGCGCGGCATCCTGCAGGCGCTCGACGAGGTGAAGACCGGGGTGCCGATGGTGGTCCGCCTGGTCGGGACGAACGCGGAAGAGGGACGGGCCTTGCTGGCTGAGGCGAAGATGCTGACGGCGGAGACGCTGGCAGAGGCGGCGGAGAAGGCTGTGGCGGCAGCGCGCGGCGAGGGGAGGACGGCATGAGCATCCTGGTTGGCAAAGACACGCGGCTGCTCGTTCAGGGCATCACGGGTCGCGAGGGCGCATTCCACACCGAGCAGATGATCGCGTACGGCACGAACGTGGTTGCAGGTACGTCGCCAGGCAAGGGCGGCGGCTGGGCGGTCGGCAATGTCCCCGTGTTCGATACCGTTGCTGAGGCGGTCCAGGCCACCGGCGCGAACACCGGCATCATCTATGTGCCCGCGCGCGGCGCTCCCGATGCGATCCTGGAGGCGGCGGATGCTGGCATCGGCCTGATTATCTGTATCACCGAGGGCATTCCTGCGCTCGATATGCTCAAGGTGCGCGCGTACCTGGACGGCTCGCCCTCGCGCCTCATCGGGCCGAACTGTCCCGGCCTCATCACGCCCGGCGAGGCGAAGGTCGGCATCATGCCCGGCTACATCCATACCCGCGGCAACGTCGGCCTGGTCAGCCGCTCCGGTACGTTGACCTATGAGGTCGTCTATGCGCTGACACTGCGCGGCATCGGCCAGTCTACCGCAGTCGGCATCGGCGGCGATCCGATCAACGGCACGAGCTTCGTGGATGTGCTCCGCATGTTCGAGCAGGACCCCGAGACGCGGCAGGTGGTGATGATCGGGGAAATCGGCGGCACGGACGAAGAGCAGGCGGCTGCGTTCATTGGCTCCCAGATGACCAAGCCCGTCACCGCCTTCATTGCCGGTCAGACGGCGCCACCCGGCAAACGCATGGGCCACGCGGGTGCGATTATCAGCGGCGGCAAGGGCACCGCGGCCGACAAGATCAGCGCATTGCAGGCTGCCGGCGTGCGGGTTGCCCGTCATCCCGGCGAGATTGCGGAGCTGGTCGGGGAATTACTCTAGAAGAGATGTGATATGACTTTGCGCGCGGACCGGATTCTGGCCTTCATTCACGGACAGGGTCGACCTGCCTGGCTTGTCGGCGGCTATGTGCGCGACCGGCTGCTCGGTCGCCCCAGCCATGACCTCGACCTGGTGGTTCCCGAGGGCGGGATCCGGCTGGCCCGTGACCTGGCGCGCGCGTTCGACGGCGCTTGGTTTGCGCTCGATGAAGAGCGCGACGTGGGCCGGGCCATTCTCCCCGGCGATGAGGGCGTGCCGGTCGAGGTGGATATCGCGCGTCTGCGTGTGCCGGACCTGGTGGACGACTTGGCGCTGCGCGACTACACGATCAACGCAATCGCCATGGACCTGTCGACGGAGGGCGCGGCGCCGCAGCTCTTCGACCCTTTCGACGGCCAGGCTGACCTCCAACGCAAACTCCTGCGCGCGGTGACTGAAGGCGCCTACCGCGACGACCCGCTGCGCATGCTGCGCGGGGTGCGCATGGTCGCGGAGCTGGGCTTCCGCCTGGAGGACGCCACCTTCACACTCGTGCGCCGGGATGCCGGTCTCCTGCCGTCTGTTGCTGGTGAGCGTGTGCGCGACGAGATGATGCGCGTCTTGGCCGCGCCGGGCGCATGGCAGCATCTTCGCCTGCTGAATGACCTGGCCCTGCTGCGCTATGTGCTGCCCGAGTCTGTGACCCAGATAGGTGTCATGCAGAGCGCGCCGCACTACCAGGATGTGTTTGACCACACCCGCAGCGTGCTCCTGCACCTGCGTAAGCTGTACACGCTGCTCTGGCCTGATGCGGCTTCGCCAACCCAGCCGGCTGCGGAAGACGGGACTGTGCTGGCTCCCGCCGACCAGTGGGCCAATGTGGCGGAGCTCCTGGCGGCGTATGCGGCAGAGCTGCGCGAGCATCTGTGCCTGCCTCTCGCGTCCGGTCACGTGCGCCGCGACCTGCTGGTCTGGGCCGCGGTGGCGCACGATTGGGGCAAACCCGCGCGGCGCACTGTCAATCCGCAGGGCGACACTCACTTCTATGACCATGACCACTGGGGCGCGCTGCTGGCCGAGACCCGGCTGCAGGCGCTTAAGTTTGCGGGTGATGAGACGGCCTACGTTGCGCGGCTGGTGGACTACCATATGCGGCCCGGCCATCTGGCGCACGACTATCCGCCTTCGCGGCGGGCCATCTATCGCTTCTTCCGCGATGCGGAATCGACCGGGCCGGACTGCGTGCTGTTGAGCCTGGCCGACACCATGGCGACGCGCGCCACTGCACCCGACCCGGAAGGCTGGCAGCGCCGGCTGGGGGCCTCGCGCATGCTGCTCGATGCGTACTTCCGCGAGCGTGCAACCTGGGTCAGCCCGGCCCCGCTCCTGAACGGGCGACAGGTCATGGCGGAGCTGAACCTGGCGCCCGGCCCGCAGGTCGGCGTGCTCATCGAAGGGCTGCGGGAGGCCCAAGCCACCGGTGAAGTGCAGACTGCAGAAGAAGCCGCAGTCTGGCTCAGGCGCCAGATGGCGTTAACGCCCGAAGCGTCGGTGGAGGGATAGGGCCGTGGTAGTGGTGGAAGTCGCCGTCGCGAAGGCGTCGAAGTACGCGATGCGGGAGAGCGGCGATTCGGTGGAGGTCGTCGAGCGGCCGCGCGGCGGGCTGTCCATCGTCATGGTGGACGGCCAGCGCAGCGGGCGCAGCGCCAAGGCCATCAGTAATGTCGCGGTGCGCAAGGCTATCAGTTTGCTGGCGGAGGGCGTGCGCGATGGTGCGGTAGCCCGTGCAACGCATGACTACCTGCGCACGGAGCGCGGCGGCCAGGTGTCCGCGGAACTGACGCTGATTTCGGTTGACCTGGAGACGAAGACCATCGTCGTCACGCGCAACAGCCAGTGCCCCGTGTTGATTGCTGAGAAGACCGGCGGCCAGGTTGAGGCAAGCTACACGTGGCGGGCGTTGGATGCGCCCGCCGAAGTCGTCGGCGTGCACACCCGTTCACGCCCCGTGATTGCCGAGTGGCCTCTCACCCCTGAGCAGACCCTCGTGGCCTTCACGGATGGGATGCTCCATGCCGGCGAGCGCCGGGGCCGGCTGCTCGATATCCGGTCTGTGCTAGAGCAACAGACGGCCAGGCTGGTCGGTCCGGCCCAGGACTTCGCGGACGCTTTGCTTGCAGAGGCGCTGGCTGCCGATGACGCCCGCCCCGGCGACGACATAACCGTTGTAGTCGTCCGGGTGGCGGACGAGGCCGATTTTGCGGGGCCCGAAGTGCGCCGGATGACCGTGACGTTTCCTGTAGGGTAGTCCATAGCCATATAAGGGGCCACATGCGCCAGCTGACGTCAGACCCTGGTGTGACTCCTGGCAGGCCGCTTATCGCCATCGTCGGTGTGTGTGCGGCCGGTAAGTCGACGTTAGCCGCGGGATTGCGCAATCGCGGCTACAATGCGCGCGGCATTCTGCAGGAGCATTCCTATGTCCCGACGATGTGGCAGAAGATCACCCGGCCGGACATACTCATCTATCTCGATGCCTCGCTCGACAATGTCCGTCTCCGCCGGAATGACCCGGGGTTTCCTGCTGAGCTTTACGAGCAGGAACTTATCCGCCTGCACCACGCGCGTGCTCACTGTCACCTTTTTATCAACACGGATTATCTCACTCCCGCCGAGGTGCTCGCTGCCGCGGTGGATGGGCTGAGCCGACAGGTGAATCTGCCTTAGCTGCCTCCGGGACGCTAATCTTCCTTCTTCCTTCTGCAATCTTTCCTCGTTTTTGACAGCCCTCTGGCCTGAGGGTATAATTGTTCTGTTTTGCCCCGCAAGACTCTTGCGGGGTTCCTTACGCCCGCAGATGCTCATTTGCTGGCGGAAAGCCGCAGACGACCCCGCAATACCAGAACTGCGCGAGTCGATCCTTTATCGGGGAGAAGCAAGCTCATGCGGAACCGCAACACAATTGTGTTGGCACTCATCATTCTGCTGGCCCTGGTGACACTGTTCATTGCGCTGCCCATTGAACATCCCAGGTGGGCCACGCAGCTCCTCTTCTGGCAGCAGCCGTCGGAGGCGCGCGACCTGAAGATCAAGCAAGGCCTTGACCTGCAGGGGGGCACGCAGGTGCTCCTCGAAGCCCGGCCTGCTGGCGATCAGGCGATTACCGCACAGGATATGCAGACGGCGAAGGTGATCGTCGGCAACCGCGTGAATGCGCTCGGCGTGACCGAACCCCTCGTCCAGATTCAGGGCGAGAACCGCATCATCGTCGAATTGCCTGGTATCGACAACCCCGAGCAGGCGGTGCAGACCCTTAAGAGCACCGGTCAGCTTGAGTTTGTCGAGATTGGCTCGGCCACCAGCCCGGAATTTCCGAATGTGGCCCAGGGCGTCTACATCCGTACAACCAACAATGACGTTGTGCCGACTGAAGCAGCCCTCGGCGATTCGCCGTTCCCTTATCCCGACCAGGTCTTCACAACGGTCATGACCGGCCGCGACCTGCGGACTGCGGGCGTGCAGCTTGACCAGTACGGCGCGTCGACCATCGCCTTCGAGTTGACGGAGAACGGTGCGCAGATCTTCGGTGACTACACCGCAGCGCACGTAGGCGATATCCTGGCGATTGTGCTGGACAACCGGGTGCTCTCGAACCCGCGCATCAACAGCGCCATCCCCGATGGCCAGGGCGTCATCGAGGGCCAGTTCACGCCGGATGAGGCCGAGAGCCTTGCGGTGCAGATGCGCTATGGCTCGCTGCCTATCCCGCTGGAGGTTGTCAACCGCCAGACGATCGGAGCCACGTTGGGCGCGGACTCGGTGCGCAGCAGCATCCTCGCCGGCCTGATCGGTCTGATTACGATCCTGCTGTTCATGACGGTGTACTACCGGCTGCCGGGCTTCCTGGCGGCGCTGGCGCTGATCCTATACGCGGGCCTCAACCTGGCCCTGTACAAGTTGATTCCGGTGACGCTGACACTGCCCGGTATTGCGGGTTTCCTGCTCTCCACCGGCATGGCGGTTGACGCCAATATCCTGATCTTCGAGCGCATGAAGGAAGAACTGCGTTGGGGCCGGTCGCTGCGTCTGGCGGTCGAAGCCGGCTTCAACCGGGCCTGGACATCCATCCTGGACTCGAACCTGTCGACGCTGATTACCGTCTTGATCCTCATCCTGTTCGGCCGCACTTTCGGTGCGCAGGCCGTGCTCGGATTTGCGGTCAACCTGGGCATCGGTGTGCTGGTCAGCATGTTCACCGCCGTCATCGTGACGCGGACCCTGATGCGGGCCGTGTTCGACCGGCACGAGGCCGAGGCGCTGCGCGAGAAGCACTGGCTGCTGGGCGTTTGAGGAGGTAGGACTCATGTTTCGCATCGTTGAAAAGCGCAGGTGGTATTTCCTGGCTTCTTCTTTGATTATCATTGCCGGTCTGATCGCGATGATCTATTCGACGATCACGACAGGCTTGCCATTCAAGCTGGCCATCGACTTCACCGGCGGCTCGCTGTGGCAGCTGTCTTTTGACCAACCCGTCCAGCCTGCGGAACTGCGTCAGGTCTTCGTAGACCAGGACATCAGCGACCCGGCAGTCACGACGCTGGGCGAGGGGAATGCGCTGCAGGTACGCCTGACGCCGCTGGACGAGGAGCAGAAGGTCACGCTGATGGAGGCTGTCGAAGCCCGATTCGGTGAGACCGAGGAACTGCTGTACAGTTCCGTCGGCCCGGCCATCGGCCGCGAGGTCACGCAGGCTGCGGTTGTGGCGATCTTTGCTGCCTCGATCGCTATCCTGGGCTTCATGGTGTTCGCGTTCCGCAAGGTGCAGCACCCGATCCGCTACGGCGCAGTTGCCATCCTCGCCATGTTCCATGACCTGCTGTTGACGTTGGGCGTATTCAGCATCATGAGCCTGGTGTTCGGGTGGGAAGCGGATGCGCTGTTCCTGACCGCACTCCTGACGGTCATCAGCTTCTCGATGCAGGACAAGATTGTGGTATTCGACCGCATACGCGAGAATGCACCCAAGTACCGTGGTGAGTCTTTCAGCACCATCGCCAACCGCAGCATCATGGAGACGATCCATCGCTCGCTGGCGACGCAGCTCAACGCCATCTTCGTGATGGTGGCGATCCTGTTGTTCGGCGGTGCGACCATCAAGCAATTCATGGCCGTCATGCTGCTTGGCCTGGCGAGCGGGACCTACTCGTCGATCTTTATCGCGATTCCGCTCCTCGTCGGGTGGACCGAGCGCGACCTGCTGGGCACCAAGGGTCGAGATGCGACCTCTGCAGCAGTTCAGACCGCGTAGCTGGCATTTGCTCGCAAGACGCCCCCAGATCTTGGGGGCGTCTTTTTGTCAGGGTCGTGCAAGGGCGGATTCGTTTGACAGATAACTACTATCCGGCTATCATTTTGCCGCTATGAGCAGATTAACACGGATAACGCATCGTGCCGTTCCTGGGCTGGTAGCGTTGATAATGCTTACGCTGACCTTGACCGCCTGCGTGCCCGGTGTGCAGGTGGTGCGGCCCGAGGCGGCGGCCATCTCTCCCTTACCGCTGCCTACTGTCATGCCTATGCTGCACAATGTTGCGGTGGTTGGGGTGGACTTTGATCCTCCTCTAGGTGCTGACGTCGAGCTGCACAACGGCGTCACGCTGTTGATAGCGGTCGCCAATCAAGGTCTCAGCACGGAAGCGCTCGTCAACGTGACTGCGCGGCTGCTGGACCCACTCGCTGGCGTCGAGTCTGAGGATTTGCAGCACGAGACGGTCATCCTGCGAGACTTGGCGCCGGATGAGGTGCACATTGTGCGGTTGGCTGCTGTCAGCGCGCTGCCCCCGCGCAGCCACTATCAGCTTGTCATCGAGATTGCTCCCCTGGATGACGAAGGGGAGCTGAGAGATAATATCCTTACCTATGATCTGCTGGTGGGTGATGCGGAATGAGCGGGGTCTGCAGGAAGGTGAGGACGCCTGGCATAACAAGGGGGCGCTGTAGTGCGCCCCTTTGTTGTCTGCCCATGGAATCCTGGCGCCGAGGAGGCCGGACTGAAGGTTAGTGGCTGCCGCAGCTTGCGCAGTGTCCGCCCGCGCAGGAGCTGCAGCCGCCTGCACTGCTGCTGGCAACCATGCGGCTCCCGCCGCCATCGCGGGAGATCGCGGCAAAGACAGAAATGACCTTGCGCGCGTTGGGCGCTGAGCAACGCGGGCATTCCATCGGGGCATCGGCTTGGCTCATCGAGCGGAGCGCCTCGAAACGCTTTTCGCAGCTTGTACAATAGTATTCGTAAACCGGCATGAGGGTATCCTTGAACGACGATTGGGTCGCAGCACCTCTGATAGGGCCTTGCGTGTGTTACAGATGGTTAACCGGTGGTGCCTAACCAATGATGCACGACCAGTCTTATTTTAGGCTTTTCAGGCCCGGCCGTCAAGTGCTGCGCATCGGAAGAGCGCGTTTCAGCGCCTTCCTGCCCTTCGCCGTTCTCCTGGTTTGCTTCTGCGCCGGTTTTGGCCCTCCAGTCCTCACCGATGGCGGATATCCGCCTCTGCGCCTGACGCCCGACGACATTGCACGGCTGATAGCGACGAAGCAATCTCTCCAGCTTTCGGCAACGTCGGCGCTCCTGGTGGACCTGGATGCCGGCCAGACGCTGTATGCGCTACGACCGGACGAGCCCCGTCCACCGGCCAGCACGGCGAAGCTGATGACAGCGCTGATTACCCTCCGGCAGGTCTCGCTCGACGGGACCGTCACGGTGAGCGCGACGGCTGCGGGTACGGAGGGCAGCCGCATGGGTCTCGTCACGGGTGAAACGTTGACCGTAGTTGACCTGCTGCATGGCTTGCTCATCGCGTCCGGCAATGACGCAGCGGTGGCTCTGGCCGAGCATGTTGCAGGCAGCGAGACGGATTTTGTGGCGCTCATGAACGATACCGCGCAAACCATGGGCCTCACGGCCACGCATTTCGCCAATCCCCACGGGCTCGACGCCGAGGGGATGACCAGCAGCGCAACCGACCTGCTCGTCATGGCGCGGGCTGCGCTGGAGTATCCGGTGTTCGCGGAGATTGTCGCCACGCAGTCTATCCGGGTGGCAGGGCATGACTTGTCCAACACGAATGAGCTGCTGGGGAGCCATCCCGGTGCGGACGGCATCAAGACCGGCACGACGGACGAGGCCGGGGAGTGTCTGGTCGCCTCGGTCAGCCGGAGCGGCCATCGCATCGTGGCTGTGGTTCTCGGCAGCGCTCGCCGCTACGCGGATGTGCGCGCGCTCCTGGATTTTGCGGAGGCGGGCTGGCAGTGGAACACGGTCACGCTTCCCGATGATGCGCTGGCATGGGAGCTTGGGCCTGCGGACCGTCTCTACCGTTTGCACTCCACTGCTTCTTCTGCTATCTTTCTGCCGGCCTGGCAGTGGTCGCTGCTTCAGCCGGTTCGTCGGTTGGATGCCACCGTGCCGCTGACGAGCACGTTGCCGGTAGGGACACTGGATTGGGTGTTGGCCGACCAGGTGGTCGCAACAGTGCCGCTCAGCGTGCTGGACGGTCCGTAAGTGGGGTGACATGCCAGAAGAACGTTTGCAAAAGGTGCTGGCCCAGGCTGGATTGGGCTCACGAAGAAGTTGCGAGGAGCTAATCCTGGCCGGCCGCGTGACCATCGATGGCCGCGTGGTGACTGAGCTGGGGACGCGCGTCGATCCCGAGGTTGCCAAGGTCGCGGTGGACGGCAAGCCCCTCGGTACGGAGCGGCGGCGCTATGTGCTGCTGCACAAGCCTGCCGGGTATCTTTCCGGGCCAGACCCGCGCGCAGCCTATCCCTCCTGGCAAGAGCTGGTCAAGGTGCCTGAGCGGCTGTACGCAGTCGGCCGGCTCGACCAGGACAGCGAGGGTCTGCTGCTGCTGACGAACGATGGGGAACTGGCGCTGCGGCTGACGCACCCGCGTTACGAACACGCCAAGATCTATCTCGTCGAGGTGGAGGGTGTGCCCGATGAGCGCAACGTTCGGCGCTGGCAGCACGGCGTGATGCTGGATGACGGCCCCACGCTGCCTGCGAAGGTCGTGCTCCTGCGTGAGCCACCGCTGCCTTACCTCAAGCGGCGGCCCGCCCGGCCGGCTGCAGGGGCGGGAGTTGACCCGCGCGGCGCAGGTGCACGCGGACGGGTGGGCGCACGTCGGGCCCCGCGCACGAGTTGGCTCAAGATTACGCTGCGCGAAGGTCGCAAACGCCAGATTCGGCGGATGGTTGGGCTTCTCGGCCATCCCGCCCTGCGGGTCATCCGTATCGGCATGGGGTCGCTCTTGCTGGGCGACCTGCAGCCCGGCAAATGGCGTGACCTCACGGAGGGAGAAGTGCGTGCGCTGCGCGCGGAGGCCTTCGCTGCAGTCGAAACGACCACGAAAGCAGCGACGGCAACACGAAGGAGCATCAAGGCCATGCCCAGCATGATTGCCATTGATGGCCCATCTGCGTCAGGCAAGAGTACGATCGGTGGGTTACTAGCGCGTGAACTGGGTTATCTCTATTTCGATACCGGCGTCATGTACCGCGCGGTTGCAGCGGTGGCGCTGGCGCGCGGCGTCCGCGTTGACGATGCGGATGCGGTGACGGCCCTGGCCGAGTCCGTGCGCATCGAGGTGACCGCTCCCACGGTCGATGATGGCCGCGATGTGACGGTGCTGGTCGACGGGCAGGATATCACTCGAGAGCTGCGCCGCCCCGACGTGGAGAAGGCTGTATCGCCGGTCTCTGCGTATCCGGGCGTGCGTGAAGCGATGCGCCTCCAACAGCGGCGCATCGGCGAGGCGGGCCGGATCGTGATGGTCGGCCGCGACATCGGTACGGTTGTGCTTCCCGATGCCGACCTCAAGATCTACCTCGATGCCGCGCCGACCGAGCGCGCGCGGCGGCGCTACGTTGAGCGGCTGGCGCGCGGCGAGAATGTTGAGCTCGAGCAGGTGCTGGCCGACATCCGCCGCCGCGACGCGTATGATTCGAGCCGGCAGCACGCGCCGCTGGCTGCTGCGCCTGATGCTGTGCTGGTCGACAGCACGGGCTTGACCATCGCGCAGGTCCTCGAGCGTGTGAAGGGCCTCATTGAGAGAGCGCGGACTCGCTAAGGGGAGAGGAAACCGTGTCGCGTCAACGTCGTATCCCCATGGGCCGCCACATCACCGGCGCGGTGTTGCGCTTCCTGATCTGGTTGATGCTACGTATCAAGGTGCAGGGCGCAGAGAACATCCCGGCCGACGGCGCGGGCATCGTCTACTACAACCATATCCACTGGCTCGATCCCGTGTTGATTTGCGGCAAAATGCCGCGCTATGCCGTACCGCTGACCAAGATCGAAGCCAGCCGGTGGCCGCTGGTCGGTCAGTTGCTCCGCTGGTATCACGTGATCTTCATCACGCGCGGGGTGGTGGACCGGGCCGCGCTCAAGGAGACGTGGCAGGTGCTTGCGGACGACGACATCAGCGTCATCTCACCGGAGGGCACGCGTAGCCTGACCGGCCGGCTGCAGACTGCCAAAGAGGGTCTGGCCTTCGTCGCGCGCCAGGCGCCCGACGCCTGGCTGATTCCCTGTGCGGTGGAAGGTACCCCACAGTTTCACTGGCACTTCCCGCTGGTGGGCCGGCCGACCATTCGCATCACCTACGGGCAGCCGTTCAGGTACCGCTGGCCGCGCAAGACGACTGGAGAGGCTGATGTGCCCGAGGGCCGCGCTAGTCGCGAGGTGCTGCGCGAGATGACTGACGAGGCGATGGCCCAGCTTGCGATGTTGCTGCCAGATGAGATGCGAGGCGACTACGCCGGCGTTGACGCCCACGCTACAAAGTGGCTGGCGGGCGTCTAGGTGCGTCTGACTATATCGGTGCCGCAGGGGCGCGAGGCAAGCTTCGCTCGCCCCCACAAGCACTTTAGGGGGACCCCATGTGTGGCATTGTGGGTTACATCGGCCCGCGCAACGCAGCCCAGGTCATCGTGGACGGCTTGCAGCGGTTAGAATATCGCGGGTATGACTCAGCAGGTATCGCCGTCATCGAGAACGGCGGGATTGCGGTGCGCCGGGACGTCGGCAAGCTGAGCAACTTACGTGCGTGCCTGGAACAGTCGCCGGTGGCCGGGCACACAGGGGTAGGGCACACGCGCTGGGCCACACACGGCAAGCCGAGCGAACGCAACGCGCACCCCCACATGGACGCCAGCGGACAGATCGTTGTCGTGCAGAACGGCATCGTGGAGAACTTCCGCGAGCTGCGCGCGGAGCTGGAAGCCGAAGGCCTTACTTTCAAGTCGGACACTGACACTGAGGTCATCGCTCATCTGGTCGGGCTGAACTACACGCAGGATCGGGCCTTGGCTGACGCGGTACGGCTGGCGATGGGCGCCCTGCGCGGGCCGAGCGCGATTGTGGCGCTCAGCCATCGCGAGCCGGAGACCCTGGTTGCCGCGCGGCTGGGCAACGCAGGTGGGGTAGCTATCGGCTTCGGTGACGGCGAAATGTTCATTGCCTCGGATATGCCCGCGATCCTCGAACACACCCGGCGCATGGTCTTCCTCGAAAACCGCCAGATGGCTGTCATCACGCGCGACGGTGCAACCTTCAGCACCCTCGATGGCCGGGAGTTCCAACCCACCATACAGGTTATTCCATGGGACCCCATCTCTGCAGCGAAGGGCGAATACAAGCACTTCATGCAGAAGGAGATCTACGAGCAGGCCAACTCGTTGACCGATACCATCCGTGGTCGCGTGGACCTGGGAACTGGTGAGGTCTACCTGGAGCAGCTTGCGCTGACGGCAGAGCAGGCCTGCAACCTGAACCAGGTGGTCAGCGTGGCGTGCGGCACGTCGTTTCACTCGGAGCTGGTCGGCGCGTTCATGTTTGAGCGGCTCGCGCGGCTGCCCGTGCGAGTCGAGTATGCGTCGGAATTCCGCTACCGCGACCCCGTGCTGGATGAGCGCACGCTGATGCTGGCAATCACGCAGTCGGGCGAGACGGTTGATACGCTGGCTGCGTTGGAGGAAGGCCGCGAACACGGCGCGCATCTCACCGCGATCGTCAACGTCATCGGCAGCGCAGCCGCGCGCATGGCGGACAGCGTCATCTATATGCACACTGGACCGGAGATCGGCGTCGCGTCCACCAAGGCGTTTACCGCCTCGGTCGTGGACCAATACCTCCTGGCCGTCCATCTGGCGGCGCTGCGCAACACCGTGCCGGTGGAAGAGCGGCGCAAGCTGCTGGACGACCTGGCCGCGCTGCCGGACTTGGTCGGCCGCGTGCTCGACCCGGCGAACGAAGCGCAATACCGCCGGCTGGCGCAGACGTTCTTCCACTACACCAACTTCCTCTACCTTGGGCGGGGCAGCAACTTCCCGATTGCGCTGGAGGGTGCGCTGAAGCTCAAGGAGATCAGCTACATCCACGCAGAGGGCTATCCGGCGGGCGAGATGAAGCACGGCCCCATCGCGCTCATCGACGAGAACATGCCGGTGGTCGCGATCGTGCCGCAGGACCGCGTGTACGACAAGATGATCAGCCAGGTCGAGCAGGTCAAGGCGCGCGGGGGCATCGTCATCGCGGTGGCGAATGAGGGGGATGAGTTCATCGCGACGAAGGCCGACCATGTCCTGCGCATCCCGCGCGCATCCGACCTGCTGACGCCCGTGCTGTCTGTCATCCCGCTGCAACTGCTGGCCTACTATATCGCGGTTCGCCGCGGCGCAGATGTGGATCAGCCGCGCAACCTGGCAAAAAGCGTAACGGTGGAATGACCCGTACGATGTTCAGGCTGCCAACCGCAAAGGAGGCCCATGTCACGGCTGGCCCTGCATCTTCGCACGCAGACCCTGACGAACAACGAGCGCGGTTGGGCCGTCTGGCAGACCCACATCGAAGTGCGTGCGCTGCCTGCGGAGGCAGTCGCGCTGATTATCTGCGACATGTGGGACGCACATTGGGCGCGCGGCGCGATGGAACGCGTCGCCGAACTGGCCCCGCGCATGAACGAGGTCATCCGCACAGCGCGGCTGCAGGGTGCGCACATCATCCATGCGCCGTCGGAGACGCTGGGCTTCTATGCTGGATTACCTGCGCGCGAACGGATGGCGCAGTATGCAAGCACTCACGACCTGCCTGGCAAGGGCGGAAGTGCTGAGGATGTGAGCCAGCCGGAGACCGGCGTGCGTGACGTAGAGGCGGCCCCGCAACCGCCAGCAGACCTGACGCTGCCCATCGACGACAGCGACGGCGGTTCAGACACCGGCGAAACGCCCTGGTGGGCAGCCTGGACACGGCAGCACCCGGCCATAGAGATCGACGAATCGAACGACGGCATCTCCGATGATGGCCTCGAGATATGTGCGTACCTCGCCGCCCATGACATCCGGCAGGTATTGATTCTGGGCGTCCACACGAACATGTGCATCCTCAACCGGTCCTTTGGCATCAAGGCGCTTGTGAGGCGGAGGATTCCTGTGGCGCTGGTGCGTGATATGACCGACACGATGTATAATCCGGCTCGCCCCCCTTACGTGAGCCACGATGCGGGGACTCGCTTGGTGATTGAATACATCGAGAAGTTCTGGTGCCCGACGATCAGAAGTTCCGACCTGCTGGCCCCACGCAATCCTGCAGAGTAGGGAGCCTTCATGATGAAGCCCGCAACCTGGTTCGTCGTATTGCTGCTGGCTGCCCTGGTTTTTGCCGGTGCACCCGAAAGCATCTATGCCCTGCCTGAAACAGGCCGGTTGGCGCCGGATCCAGCCGGCTCGGCCCCGCACTCCGTCTACCTGCCGGTGGTGCTGTCTAACGCCCGGATGGCGCCGACACCCTTCTCGACCGCCACGCCGACCAGCACGCCGACGCGGACGCTTACGCCGACGCGGACGCTCACGCCGACCCTGACCCGCACGCCCACGGCAACGGCCACATTCATCCCGACCGCCACACGTACGCCCACTGCGACACCGACCCTGAGCGGACCGGCGGGCATCTACGGCCGTGTTACGCTGCGGGGGCAGCCTGTCGGGGGAATGTATCTCGTGCTGCGGCTTTACACCGGCCTGGCCGAAACAACCCAGGGACCCCCCGTCAGGACTGACGCAGGTGGAAATTACCTTTTTACAAATGTGCCTTCGCTCAAGGTGGGCCAGGAATACTACGTCCTGTTCGAGAACAACGCGAACGGCAATCCTCTGGCAACCGACCGGCTCGCATGGTTTGGGAGCTTCGATATCTTCGAGTACACCGCGGGCAACCGTCTCTGGGGCGGCGACTTCGATATTGCCGATGTACTCCTGACCGCGCCCGCGAACGGCGCGACAGTCAATACGCCCTATACCTTCACCTGGCAAGTGCGGCCGCATAGCCCCGGCGACGATTACGAGTTCAACCTGTTTGATAGCGCCGATTATATCCCCTGGTATTACAAGGGCGTGGGCTACGTGGGCGCGTGCAGGCTCAACAGCCTGCCGGGCGACTTCGTGAGGGGGCTGTCCTACAGCTGGAGCGTTTGGCTCTACAACGGAGGAGGTGTGGGGGAGAGCCTGTACGGGTATACTGTCACCTTCCAGCCCGCAATCCTCGCGGCAGCAGCGCCCGTCGGTGAGATCGGTCAACTCTTGCTCAACGTCTACGCGCCTGAAATGAGACGTCACCGGCGTTAGGCCCGCCTTTCGTAGTCAGCAAAGACGGTCGCCTTGGCGATCGTCTTTTTGTTTACGGTCTTGAACCTTAAAGATTTCGTGTTTTTTATATACAAAGTATTGACAAACATTAAAAACAGTGTATACTATCGACTGTAACTGAAACACAGTCGGAGGAACACAACGACATGCCGTTCTACCTGGCAATCAAGGAAATCTGGCGCGGGCGAAGCCGCTACATCCTGTTCAGTCTCGTCATCGCGCTTATCACCGTGCTCGTCCTGTTCGTCGCTGCACTGGCAGAGGGGTTGGGCGCAGGCAACCGGGAGTACATTGAGAAGCTCAATGCAGACCTGATCGTCTACCAGTCCAATGTGGATTTGTCGGTCGGAGCAAGCCGCATCGGCACGGGCCGGCTGAATGAGTTGCGCCGGGTTGAGGGGGTCGAGACAGTGGGGCCCATCGGTACCGCCAGTGCATCGCTGGTCTTCACTGACGACCGTGAGCCGTTGAATGTGGCGTTGATCGGCGTGGAGCCCGGGCTGCCTGGTGAGCCGCCCGTGCTCTCCGGCACCGGGCTGCGCAGCCGTCGCGCGTACGAGGTGGTCATCGATCGGCAGGTAGCACTGCGCCGTGATATTACTGTGGGCGACACGGTGACGGTCAAGTCCATCCAGGATACCAAAGAGCAGTTCTACAATCTGCGGGTCATCGGCGTATCCGACAATCGCCAGTTCTCGCTCCAGCCGTCGCTGGTGATGCCCATCCGTACTTGGGATTCGATCCGGCCGCAGGCACTGGTCGGCGGCGCAACGGACGTTGAAATTGTCGCCAATATCGTCGGCGTGCAGGTAACCGACCCGGCGCAGGCCGAGGCAGTCGCCCGTCGCATCGAGGCGCAGGTACAGAATGTTGTTGCTGTGGACCGTGTGACGGCATATGAAGCGACACCCGGCTACAGCGCCCAGCAGAGTACGCTGGACACACAACGCTACTTTGCCCTGGTCATCGGTGTCCTGGTCATCGGCGGCTTCTTTCAGATTCTGACGCTGCAGAAGGTCGCGCAGATCGGGATGCTCAAGGCCATCGGCACGCCGAACCTGACGGTCGGTCTGGCATCCATCATTCAGATTATCGTGGTGACGATCATGGGCGTGGGCCTGGGGGCTGCGGCTGCACTGGGGCTGTCGCTCGGCTTCCCGCCGACCATCCCCATCGTCTTTGCGCCGGAGGCAGTGGGCGCGGCTATCGTGTCACTGCTGCTCATCGGGCCGATCGGCGGGCTGGTTTCGGTGCGCTATTCGCTGAAGGTCGAACCGCTGACGGCCCTGGGGCTGGGCTCCTGACAGGCATAGAGTGCAGAAGAGGATCGCATGACAATCGCATTGACTATCGACACAGTCACCAAGACCTATCAGGGCGGCAGCGGGCAGATTAAGGCCGTCGACAACGTTTCATTCGATGTGCGCCAGGGAGAATTTGTGGCGCTGGTGGGTCCGAGCGGCTCGGGCAAGACGACCCTCCTGGCAATGCTGGCCGCGCTGCTGCGCCCCACAGAGGGTCGCATCTTGATCGACGGACATGAGCTGAGTCGGATGAGCGAGGCCGAACGCGCGGCCTTCCGCCGCCAGCGGATCGGTTTCACCTTTCAGGCCAACAACCTGGTGCCGTTCCTGAACGCACGCGAGAATGTCGAGCTGATGCTGCGGCTCAACGGCAAGCTGGATCGTACGGGCAAGGAGCGGGCGCGTGATTTGCTGGACCGGCTGGGCTTGGGCGACCGGCTGAGCAACTTGCCGCGGCAGCTCTCCGGCGGTCAGCAGCAGCGCGTTGCCATCGCTCGCGCGCTGATCCACCAGCCATCGCTCGTCCTGGCGGACGAACCGACCGCCAGCCTGGACACCGAGCGTGCATTCCAGGTAGTCGAGACCTTCAGCCGTATCATCCGTGAGCAGGGCCGCGCGGGCATCATGGTCACCCACGACCTGCGCATGGTGCAGTACGTCGACCGGGTCATCCAGATGAAGGATGGCCGGCTTGCGAACATCATCAGTGACCCGCTCCAGATTGCCGCGCTGGCGACCGGGGGCTACCATGAGCCGGAGCCGGCTGCACTGCCGCCGGATGCCGCGATCCCCGCCATTCTGCCGTTCCCGGCCCCACAGGCCGCATACGCTGTCGTGCGTTCGTAATCATTATCGAGATTAACCAGGGGAGAGGAAGAAATGAAATCCAGGAAGCTGATTATCGGGATCATCGCCGCCGCTATCGTGGCCGCGGGAGCGTTTGCATCACTGACCTTGCTGGGACTGTTTGCGTCGACCGCCGCGGCGGAGGAAGTGGCGCCCGCCACGCAAGTGGCCGTGCCGTCCGCGAATCGTATCATCGTCGAAGGCCAACTTGTACCTGTGCAGAGCGTCGCGCTCAGCCTGTCCACCGTTGGCCGGGTCGCTGAGGTATCGGTTGCAGAGGGCGCAACCGTGGAGCAGGGACAGGTTCTCGTGCGGTTGGAGGCGGGCCGGCAGCAGGCCGCAGTAGCGCAGGCGCAGGCCAACCTGGACCGCGCGACTGCCCGCCTGTCCGAACTGCAGGCCGGCGCGCTGCCGCAGGAGATTGTTTCGGTGGAGGCGGCAGTGGATGGTGCGCAGGCAAGGCTGGACCGGTTGCAGAGCGAAGAAGACGTTCGGGGCGCTGAAGCAGCGGTTGCGAACGCGCAGGCTGCGCTGGCTCGCCTTCAGGAAGGCGTCAGCGGCGACCAGTTGACTGCTGCGCGGGCAGACCTCGCAAATGCAGAGGCCGCGCGCAACCAGGCTCAGGCGGCCTATGATAGGGTCGCGGGCCTGCCGGACATCGGTGCGCGGCCCGAGTCGTTGGCCCTGCAACAGGCGACGAACGCCTACAATGCAGCTGCGGCCCGCCTGGCAGACCTCCAGCGCGGGTCCAGCCCGGCGGACATCGCGGGGGCGCGCGCCCGTGTTGCACAGGCCCAGGCGGCCCTTGATGCGCTGAAGGCCGCCCGGCCTGCAGACCTCGCCGCGGCCGAGGCCGAGCTGCGCCGCAGCCAGGCGCAGGCAGACCTCGTGGTTTACGGGGCGCGGTCGGAAACGCGCGCGGCTGCTGAGGCGGACGTGGCTGCTGCTAATGCTGCCTTGGCGCAGGCGCAGATCGCCCTGGCGGAGACAGAGTTGAGAGCTCCGTTTGCCGGCACGGTCGCTCAACTGGAAATCGCGGTGGGCGAGCAGGCTACTGGCCCGGTGCTTGTGCTGGCTGATCTCGGTAACTGGCGCGTCGAGACAACCGATCTGACCGAGCTGGATGTGGTCGATGTGGCAGAGGGTGCTGCAGTGACGGTGACATTCGATGCGCTGCCTGACGAAACGTTCAGCGGTACAGTCGAGCGCATCCGGGCTCTGGGGCAGAGCCAGAAGGGTGAAATCAGTTACACTGCTGTGGTCAAGCTGGATCGTGCCGACCCGCGGCTGCGCTGGAACATGACCGCCGCAGTCGAGTTTGTAAAGTAAGCGGAACCCCTACGCGTGCCAGGCGGCGCTCCTCTGATGCGCTGCCTGGCGCCGCGATCTACCCCGGCCAATCCGGCGAAACGTAAGGGCTGTCACTGCCTCCTGGGCGCAGACAGTGTTCCATATTCCACAGATTCACTGGTCAGGAGGCTGTACTCATGGCGGATTGGCGCACTGTACTCGCGACCCTGGTGACTGATGTCGAGGGCCACTACGACATGCTCAAGTATCGCCTGCGCGAACGACTGGGGCATCGCGACCCAATCATGATCTACCCGTATCGCGGCTATGGCACGCAGAAGAAGCTGTATCTGCGCGGCCGCGTGTTGGAGGACCGGAGCATCAGTGGCGCGGAGGAAGAGGATACGACGTGGGAAAATATCGTTGATATGTACAAGCGGTTCAAGAGCAACGAGATTCCCCATGCGCGTGTGTGCGCCCGGTTTCAGGGTGTTGAGCAGGAGGTCGTGGCCGACGCCGAGGGCTTCTTTGATGTCACCATCGAGCCGCAGTTGCCACTGCTGGCCGGTCAACTCTGGCACGAGGTTGAGCTTGAGCTGGTTGCGCCGCGCCGCCCTGACCAGCCGGAGCCGGTGCGCGCGACCGGCCACATCCTGGCTGCGCCGCCGACTGCCGAATACATCGTCATCAGCGACCTCGATGATACCGTCGTGCATACGGATGCCGCGAACATTCTCCGTATGGCGCGCAACGTCTTCTTGAGCAATGCATTGACGCGTCTGCCGTTCGAGGGGGTGGCAGCATTCTATCGGGCATTGCACGCAGGCAGCACCGGCCATGCGCAGAATCCGATGTTCTATGTCTCTAACTCCGCCTGGAACATGTACGATCTGCTGAGCGATTTCCTGAACCTGCATGAGATTCCCATCGGGCCGGTCATATTCCTGCGTAACTGGGGCATCTCGGAGGAGGGCATCGCACCGTTCAACCCGAGCCGGCATAAGCTCGACTACATCCGGCGCATCCTCGAAACGTTCACAGACCTGCCCTTTATCCTGATCGGAGACAGTGGTGAGCAGGACCCGGAGATCTACACCGAAGCTGTGCGGCTGCATCCCAACCGCATCATGGCCGTGTACATCCGCAACGTCAGCCGCAAGCCCGACCGGCCCGAGCAGCTCAAAGCGCTTGCAGAGCAGGTGCTCGCCGCGGGCAGCACGATGATTCTGGCGGAGACAACGGTCCCTCTGGCCGAACATGCCGTCGCTCAAGGCTGGATGCAGGCGGAGCGTCTCGTCGAAGTGCAGGTACAGAAGGAGATAGACGCTGCGCCGCCGTCGCCGATCGAGAAACTGCTGGGCGAAGAAGAGACGAGGGCGGATGCGACCACCGTGGTCGTACCCGGCACCAATGCGGCAGAGACGGCTCAGGCTGTGGAAGATGGCGCCATCGGGACGGCCCTGGAGAGCGGCGACGCGAAAACCGAGGAAACGCCGACCGTCATCGTGGACTCTTCGGAGCAACCGGTAGAGAAGAAGCCGTAATTGACGCTCATCGGTGCGCGTGCTAAACTCACCGCCGTGACTGTCACCGCCTCCGCTCCGGCCAAGTTGATGCTGTATGGCGAGCACGCCGTCGTATACGGCGTGCCGTGTATTGTTACGGCTGTGGACCTGCGCGTGCGTGCCAGCGTAAGCCTGCGCCGCGACGATCGTATCTCGATTCGCACGCCCATGCTGCCGGAGCCTTTTACGACCGATGTCGATGAGGTGATTCGCGGGGCCGCGCCTCCCCCGGCCGCACTCTTCGTCGTTGCCGCGCTGCGCGCCTACTGGCGTGAGGCGACGCCGTGCGGGTTGGACCTCCACACGCAGGCCGACTTCTCGCACTCCTATGGATTGGGCAGTTCATCTGCGGTGACGGTTGCGACGGTCAAGGCGTTGAGCGAGGCCGCGGGGTGTCCGCTGGATGCGCAACAGGTCTTTCGACTCAGCTACGCGGCGGTGCTCGACGCGCAGCGCGGCATCGGCTCTGGCTATGATGTGGCAGCCGCGGCTTTCGGCGGCACGCTTTATTACATCACGCCTGGCATTGTGATTGAGTCTCTGGCAGTGGGTGAGATGCCCCTGGTCATAGGATATTCGGGGGTCAAGGCCAGCACGACGGAGTGGGTGCGGCGGGTAGCTGAAGTGCACGAGCGCCATCCGGCACTACTCCAGCAGACCTGGCGCCTCACGAAAGACCTTGTGGAGGAGGCGCGCGGTGCGCTTGGGCGTCGCGACTGGGTCGCGTGTGGCCGCCTGATGAACTTCAATCACGGGCTGCTGTCAGCCCTGGGTGTCAGCACTGCGCCGCTTGAAGCTCTGGTGCACGCGGCGCGGGTCGCGGGCGCGTACGGCGCGAAGCTGTCGGGTGCGGGCGGCGGCGACTGCGTGATCGCGCTGGCGGATGAAGCCTGGCGCAGCACCGTGACGGCCGCCCTGAATGCAAGTGGTTTGCCCGGAGCGGGCGTGGTAGCCGTCGGCACCGGCGCTGAGGGAGTCAGGACCGAAGCATGAACAAGACTGTGACCGCCGCTGCGCATCCGAACCTGGCCGTGGTCAAATACTGGGGCAAGGCCGATTCGCGCCTGAACATCCCGGCCAATTCATCCCTGTCGGTCAACCTGGGGAGCGCGCGCACCACGACGGCGGTCTGTTTTTCGCCCGATTTCGAGCGGGATGTCGTGCGCATCAATGGCGCGCTCGCGGATGAGCGGGCGGCCGCGCGCGTGGTGCGCCATCTGGACCGGGTGCGCTGGCTGGCCGCTCGCACGGAGCGGGCGCGCGTGGAATCGGTGAACGATTTCCCCGCGGCCGCCGGCATTGCATCCTCGGCCTCAGCGTTTGCCGCGCTCTCACTGGCGGCCAGCCGGGCACTGGACTTGCACCTCAGCGAGCGCGAGCTCTCTATCCTGGCGCGGCAGGGATCCGGCTCGGCGTGCCGCTCGATCCCCGGTGGCTTCGTCCGCTGGGAGGCGGGGCGCGACGATGCTACCTCCTACGCCTACCAGATAGCCCCGCCGGAGCACTGGGACCTGCGCATCACGACGGTCATCTTCAGCGAGCAGCCGAAGGAGGTCTCATCCTCTGACGGACACGCGCTGGCGCAGACCAGTCCGTTCTTCGGCGCGCGGCTGGCCGAACTGCCGAACACGCTGGAGGTGGTGCAGTCAGCGCTCCTGGCACGCGACTTTGCCCGCTTCGGGCTGGCGTTGGAGCGCGAGGCAGTGTCGATGCACGCCATTGCGATGACTGCAGACGCCAGCAGTAACGGCTCGTTAAGCGGCCCGCTCAGCGGGCTGTATTATTGGCAGGCATGGACGATGGGGCTGATCCAGCAGGTGCAGGCGTGGCGGCGCGGGGGCTTGCCGGTGTACTTCACGATCGATGCCGGGCCGAATGTGCATCTGTTCTGCGAGGAGGCTCAGCAGGCAGCGTTGGAAACGGAGCTGGCGAGACTGTTGCCGGCGATGCAGGCACGCATGATCGTCAGTTCGCCTGCGCGCGGCGCGTGGGTCGTGTCCGAGGCATAGACGATCACCCCAGGCTGCGTGCGTTCACGGCCTCCCACTCAGCCACAATCTCCCGATTGACCTTCACATTCTCCAGCCAGCTCCGCTGCAAGACTGCGTTGGAGATGCTTCCCGCGACGAGCAGAACGCGCTGGTAGGCATGGCGCAGGTGCTCCTGCGCTTCGGCGGTGCGCCCCAGGGCTTTGAGGATGCGGGCCGCGGTGTAGAAGTTGCGCTCCGGCATAAACGGTGTTGTGCCGATGATATCCATCGCCTCGGTCATCAGCCCTAGTGCTGTTTCCGGTGCGTCGAGCGCGAGATGGATCTCGGCCGCGATGCGGCGCGCTTCGGCACGCTCAACTGGGATGGAAGGGTTGTCTGCATACAACGTGATGGCTCGGTCGACCAGCGGCAGGGCCTGCCGGATATCGTCAGGCTCACCGAGCATCAATAGGGCATGTGCGAAGAGGCTCTGGACGGTCGCGGCGATGAACTCTGCGCCGGCAAGATCTACCCCGGCGCTGGCCCGTTCCAGGTAATCAAGCGATGCCTGTCTGTCGGCGAGTGCGGCCTTAAGCCACCCCACGAAGGTGAGTACCTGGAGTTCCGTTGCGTTGTCCACGACGCCCTGGGCAAGGGCAGCTTCCATGCTCCGCTGCACGGCCTGCACGATTTCCATCGCCTCTTCATATTGGCCCAGGCGGCTCAGAAAGTCTGCCTGGCGCAGGCGCAACTTGTTGAGCGCGTACTCATCTGACGCCAGGCACGGCTTTTCCACCATCTGCTCGAGAAAAGCGATTGCACCGGCATAGTCCCCCCGCCAGCTGTAGTGGAAGAAGCATAGATTCTCAGCAGCCATCATCGCGGAGAAAGCGGATGATGCGGCCTCGGCCACGCCCAGCGCGGCCCGCAGGTGAGCCTCTGCCTTGATAGCATTGCCGAGCCACGCGTTCGCAAGGCCGATGACGTTGAGCGCGTGGCTTTCCTCGACACGGTCACCGACGGCCCGGTGCAGGGCCAACGCCGCTTCAGCATGGGGCAGCGCAGCCGCAAACTGAGACTGTTCCAGATAGACGATGGACACACGGCGCAGGCTGGTGGCCTCTTGCCGTTTGTCGCCGGCCTTCCGGCTGAGTGCAAGCGCTTCCTGTGCGGCAGCCAGCGCGGCCTTGTACTCACTCAGGTCGCTAAGTGTTAGCGAGAGGGTGTGGAGTGTCGCGGCTGCCTCGTGCATTTGCCCGCACTCGCGGAACCGCTGTGCGGAGGCCTCCAGAACCGTCCGGCTGTGCTGCAAGTCCATGCGCGTGCGTGCGTCGAAGCCGAGCAATCGCAGGGCATGGCCCTCCCGTGCCTTGTCGCCGAGTTGTGCGGCAAGCTCTGCTGCCTGTTGAGCGGGGCCGCGGGCACGGAGGTTTGCCATTTTCATGTAGTAGTCGGCTTGCGCGATCAGCGCGTCGCAGCGTCGCGCCGGGTCGTCGAGGCGCTCGGCCAGGGCCAGCAACTCCTCGACGTCGGCCCGCTGTTCCGACCTGCGGGCCATCAGGTCATGCGTCTGGGCACGGGCCAGCAGGACATCGAAGCGGTCGGCTGTCGCTTCGGGCATGAGCGCAAGCGCGGCACTGTAGGCTGCGATCGCGTTGTCGTTGGCATATACCTGGCGCGCCCGGTCGCCCGCGCGCTGGTAGTGACGCCGCGCCTGGATGGCCTCTCCGGCGGCATCGAAGTGATAGGCCAGGGCTGCATCGTCGTCCGGCCGCAGGCTGCGGACTGCCTCGGCCACGCGGCGGTGTAGTCGTCGCCGGCGCAATCCGCTGACATTTTCGCGCAGCGTCGTGAGCGTAAGGTTGTGCTCGAAACGGAAGCGCTCGCTGCCTGCCTCCTGGTTGCTGAACAAGGGCACTTCGATGACCAATTGCGCCCGTTGCGCGGCCTCCAGCGCGTCAATGAGCCTTTCCTCTTCAGCATCACTCGCAGCCTGTAGGATCGCAAAGTCGAACTCGCGGCCGATAATGGCCGCGAGACGCAGCACCTCCTGGCGTTCCGGCGAAAGCTTGTCGATGCGCGCCTGGACGGCGAGCCTGACGCTCTGGGGCAGCCCGACACGACTCATATCGGACGGGAAGTGCCAGCAGACCGTACCATCGCCGGTGCAGTAAATGCCGTTGTCCTCGATGAGCGTCTTGCATACTTCTTCGATATAGAACAGGTTGCCTTCGGTCTCCCGGTAGATGTCCGCGGCGAATGAGTCAGGCACCTCTTGCTGGAACATAATCTGGAGCAGTTCGGCGGTCTGTTCCAGCGTGAACGGGTTGAGGCGGATGCGTTGGACCAGCCGCTCACGGGTCAGATCCAGCAGGATTTTGCTCAACGGCTGCGCCGCGTCCAGCTCGCTCTCCCGGTACGTCAGGACGATGAGAAGCTTAAGACAGTACGCACGGCTGCGCCGTGCAAGATGACGAATCAGACTCAACGTGCTGCTGTCGGCCCAGTGGACATCCTCGATGACGATCAGCAATGGGGAGGCGGCGTCATGCGTGCCGTCAGCAGGCTTTGTTTGCGCAGCCGGTGCACCTGTCTGACCGGCCCAGCGGCTCTCGATGAGCGCGGCACAGGCTGCGACCACGCTGTCATACAGCCGCTGCTGTTCCGCCTCTGGGGTGAGCACCGGGCTTTCGCGGAGCTCTGGATATCGTGCGCGCAGTTCCGGTGAGACCTTGATGAGGTCGCCCAGGACGAGGTCTGGCAGGCCCAGGCGGACATCTTCGGCCACAAATTCGCTCATGAGCTGGGTGACAGGTGCGTAGGGCGCGCTGCCCTCGGCGTAGCACTCGGCGTGCAGCACCCGGCCACGGGACACCTCGGCCAGCGCCCGGATGGCACGCACGAACGGGGTCTTGCCGACGCCCGCATCGCCGCTCACCAGGAGCACGTGCTCGCTCTGTCCGTCCGGTTCGACCGTCGCACGATGCCACACGATCTTCGCGTCGGCGAGCTCGCGGTCGCGGCCGACCAGCCGTCCGCGCACCAGCCGGTCCAGAGGGGAGAGCTCCGGGGTCACAGCCGTACTCAACACCAGGTCAGTGCTCTTGCGTGCGATGCGCTCCAGGATGCGAGCGACCTCGGCGGCAGAGGCCGGGCGGTCCTCGCGGCGCTTGCTCATTAGCTTGAGGATGAGGGCTTCCAGCGGGCGCGAAAGGTGTGGGTTGTATGTGCTGGGCGGCACAATCGGTGCATGAAGGTGCTGCGCGATGATGGTGAGCGGGTCGTTGCCGCCAAACGGAAGTCGCCCGGCAGCGAGCTCGTAGAGCATGACGCCCAGCGCGTAGAGGTCGGCGCGGCCGTCGAGTTCCTGGCCGAGCGCCTGCTCCGGTGGCAGGTAGTACACCGTTCCTACCACGCCGCCCTCGGTCGTCACGCGCGACGCCGTGGAACGGGCCAGCCCGAAGTCCGTGAGCTTCACAAGAAGGGCAGGTGGGGCGTCGGCATTCGCGGCATCTACGGGTAGATCCGCGCCCGCATGGCGCACGATGATGACATTTTCGGGCTTCAGGTCGCGGTGGATGATGCCGTGCCGGTGCGCGTGATCCAGCGCGGCGCAGACCTGCTGGGAAATCTCGACCAGCTCATCCAGGTTCGCCGGCTTGTGGTCGTAAAGTGAAACGCCGGCCAGAAGCTCCATGACGATGAAGGGCGCGCCCTCCGCTTCGCCTGCATCGTACAAGGTGACAATGTTTGGGTGGTTCA
>CAZTMA010000018.1:0-48732 GCA_964614645.1 uncultured Anaerolineales bacterium
CCAGCGGCGGCGTGAACACCAGTGCGACCAGGTTGCTCGTCCACATGATGGCGGCAAAGGCCAGCGCCGCGCCGCACACCGATGCAAAGCGCGGGCGGAGCACCGCAGCCCGGAAGCCCCATAGCGCCAGCGGCAGGAAGGCCAGCGCCACCGCCTCGGCCATTGCCGCGCGCACGTAGACGTCGACCAGATGATAGGGAATGACCATGTAGGCGACGCCCGCCACCAGGGCGGCGCGCTTGCCCAGCCACGTGCGCACGAACCCGTACATCGCCAGTCCCGACCCCACGATCGAGAGCGCCAGCACCGCCTTGACACTGGCCTCGTAGCCCAAGCCCAGGAACTGGTGCATCAATACGCCGGCGAAGGTGGCCAGCGGACCGTAGACGATGAAAAAGGGGTAGCCGTAGCCGAAGGTCCAGTCGGGCGACCAGCGCGGGAACCAGATGCCCTCCGCGGCCGATTTCGCATATTGGAAGACGAAATAGACGTCGTGTCGAGCATCGTGCGCGCCCCAGAAATAACCGGGCTGGAGCAGCGGGGCAATGGCGGCGACTCCGAAGAGCAGCAACAGCGCGAGATAGATACCCTCGCGCCGGAACAGGTTGGCTTTCATCACATTAGGCCGTTCATGGGGATTCCTGCCGGGTGCATGCTACCGGCAACGCTGCCACTATAGACGAGGTTATTGACTAAGTCAAAGGCTCGACGTAATATCGATTCATATGGAGGACGTGATGAGCCAACCGATCGAGGTACTGTGGATGGATGATGCGCTGCTGGTAGTCAACAAGCCTGCAGGCCTGCCGACCCTGCCCGACGGCTGGCAGACAGACGCGCCCTACCTGGGGGGCCTGCTGCAGGCACAGCACGGCCGGCTGTGGGTGGTGCACCGGCTGGACCGCGGGACAAGCGGCGTGCTGGCACTCGCCCGCACCGCAGAGGCACACCGCAACCTGGACCGCCAGTTCGCAACACATGGCGTGAGCAAGGTCTACCATGCGCTCGTGGCAGGTGTGCCCGCCTGGGATGAGCAGTCTATCCGCCTGCCCCTTCTCGCGAACGGCGATCGCAAGCACCGGACCATCGTGGACCCGCGGAAGGGCAAGCCTGCGGTAACGCACTGCCGGGTGCTCGAGCGTTTTGCAGGCTGCGCGCTGGTAGAGGCGCAGCCCGAGACCGGCCGCACACACCAGATACGCGCGCACCTGGCCGCGCTCGGCCACCCGCTGCTCTCTGACCCGCTCTACACCCGCGCAAGTATCGTCCTGCCGGTCATGGATCCCCCGCTGATCGAACGGCCTGCGCTCCATGCCGCGAGCCTGGCCATCACCCACCCGGTCGATGGCCAGGCCTTGACCCTGACCGCGCCTTACCCGGCGGACTTCAGCGAGGCGCTGCGCCGCCTGCGCTCAGCACGGGGCCACAAAGAATAGAATTACATGAGCTCGCGCAGGCACGCGAGGCAGTAGTCCACTTCCTCACGGGTGTTGTAGTGGGCCAGTCCCGCGCGGACCACGCCGCCGGTCTCCTCCAGCCCCAAGCGCTCGGTGACGGCCACCGCGTAGAAGTTCCCCGACCAGACGTAGACCCCGCGCTGCGCCAGGTGCTCCGCTACCTCATCCGGGTGACGCCCGGCCAGCCGGAACGCCGCAGTGGGGGTGCGCCGGCCGAACGCGCTGAAGTCGCGGATCCCGTAGAAGCTGAGTCCGGGGATCGCCAGCAGCGCGGCTACAAAATGCTCAAACAGCCCGCGTTCATACACCTGGACCGCTGTCATGGCCCGCTTGAGCGCCAGCCGGCGGCCCGTGTAACCGGTAAAGTCGCCGCTGACATGCGCGGCACAAGCCTCGCCCAGTTCTGCCAGGTATTCGACTGCGGCCAGTACGCCCGCCTGCGCCTCGTGGGCCTGCGTGCCCGTCTCGAACTTGTCAGGCGGCCGGTTGCCCGCGGGCCGCACCTTGTAAGCGCGCAGCTGCTCCAGCAGTTCGAGACGGCCCCAGACCACGCCGCTGTGTGGGCCGAAGAACTTGTACGGCGAGCAGACCAGGTAATCGCAGCCGAGCGCCTGCACATCCACCGGTCCGTGCGGCACGTAGTGGACCGCATCCACCCACAGCCGCGCGCCCACTGCGTGCACCATCTCTGCAATGTGCGCAATCGGGTTGATGGTGCCGACCGCATTCGAGGCGTAGCCGACGGCCACGACCTTCGTCCGCGGGCTGAGCAGTGCGGCCAGATCATCGAGGCGCAGCGTGCAGTCAGCCGGGTTGAAATCGGCCTCCTTGACGACGATGCCCTGCTCGGCCAGCGCGAGCCAGGGCGCGCGGTTGGCGTCATGGTCGAGCCGCGTGATGATGATCTCGTCGCCCGGCTTCAGGTCGCGGGCGATGGCGCGGCTGAACGCAAAGGTCAGCGTGGTCATGTTCGCGCCGAACGTGATTTCTTGCGGGTCGGCCGCGTTGAGCAGGTCGGCCATCGCGGCGTGTGCAGCGGCCAGGAGTGCGTCGCTCTCGCGGGTCGTGCGGAACGCGCCGCCGTGATTCGCGTTCATGTGGACAAGATAATGGCCTATCGCGTCGATGACGCGCTGCGGGACCTGCGTCCCGCCGGGGCCGTCGAAGTAGACAGCGGGCCGGCCGCCGTCCATCAGCGCCAGCGCCGGAAACTGGCTGCGGACAAAGGAAAGATCGAGGGAAGTCATGGCTTACTCCGAAATGTGAGATGACGCGGGCATGATACTGCCATTGCGCGGACACTGACAAACAGGGACGCTGCCATTTGTGCTATAATGTTCCTGGTAACTACGGATAGCTCACTCAACGAGGATTCTTCCCCTTATGGCAACACAGGTACGCCTGTTCATCAGCGCAGGCCCGCACGAAGACCCGGCGCGCGAACTGCTGGGCCGCGCGCTGGCCGAGCTGCCGGTCAACGTGGGTTGGGTCATCAAGCGCACGCCCGATGTGGATTCCGTCGCCGAGTGCCACCTCTTCGTCGTCGTCATGGGACCGGACATCAGCGCGCCGGTCGGGCTGGAAGTCTGGTGGGCGCGGCGCACCGAGAAACCCATCTTAGCCTACGCCGGCTCAGCCAACCGCACGCCCGCCGCCCAAGTGTTCCTGCAGGAGAACGTTGCCCTGGACTGGACGCGCTTTGCCGATCTGCCTGCGCTGCGCCGGGCCTTCCTGATGGACGTCTGCCGCTTCCTGCTGGCCCACGGCGAGCGCTACGGGCTGACCGTAGTCGAGGGTGAGACGCTGCGCGGGTATCTGAATGCATTGGAGAAGAGCGGCGCCATGGGCCAGCCGAGGCCCGGCCCGGAGACGCCTCTGGCGAAGGCCACCGGCGCGGGCGGCGGCGGCGTCATCCTGGCGCCCGGCAAGGACGATGTGCGCGGCGCACGCCTCATAGGAGATGATGATCGATGAGCCAACCGATCGACCCGCGCATCGGGTTGGACGAAGCCGCGCGCGGCCAGGCCTTGCTGCGCGCCGGGAAGGACCGGGCCGCGCTGGAGGCCTTCGAGCGCGCCGCGTGGCTGGCGCCGGACGAGCCGCGCATCCTCTGGGCGCTCGCCAACACCCTCTGGCGCGTGGGCCGCAAGGAAGATGCCGTACCCGTCTACGAGCGCGTCATCGAGCTGCTGCCGCTGGAGCCGGCGCCGCGCTGCAACCTGGCTGAGCTGCTGGCCGTGCTGGGTCGGGTCAACGAGGCCCGCGTGCAGATTGCCGCGGCGTTCGGCGTCGCGCCCGATGACCCGCACACCCATCTGGCGGAGGCTGTCCTGCGGCTGGCGCAGCGCCGGCCTGCTGCGGCTGAGGAAGCCGCACGTGCAGCCATCGCCAGCGGCCTGCTGCCCAAGTTCGCCTATCTCGACCTCGCGGATGCGTTGCTGGCGCAGGGCAAGACGACCGCCGCGCTGGAGGCCTACCGCACCGCGGCCCGCCACTGCGCGCCGGAAGACCTCCTGACCATGCGACAGGACCTGGCCTGGTTAGCCACCGTCTACCCGGACCTCCCGCAGCCGGCCTATCAGCAGGCCATGGCACTATTTGCCCCGGCCCGCAACACGGCAGCCTGATCCTGTATGCGCACCTCTGATCCGCCGTCCGCCGCCCATCGCCTTTCGTCCTTCTTCCGCCGCCCTTCATCGACCGCCTGGCTCGTGCTGCTCCTGACGCTGCCGGCGCTGCTGCCGCTGCTGGCGCCGGGTTACTTCTATAAGGCACACGACGCACGGCACAGCGTGTTCTATCTCATCGAGTTCGACCAGGCCTTCCGTGCAGGTGCATGCTGGCCGGTCTGGGGGCCCGATCATGCGATCGGGTTCGGGTATCCACTCTGGCTCGTCTATGCGCCGCTGGCCTACTTCATCGGTGAGGCGTTTCACCTGCTGGGGCTGGGCTTCACCGCGGCCATCAAGGCGACCTGGGCCGTCGGTTTTCTCCTGGGCGCGCTGGGCACGTACCGGCTGGCGCGGCGCTGGTGGGGCGAGGCCGCGGGGCTGATTGCCAGCGTCGCGTTCACCTACGCGCCCTATCACCTCGTCCAGATATATGTGCGCGCCGCGCTGGCCGAGTTCATGGCGCTGGCCGTCGTCCCGTGGACGCTGCTCGCGCTCGTAAACGCGTGGGAGCGGCCGGGGCCGCGGCGCGCCGGCCTGGCGGCGTTCGGCGTGGCCGCGCTGCTGCTCAGCCATACGGTATCAGTGCTGTCCTTCGTGCCGCTGCTGGCCGGATTCACCCTGGTCCTGTTCATCCGCAGCCTATTGGCCAGCCTGCTGGCCCTGCGCGGGCGGCCTGGCCGCGCGGCCCTCGCCGCGCTGCAGCGGCCCCTGGGCTGGACGCTCTTGGGCGGCATCCTCGGCGGGCTCCTGGCGAGCATCTTCCTGCTGCCCCTGGCCCTGGAGCGGCATTACATCAACGAGGCGCAGTGGGTCGGCGCATATTACAGCTACGAGCAACATTTCGTCTATCCGCTGCAGTTCCTCGATCCCGGCTGGGGCTTCGGCTATTCCGTCCCCGGACCGGGCGACGGCATGAGCTTCCAGCTGGGCCTGGTGGTCAGCGCGGTCGCAGCCATCGGCGTCGTCGCCGTGTTGATCGCGCGCCGCGACGAGCTCGCACGGCGGGGCGAAGCGGTGTTCCTGGTGCTCGCAACAGCCGCCGCGCTTTTCGTGATGACGCCGGCCGCAACCTTCATCTGGGACAACCTCTCCATCATCAAAATGGTGCAGTTTCCCTGGCGACTGCTCGCGGTGACGGTGTTCACGCTGGCGCTGCTGGCCGGCGCAGGCGTACACTGGCTGGAGCGGCGGCGACCGGCCCCCGCGCGGCGCATCAGCCCGTATGTCTACGGGCTGGCGGCCATCCTCATTCTCGCCAGCCTGCCGTACACCATCCCGCAGCTCGTCCCGATCCGCCCGCAGGATGAGCAGCCCGTTGCGGTGCTTGAGTTTGAGCTGGACTATCCCGACATGCGCGGGATGACGAGCTGGTCGGAACGCATGGCGATGGACGAGGACTCCCCCCTCATCGCGCAGTATCTCGCGGGCGAGCCGCTGCGCCGTGCTGCAGTGGTCGGGGGCGAGGCGGAGATCATCTCACAGGAGGCAGGCCCGCTCTCTGCGTCTGCAGTGGTGCGTGCTGCAGGCCCGGCGCGGTTGCGCTTCTACACCTACTACTTCCCTGGCTGGCAGGCGCGCGTGGACGGCCAGCCGGTCGCAATTGCGCCGGACCCACCGAACGGGTTGATCGGTGTGGACGTGCCCGCAGGCGAGCACACGGTGGAGGTGAGGTTCGGGCCGACCGCTGTCCGCCGGACGGCGGCGCTGGTTTCACTCGCTGCACTGGCCGCCGTTATCGCGCTCCTGTTGCTGCCTTCGCGGGATTTGCCCAAACCGGGAGATGGTGGTAATCTCTAGCCACATATGAGTCGCCCCGACGTTCCTCGCACTCACTATGGCCGTGACCGCGTTTGTGCCCAGTGTGGCACACGCGTGGCTCAGAAAGCGGAAACCTGCTTCTTCTGCGGTGCAGCGCTCGATAGTGCGCCCAGACGGCAGCTTCGCGTTCCCTGGGCTGACCTGTTCCTGTTCGCCGCCATCGCCGGCGTGCTGATCTTGTGGTGGGTGCGTGGCCTCGAAGTTCCTGAAGACTTGCTGGCAAGCCAATCGCTCAACCAGTCGGTCGCGCTTGCCCCGCAGGCGACGCCGGCTGCCGAGCTGCTGGCGCTCGTGGCCGAAGACCTGCCCACAGCCACGCCCACTTTGCCGCCAACCGTCACACCTGTACCGACCCTGACATCAGCGCCGACCACCCCGACTGTGACACCTGCTCCGCCGACGCGCTACAAAGTGGAGCGCGGGGATACGGTCATCGGTATCGCGCAAAAGTTCAGCTCGACCGTCAAGGACATCATCCAGACGAACGACCTGTCAGCGGATGGCCGGCTGTCGGTGGGCCAGGAGTTGATCATCCCCGTGGCAGGGCCGATGGGCGGCGGCGCAACCGCCACGCCCACCCCTGAGACCAGCGCATATATGTACGTGGTCAAGGGGGGCGATACCATCAGCACCATTGCCACGCGCTACGGCTCCCGCGTGGACTGGATACTTACGGCCAACAAGATGAGCGCGGCAGACGTTCTGCGCATCGGCCAGGCGCTCCTCATCCCGCGCAGCAACGAGACGCCCACCCCGGAACCGACCATGGACATGCCCGCGGTCACCATGACGCCCACGCCCGAGCCGGTCCTGGATGAACCGGTCCCGCTCAGCCCCGGCGACGGGAGCATCGTCGCGAGCGAGGGTGAACTCCTCCTGAGCTGGACCTCCGTCGGCATCCTCGAGGCCGACCAGTATTACGTCGTCACGCTCAAGGCCGGAGACGACGACGCACCCACCGCCGTGTACTGGACCAAGTCCACGACCTGGCGACTCCCGCTCGAGTATCGCGGGACGACCCGCGCGGGCATGGATTTCACCTGGCGCGTGCAGGTTCGGCACGGCAGCCCGGAAGCGCCCGGCCAGATGGCCAGTCCCCCCAGCGAGCAATTCCGCTTCACCTGGCAGTAGCGTACACCCCGTACAGATTCAGGTTTCCTTCATGCCCGTCGGCACGGAAAGACGCCACGGCCCGCAGGCCCGCGTCCGCCGCCAGCCCGTTCAGCCCGGCCTCGTTGATGAACGCACAGTAGCGGTGTCCGGCCGCGCCTTCGCCCCAGGCCACCAGGTAATCGCCCGCTTCCACATCGTCGGCGCTGAATCCCACAGTTTCCCAGGGCAGCACCCGCCGGCGCAGCCGCTCGGAGGTCATGAACTGCCACGTGGACACGATCAGGCGGCCGCCGGGCGCCAGCAGCGTCGCGGCCTCGGCCAGGATACGCCGGCGGCTGGCTGCGGTCGGGATATGGTGCAGCACGGCCAGGCACACGATCGCGTCTGCGGGGCCACCCGCGGCTGCCTGCCATGCCGGATCGAGCAGGTCGGCCAACCCGAAGCGCGCGGCGACGCCGTCCAGCCCGGCGGCCGTCTGCTGCGCCTCAGCCAGCAGACCTGCGCTGCCGTCCAGCCCCACGTAATTCCCGCGCCAGCCCTGCGCCGCGAGATAGGCCAGGAACCGCCCATTGCCGCAGCCCAAATCCAGGACGTTGGCAGCCCCGCGCAGATAGGGTAGAATAAGGTCGTAGCCGGGGGGCCAGCTCTGCCGCGTGCGCGCAAAATCCCTGGCAAATCTTGTATAGAAGGCCCGGTTCAGGTCGAGCAGGGCCGCATAGATTTCGGGTTTCATGGCTGAACAACATCTACCGAACGAGAAGACAGAGCGCACCTGGCAGCCGCGCGGGCGCGATTTCGACGCGCAGCGGCATCGTGCCACGCTCCTGGCGATCTTCGAGGCCGTGCGCCGGGCCGGCACATGGGACCGGGACAGCCTGCTGCGGATCTTAGCACAGCACCCGCGCGAGGGCAAAGGGCCGGCGCAAGTCGCCGGCGCGGCGAAAGTCACCGGCGCGGCGCAAGTCACCGGTGACAGCGGATTCTTCTCCAAGATCGAGCTGGTCACCGCGTACCAGCAGTTGACTGCGGCGGGCGAGCTGCCGTTCGAGCGCGCCGTCCTGCGCCGGCTGCAGATGAAGCCGGTGCGCACGGCCTCGGGCGTCGCACCGGTGACGGTGCTGACCGAACCTGCGGGCTGCCCGGGCCGGTGCATCTTCTGCCCGGATGTAGCCGGAATGCCCAAGAGCTATCTGCCGAACGAGCCGGGCGCGCGCCGCGCCGCGCAGTGCGGTTTCGACCCGTATCTCCAGGTGCGCACGCGGCTGCAGACCTTCGAGGCGATGGGCCACAGCGCGGAGAAGGTGGAGCTGCTCATCCTCGGCGGCACGTGGAGCACCTATTCCCGGAACTACCGCCAGTGGTTCATCCGCCGCTGCCTTGAAGCGATGAACGTGGCGGAGTCCGCATCTGAGGATGCGGACTCCGCTCACGCTGAAAAGAGGAGTCTGCATCCTCAGATGCAGACGGAGATGCCGGCGCAGTCACAGGGTGCGGGCGACGCAGACGGCAACTGGGACGCGCTGATCGCGGCACAGGAACGCAACGAGACTGCAGCCCACCGCAACGTCGGCCTGGTCATCGAGACGCGGCCCGACTGGGTGACCGCGGCCGAGATCCAACATCTGCGGCGGCTCGGCGTGACAAAGGTGCAGTTGGGCGTGCAGAGCCTCGACGAGCGCATCCTGGCGCTGAACCAGCGCGGGCACGACCTCGAAGCCGTGCGCCGCGCCGTACGGCTGCTACGCGCGGCAGGGTTCAAGCTGCTGCTCCACTGGATGCCCAACCTCCACGGCGCGACGCCGGAATCGGACCGTACGGACTTCGCCCGCCTCTGGTCTGATCCGGCGCTGCGCCCCGATGAATTGAAGATTTACCCCTGCTCCATCATCGAGGGCACGGAGCTTTACGACCTGTGGCAGCGGGGCGAGTATAGGCCCTACACCGATCCCGAACTTATCGCGCTCGTCGCGGAGTGCAAGGCCACTATCCCGCCCTACTGCCGGGTCAACCGGGTGTTCCGCGACATCCCGGCGGACGACATCGTGGCGGGCAGCAAGACCTCGAACCTGCGCCAGGTCGTGCAGCAGTATATGGCCGCGCACGGATTGGCGTGCGGCTGCGTGCGCTGCCGCGAGGTGCGCCACGGCGAGGTCGAGGGCAGCGACCTGCGCCAGGCCGTCCACGCATACGATACGGACACCTCGCGCGAGCAGTTTCTCTCCTACGAGACGCCGGGCGGGCGGCTCGCCGGTTTCCTGCGGTTATCGCTGCCGGTTGTTGACTCGCCGCGGGCAGAGGTGCGCGCGGTGTGGGATGCGCTGCCGGAGATTGCTGGCGCAGCGATGATTCGCGAGGTCCACGTCTACGGCCCGGCGCTGGGCATCGGCTCGGCCAGCGCGGGTGAGGCGCAACACTTGGGGCTGGGCCGGCGGCTGGTCGCAGAAGCGCAGGCGCGTGCCCGCGCCGCGGGGTTCGACCGGCTCGCCGTCATCTCCGCGATCGGCACACGCGGGTATTATGAGAAGCTGGGGTTTGCGCGCGCAGGAACGTATATGGTTGCAGGTTCGAAGGTTGAAGGTTGAAGGTTATAGCCATCGTACGGGCGGACCTGTGTGTCCGCCCAAAGCACCAGGGGACGGACACACAGGTTCGCCCCTATAGATGCCCACAGAAGGGATAAGGGAATCGAATATGCCAGCAGATAACGTGCATCTATTCACGCCGCTCAAGCTGCGCGGGATCACCACGCGCAACCGCGTGTGGATTTCGCCCATGTGCCAGTATTCCGTGTTCAACCAGGACGGTGTCGCGACCGACTGGCACCTCGCCCACCTGGGCAGCCGGGCCGTCGGCGGCGCGGGGTTGGTGATGGCCGAGGCCACCGCGGTTGAGGGCCGGGGGCGCATCAGCGCCGAGGACCTGGGACTGTGGAACGACAGGCAGTGCGAGGCCCTGGCCCGCGTGGCCCGCTTCGTGGCCGAGCACGGCGCGACGCCGGCCATTCAGATTGCGCACGCGGGGCGCAAGGCCGGCGTGGCCGGGGCCATCGCGCCCAGTCCCATCCCCTTCTCCGAGCAGACGCCCACCCCGCAGGAGATGAGCCAGGCCGATATTGAGGATGTCATCCGGGCTTTCGCTGCCGCGACAGGCCGCGCGCACGAGGCCGGGTTCCAGGCGGTGGAGATTCACGCGGCGCACGGCTATTTGCTGCACGAGTTCCTCTCGCCCATCAGCAACCAACGGAGCGACAACTACGGCGGCAGCTTCGCCAACCGCACGCGGTTGCTCCTGGAGGTCACAGAGGCAATGCGCAGGGCCTGGCCCGAACGCTTACCGCTGTTCGTGCGCATCAGCGCCACAGACTGGGTGCCGGGCGGCTGGGATGTGGACCAGAGCGTTGCCCTTGCCGGGCTGCTCAAGGAACGGGGCGTCGACCTGATCGACGTCTCATCGGGCGGCACGTCGCCGGCCCAGCAGATCGAGCTCGGTCCCGGCTACCAGGTGCCTTTTGCCGCGCGCATCCGCCGAGAGGTGGGCATCCCGACCGGCGCGGTGGGCCTCATCACCGAACCACACCAGGCGGATGCCATCGTGCAGGAGGGGCATGCGGACGCGGTGCTCATCGCGCGTCAGTCGCTGCGCGACCCCTACTGGCCGCTGCGCGCGGCACGCACGCTGGGTTACACGGCGGAAGTTCCGTTCCAGTATCAGCGCGGTTGGTAGTTTTGTAAGTCGGCTTGCAGGCGGCAAAACGACTTTGTGATGTTAAGTGCCTGTGCTATACTCGTACAAATGCACTAAACCGTTTGTTTTTGAAGGAACCTTCAGGAGGAAGAGCATGAAGGCGTCAGAGTTCTTGGCTGGCCTGATTACCGGCGCAGTGGTCGGCAGCGTGTTGGGGTTGCTGGCCGCTCCGAAGTCCGGCGAGGAATTGCAGAGCATGGTGCGAGCACGCGCCGACCTCGTGATGGAAGAGGGCCGGCGAGCCGCTGCGGAACGCCGCGCCGAGCTTGAGGCGCAGTTTGCCCAATCCAAACAGATTCCACTGAATTCCTGAACCCGTCTGTGCGCAAGTATCCGGCCTGTACCTGATTCAGGGCGCGTATTCCGGCACGAGGAAATGATGCTCAGCACCAAGCTGCAAGCGGCGCAAGCGCGCATCCGGGCGCAGTGGTATCCCCACTTTACCTGGCAGCTCAACGATTCAGTGCCCTGGTCGCCCCTCTCCCGCCCCCTGTCAGAGGCAACCGTGGCGTTGCTCAGCACGTGCGGTCTCTATCGTTATGACCAGCAGTTGCCATTCGATGCCTGGAACCCGCTCGGGGATCCCGCCTTTCGTGAGATTCACATCGACACGCCGGTGGACCGTCTGCGCATCGCCCATGCACACTATGAGCAGGAGCACGTTGAGACGGATATCAATGTCGTGCTGCCCATCCTGCACTTCCAGCAGCTTGCAGCGCAGGGCTTCATCGGCCGCCTTTACCCGTGGACCTATAGCTTCATGGGCTACTTGCCGGAGCCGGCGAGCCTCATCACCGACACCGCGCCGCAGGTCGCGCGGCGGTTGGCTGCCGATGGCGTCCACGCCGCATTTTTGACGCCGTGTTGACCTATCTGCCAGCAGTCCGTGGGGCTGATTGCCCGTTCGTTGGAGGAGCACGGCATTGCCACGATCTGCGTCGCGATGAATCATGACATCATCGCGGCCGTCAAGGCGCCGCGGACATTGTTCGTACACTTCCCTTATGGCGCCCCGCTGGGACCGGCGGGCGACCGGGATGTGCAGCGCGCGGTGATTCGCAACGCGCTCGATGTGCTGGGCAGCACTACGGCGCCGGGCTCGATTGTCGAGTCACATGTGGATTGGCCGGACTGAGACTTGCGTAAGGGCCGGTGTCTGGCCGAACCACAACCGAGCCCGGCCATAACCGGCATAACTACCCAGGAGGATAGCTCCATGCGCATCAGCATCGAATTCTGCATGTCTTGAAACTACACACCCAGGGCCGCCAGTCTGGCGGAGGCGCTCTTTACAACGTTCAAGCCCCTCGTGGGGCGGCCGCATCCCATCGAGGCCGTGACGCTCATTCCTTCCGGCAACGGACGGTTCGAAGTGATGCTGAATGATGAGCTGCTATACTCGAAGGCGGCAACCGGCAAGCACACCACCAACGAATTCATCGTCTCGGAGGTTCGCAAACGGCTTAAGTAGGCGGCGGCGCACCTCGGCAAGGCAGACAGCGCTGGCATGATCGACCTTTCACTGCTCATTACCATTGGAGTTATCTTCGTCATTACGTTGGTCGGCGCATACCTGCGCTCGACGCGCAAGGACCGGTGTCTGAAGTCGTGGGAAGGCTTCCACGTGACGCTGGAACGCACGAACAACAAGCTCATCTGGGGTGTGCTCAAGGTCGAGCCCACGGGGTTGGAACTCTCGTACATCGACTCGATTCAGGACGACCGGCATGTTGAATCGAGCTATCTGCTGTATGGCAGCGAATACGCCGAAATTCAGGCCATTTATCGCTATCCGGAGAAGCTGTCCGAGTGGGGCACGCGGCGGCGGACCCGCGATATTGCGCGTTCATTTCATCCGGGGCCACTGCGGCGGCTGGGCCGGTCGGGCCGGAACTTCCTGAGCACCGCGACCGACTCGCTCAACGAGGTGCTGGGAATTGTCCTGGGACGCGTGCAGAAATCTGCCAGTCGTTACCTGGTGGACGGCGGCGCATCGCTCAAGACTATGATGGGATCCAAGGTGCTGGGTCAAGTAGGGACGGTGTTTGACCCGCTCCTCGAACACTATATCGGCCATCGCGTTGTGGTCGAGTTGGTTGAAGGCGACGAGGTTCACGAGCACGTCGGCATCTTCAAAGAGTATTCCGGTGATTTCATGGAGATTCTGGATGTGCAGTTTCCGCATCCCCAGACCCTTGCCATGACGCCGGAAATGACCCTGGAGACGAACAGCCTCGTACTGCTGGCGGATAAGGCCGTCATCCGCGTGCTGAACCGCGACGCGCGGCCGATTCTCGTGGCTTCGCTGCAGTTGGGCGAGCGCGAGCAGATGATCAACGCGGTCGTGGACAGCGGCGAGACCATCGAGCTAAAGGTCGACCAGGACGATTACGACCAGGTCAAGGTGAAGGTGCAGGTCGTGCGCGAGTTGGACATGATTCTGCCCCGCACCCGCTGCGTCGTACGCCACCGGGCAGAAAACATCAAGAAGGAAGACCTGTCGCGAGTCGTGCTCGACTTTGTCTTTGACGTGGGCCGGCTGGTGGAGCCGGATCTGCGCCGCGAGCACGCTGAGGCGTTATTGCGCCGGGATATCTGCGGCAACCCGAGCGATGCGCTGGCCGCGGCCAACCTGGGCTTTCTGTTGCTCCAGAAGGACGAGCTGGTGGAGGCGGAGAAGTGGCTCCGCCATGCGCTCAGCATGGAATACTCTTTGCCTGATGGGGGTCGGCGCGTCCGCATGGAACTGCGCGAAATCGAGCGCCGCCACTTTGCGCTCAATCCGCAGCTCGGTGCGGTGCGCGTAAGGACCGTGCAGACACAGAGCCGTCAAGATGCAGGTGCAAATATCTGATTTGACCGGACACGGAGGTCCCAACATGGCAAATGCGGTTTGTTGTGTATGTAATACACCGATCGACGGGCCGGCCCGCACGCTGGGCGGTCGCACGTTCTGTGAACGGCACTACGCCAGCGTCGCGCATAACCGCCGAGGCGTCTGGGGGGCGACTCTCGTCCTGATTATCGGGCTGGTGCTGTTTGTACTCGCCATCCAGTATCTGGCCCGCGCTGTCCCCATGGGCCTAAGCGGTGCAGGACTGCTCATTGTCAATCTCCTCATTGCGTTGGCGCCAGCCGCCATCTGGCTCGTCGTCTTCTATCTGCAGGACCGCGTGGAGCCGGAGCCGAAGGGCTTCATCTTCCTGGTCTTCATCGGCGGCGCCCTGCTGGCGAGCGCCATCGGGCAACCCGTGATTCGGGATGTCTTCCGCGTGAACGAATGGGCCAGCGGCAATCTGGCGCTGCGCCTGGTGGGCGGCATCTTCGTCATCGGCGCCATCCAGGAATTCCTGAAGTATGCGGCCGTTCGTTACACCATCTTTAACAGCGCGGAGTATGACGAGCGCATCGACGGCATCATCTACGGTGCAGCGGCCGGGTTGGGCTACGCGACCATGCTCAACCTCGACTATGTGCTGGCAAACGGCGGGGTAGACCTGGGAGTGGGCGTCGTGCGCGTCGCGGTGACTGCGCTCGCCCATGCCAGCTTCGCGGGCGTGACGGGTTACTTCCTGGGACGCGCCAAGTTTGAGAATCGCGGCCCGCTGTGGCTGCCGCTCGGGGTGTTCATTGCGGCCCTGCTGAACGGCGTCGTGACGGCCATCATCGGGGAAATCACCCGCTCCGGCCTGCGCACCACCCCGCTCAACGGGCTGATCGGCGCGGCGGTGGTCGCCGTCGTGACATTCAGCGTGCTGTTCTTCATCCTGCAGCGCAACAACCGCACCGTCCCTGCGACGGCAGCTTGAGGAGGCCTCCCATGACTGCTACAACCGCACGACCCTTCCGCCGCCTGCTGCGGGACGAAGAACCCGAATGGCTGGTCTGGGCGCTCGTGGCCGGCATGATTATCATCGGGCTGCTGGTGCGCACGTTCTTCGTGGCGCGCACGGTGGAGATCGCCACTGATAACCTGTCCGTGGCCTATCCCGCGGACTGGATCAGCATGACGACCGACAATCCATACGACGTGTTGGCCCGCTCCGAGCCCATGATGTCTGATCCGTTCCCGGCCAATGTGCGTATCACGCAGATGCCGGCAACCGAAGTGAGCACGACGGCAGACTCGCTGGATGATTTCGCGCTCAAGTGGAGCGACCGGCAAACGGAGGATCTGGAGGGCTACCGCGTGCTCAGTATCGAGCCGGTCAGCGTGCAAGGCACGGATGCAGCGCAGATCAACTACGCATATATCGCGGAGCCGCTCCTCGGTGGACCGAGCGCCATGCCTGTCGTGGCGCGCGGGCAAGATGTCCTGCTCCGGCGAGACGCGACGTTGACCGTCGTCCGGTTCGTCGCAGACGCGGACGCGTATGACGGTCTGGCAGCCACCTGGCAGCGGATCCTCGCTTCGCTTGAGATGCAGTAGGGAGTAGAGACGCGATGAGAGCAAGAACGCATATCATGCTGGCAGCCCTGCTGCTATCCCTGGTCTTTGGCCTGGTGGGCAGCACCCGGCCTGCGCAGGCGCTCGACAAGACGGTGCGGCAACAGGTCCTGCGCGCATCGGTCAAGCTGATGACGCAGTTCGACGGCAATCAACAGGCCGGCAGCCTGTGCTCCGGCTCGATGCTCAACCAGGAAGGCTACATCCTCACCAACTATCACTGCGTCGGCTATCTCACTGATGGCCGGCGGGACCGCGAACTGGAGTCCATGGGGCTGCGACCCGGCGACCTGTTCAACGAACAGGGGCTCTCCGTCGTCGCCATCACCGACGACCCGCGCCAGCTCCCCAAGCCGACCTACGTGGCCCAGGTGCTGACGGGCGATTCGACGCTCGATCTGGCCGTGCTGAAGATTGTAGCGTATTACAACAGCCGCCAGAAGCTGCCGAGCAGCCTGCCCGTCGTGGCTTTTAATATGGCCGATTCCGATGTGGTGGAGACGCTGGATGAGGTCTTCGTCATCGGTTATCCAGGCATCGCGGGCAACAGCGTCACCGCGACGGAGGGCAAAATCTCCGGCTTCCTGGATGAGGATGAGGATGGCAGTTTCGACTGGTTCAAGACGGATGTGCTCGTCAACCAGGGGAACAGCGGCGGCTCCGCGCTCAACGAAAACGGCGAACTCATCGGCATACCGACGGCGCGGCTGCAGGATCAGGCCGGCAACGTCATCTATCTCATCCGCCCCGTAAATATCGCGGTGCCTTACATCCAGCAGGCGCTCAAGGCGGGCGGCGCCGAGCCGTCCATCGCCACCCCGCGCACCCAACCTGCCCAGCCCGCGCAACCTGCGCAGACGACGGGCAGCGCCAGCTTCGGTGAGCTGACCTTCGGATCCGGCTTCGATGAGGACCGGGGCGTGACGGGTCCGGCGGCACAGTTCGGCTCAGGCATCGCGGAAGTGCATGCGGGCCTGCCCTATGAGAACATGCGCAACGGTACGTCCTGGGGCTACGCGTGGCTGCTCGACGGCCAGGACATCGCGGGGCAAGACAGCCTGAAGTGGGAGCACGGCCAGTCGGGCATCCTCGACCTGTATCTCTCAGGCAATGATGGATTGCCGGACGGCCAGTATGACCTTCAGGTCTTTCTGCGCGGGGCGCTCGTGCAGGAAGGCAGCTTCACAGTGGGTCGGGTCTCGCGGGGGCCGCTGCAGCCCTCGAAGCCCGCGCCCGTGCAGGACGAAGGCGTCGTGGTGTCGGGCACGGTCATCGACCACAACACCAAGCGGCCCATCCAAGGGGCCATCGTCGTGTTCCTGCGGCCCGGCGTGACGGTGGCCGACTTCGATCGAGACCAGAGCGAAGGCAAGACCGACAGCCTCATCACTTACGGACTGTCCGATGCCAACGGCCTGTTCACCACGTTCACCCCCCTGCCGCGCGGCGAGATCTACGGCGCGGTCGTAGGGGCGAAGGGCTACCAGCGCATCGCGGAGGATGAGGCCCTCGAAATCCGTGCGGATGACCCAGACCTGCTCGAACTGGATCCGCTGGAGCTGGAGCGCACACGCTAGGTTCCATGAAAGAGCGGCGTGGGCATCTGAGGATGCCCACGCCGCTCTTTCATGGCATTCCTGACAAGCGGGGGAGCGTGCATCCGCGGATGCACGCTCCCCCGCTCTTTTATCTGACCAGAGCGCGCTTGAGGAAATCAACGATCACGTGCACCGGTATCGCAAACCCCACATCCGGCCCATTGATCATGGTGTTGATCCCCAGCAGCCGCCCGCGCACATCCACCAGCGGACCGCCCGAGTGACCGGGACGCATGTGCAGGCTGACGACGATCCAATCGCGCTTCGCAGGCGGCATCTCGGGCCACTCGCGGCCCATGCCGATGACGACGCCCGCAGTCGCCGCGCCGGTCACGCCCCAGGGATGCCCGAAAGCCATCACGAACTGCCCTGCGCGGACGGCCCGCGAGTCAGTCAACTGGATGGCCGGCAGGCTGGCCGGCGAGTCGGCTACATTGATGCGCAGCGCGGCCAGGTCCAGCTCGGTCGAGGATGCCAGAATCTGCGCCGGGAAGACCCGGCCGTCGGACAGCTCCACCTGGAGCGGCCCGCGGCCCGCCACATGCGCGTTGGTGACGACCAGGCCCTGCGGGTGCCAGATGGTCCCGGCGCCCGCGCCGCGCTGGCCGTTGCGCACCTGCACCAGGCTCTCGGAGACCCGGTCGGCCACGCTGCCAGCCGCCGCGTCGATTTCAAGAACACGCTCCAGCATCATACAGACCCCTGCCTACGCCTGCTCACCGATCACGACCCGCACATCGCTGACCTGGCCTCCGCGCACGATGCGCACCGGCACGGCCTGGCGCACCCGTTCGCCGTCGAGCAGCGCGAGCAGGTCATCCAGGTCGCGCACCGGCTGACCGTCCAGCGCGATGATGGTGTCACCCATGAACAATCCGCCCAGCTCCGCGGGACTGTTCGGCTCGACTGCGCCCAGCAGCAGCCCGGTTTTCTGGCCGGCCTCTTCGGCCAGCGCAGCGGGCAGGCGCACCGTCTGAGCGGTGACGCCGAGATACCCGCGGCGCACGCGGCCATGTGCCAGCAGCGCATCCGCAACGCGGCGCAGCGTGCCGGCCGGCACGGTCAGCGTCACCCCGCGCAGCATGGCCGAGGTGTTGATGCCCAGGAACTTGCCGCCGGCAGAGACCAGGGGCCCGCCGGAGAAGCCGGGATACATCAGCGCATCGGTCTGCAGGTAGTAGTCCAGTTGGCCGCCGGCAGGTGTGCGCCAGTCCTTCCTGAGTGCACTGACAATGCCCAGGGTTGCCATGACGCTCTCGCCGGGCCGGCCCAGCGCAAGCGCCAGGTGACCGACGTGCAGCGTGTCCGCGCCGGCCCAGGTTGCGACGGGCAGACCGGAAAGCGGTGCGCGCAGGAGTGCCACATCGGTTGTGGGATCGCGGCCGACGACCGTCGCGGTGACCGTTCGCCCATCGGCAAGGCCGATGCCGATGTTGTCATCCTGTTCCAGCACGTGATGTGCGGTGACGATGATGCCGTCCGAAGAGAATACAACGCCGGTGGCGGGCAGGCGGCGCCGTCCCGCCACGCGCACGATGCTCGGTCCGGCGGCTTCTACTGCGCCGGCCAGGGCATCGGAGAAGGATTCAAGTGCGTTAGTCATAGGAACCTCCGTTGATATGGCGGCATTCTACGACACCTCGGAGCCGCGCGCATCGCCTGTTGGGAGAGGGAGGAACCTGGAAAAACGATCAGGTGAGGTTACAGGAGCAGCAGGCCCAGCCGTGTGGCACGGACGACGGCTTCAGTCCGGCTGGCCGCACCCAGCTTGCCGAGGATGGCATTGACGTGGAACTTGACCGTGTGCTCGCTGATGCTCAACCGCTGTGCGATGGTCTTGTTGGGCAGCCCCTCGGCCAGCAGTCGGAGGACCTCGAGCTCGCGCACGGTCAGCGGTTCGGCCAGCGGCGCAGTTTCGCCCGGGGCAGGCAGGACATGGGGCGGCTGCAGGGCAGAGCCGAAGCCCGGCTCCACCACCGCCAGTCCTTCGGCCAGGGCCAGCAGCGCGGCCGCGATGGCCTGGGGCACTGCGTCCCGCGACAGCAGCCCGCGCGCACCGGCCAACCAGGCATGACCCGCCGATTCACCGTCGGGCAACAGCACTGCAATGGGGGGCGCGACATCCGCGACCGCCAGCAGACGCTCGATGACCGGCTCAGGCTGCCAGCCCAGGTCCCACAGCACGACGTCCGGCGCATACAAGGCCAGCGCGGCGGGCAGGTCTTCCGCTGCACTGATGCGCCCGGCCACCGTGACGGCAGGCTCATCCGCCAGCAGCGCGGCCAGTCCGGCACGCGCCAGCGCATCGCCGGCCACAATCAGCACGGTGGGTCGGGCGGGCATCTATGCACGCTCCGGCAGGATATCCACCAGGAGGACGTCCGGCTGGCACCACAGGCGCATCGGCGGCTCCGCGGAGCCGATACCCGCGGTGACGAACATGTGCGTCCCGTTGATGACGAAGCGGCCGTGATCGAACCGGCGACCGTAATTGGAGGGGACGACGAGCGGGCCGAGCAGCGGCAGGCGCATCTGCCCGCCGTGATAGTGGCCCGCAAAGATGGCCGCGTAGCCGCGGCCGCTCAACCGGTAGACATTGTCGGGCGTGTGGGTCAGCATCAGCGCCAGCTCGCCGGGCGCGGGAGCCGCAGGCTGCCACGGCGCGCGGGTCCACGGCAGCTCGCAGCCGGCAACCAGGACAGGTTGGCCCGCGATCTCCATGCGGGTGCTGCCGTTGCCAAGCAGATGCACGCCGGCGGAACGCACCACTTCTGCCACAATTTCGGCCCCGGCCCAGTCATCGTGGTTGCCGAGCACGGCGAAGGTGCCGTAGCGCCCGCGCGCCAGTCCCAGGACGCCCGGCAGCAGCGGCGCAAACTGCGGGTAGCTGACAAAGTCGCCGGTGATGAACAGCAGGTCCGGCTCCTGCGCGGCGACCTGCCGCATGGCGGACTCGAAGTAGGCGAGCGGCAGATGGCTGTTGAGGTGGAAGTCGCTGACATGCGCGATGCGCAGCCGCGGCCCCTGCCAACCCGCAACCGGCAGTTCATAGCGACGGAGGGCCAGGTCGGTGGTCGTGTCCGGCCGCGCGAGCGCAACACCGGCGTTTTCCTCGTGCACCGGCGGCGCGCCCCGGCTGTGACGCCGCAACCGCCAGCGCCGCACCTCGCCTGCTGCCGCAACTGCCAGCACTGCCACCGGCGCGGCCAGCCAGCGAGACCCGGCCGTCCGATAGCCGGCGAGAGCGGCCGCCGCGCCCGTCACCAGCGCGCCGATGCGGATGCCGGGGCTCTTGTAGGGCCCGTCGCGCGCCTGGATGAGGCGGCGGTTGAGGATGTAGAGATAGAGGGATGCGCTGGCGAGCAGCCAGACGAGCGCAACTCCGAAACGGCGATGCCTCGTGCCCATCGTCTACCCTAGCCCCGCGGCCAGGCGCACTGTCTCGAACTGGATGTCCACCGTGTCCTCGATGTTGCGCGCGTAGCCGCCGCCCATCACCACCGCGACCGGCAGCCGCCAGTCGCGGCAGCGGTCAAACACCAGCCGGTCCCGCGCGGCCAGTCCGGCCTTGCTCAGCGCGAGGCGGCCCAGCGTGTCGCCCTCATAGGGGTCTGCCCCGGCCAGATAAATCGCGAGGTCGGCCTGCGCCGCGGGCAGCACATAGTCCAGCGCATCCTCCAGCGCGGCCAGGTAGGCCGCATCCCCCGTGCCGTCGGGCAGTTCGATGTCCAGGTCGCTCTGTTCCTTGTGAAACGGAAAGTTCTTGGCTCCGTGGATGGAGAAGGTGAAGACGGTCGGGTCTGCGGCGAGCAGCGCGGCCGTGCCGTTACCCTGGTGCACGTCGCAGTCGATGATGACGATGCGCTCCGCCCTGCGCTCGCTCTGCACGACCCGCGCGGCGACAGCCACATCGTTAAAGACGCAAAACCCCTCGCCGTGATCTGCGAACGCATGGTGCGTGCCCCCGGTCAGGCTGACCGCCACCCCACTGCTGCCGTTCACGGGGGCGTCCAGTGCGGCGCGACACGCCGCGATGGTGCTGCCCACGGACCGGCGGCTCCGCTCCACCAGTTGCGGCGACCAGGGGAACCCAATGCGCCGCACTTCGCGCTGGCTGAGCGTGCCGGTCAGCACCTTGTCGATGTAGGCGGCCTCATGAACGAGGCACAACTGGTCGATCGTGGCAGCATCGGGGATGGCCAGCTCACACGGCGGCACGAACTCGCGCCCCACCCGCTCGCGAAGCAGCGCATACTTCGGGATGGGGAAGCGATGGCCCTCCGGCAGCGGATAGGTGAAGTGATCGATGTGGAAGGTCTTCACTCGGCCTGTGCCTCGCCTGCCTCCGGTGCATCGGAGGGGACCGGCTCCTCGGGCGGCGCCTCACCCCTGAACACCGGCGCGAGCATCTGGTCGACCGGTGCAAAGCGGTCGGTCAGCAGCGCGAGCCGGCCTTCGCTTAAAATCGCGTCCACCTCGCGCTCCTCCAGGAGCATCTCGGCCACCAGCTTTTCGCCGTCGCCGCCGTCGATGAGCAGGAAATCGCCGATGACCAGGGGCTTGTCGGTTGCCACGACGACAAACGTCACGCGCGGAGACGCGCGCCAGGTGCGGATCGTGGGGATGACGTAAACATGCGCGAACGTCTGTTCGAGGGTGTGCACATAGGCGCGCAGGAAGTCGCGGCGCGGGCCATCGATCAGGTTGACCAGGTACAGGCCACCGTCGGCCAGCCACGCCTGTACTTGTTCGTTGAACTCCTGCGTGGTCAGGTGATACGGCACGGAATAGTCGTTGAACGCATCGCCCATGATGAGGTCATACTTGCGCACGGGCGGCCGCGCCAGGAACATGCGCGCGTCCTCGTTGTAGCTGACGATGCGCGTATCGCGCGCCAGCCCAAGCAGGTCGTGGGCAACCTCCGTGACGCCGGGGTCGATTTCGATCACGTCGAGGCTGCTCTTCGGATAGACCGCTTCCATGTAGCGCGGGAAGGTGTAACCGCCGCCGCCGATGAAAAGTACGGAAAGCGCGGTGTTACGCATGGCCTGGTAGGAAGTCAGCTCCGCGTAGGTGCGCTCGTAGCTGTACACCAGCCGCCGCGGGTTTTCCAGCGAGCTGTAGCTGTGCACCAGCCGGTCGAGGATGAGCACGCGCACGTTTTCGCCCTGCTGTTCCTCCTCGCGCACCTTGATGCAGAAGTAGTTGGTTTCCACGCTGCAGTTCGAATTGAGCCAGCCCTGCGCCTGGACCAGGGCAGAGAGTCCGACCAGTGCGCCGACGGCCAGGATGCCCAGGGCCGCCCGGCCCCGGCGCACGCCTGCCAGCAGGAACAAGGCCGCCATGAGCAGGAGGATGACCGTCACGCCCCACACAATGAGGTGGGTGCCGAACAGCGAAATCAGCACGAAACCGGTCGCAAAAGTGCCGACGATGCTGCCGACTGTTCCTGCCGCGGAGATCCGGCCCACGGTGCTGCCGGTCTGTGCGAGGTCGCGCACGGCCAGCTTGGTGACGACCGGCGAGATGGTGCCGAGCAGGACGCTGGGCAGGAAAAAGAGCGCGGCCGTCAGCGCGAGGATGCGCACGATGATCGGCCACTCACCGGGCAGGCGCAGCCCGAGCGCATCCGCGGCCAGGATGCCCGTGCTCAGCAGCCCGGCCGACAGAAACAGAACGCCCAACAGCCGGAACGAACCCCAGCGGTCAGCCAGCTTGCCGCCCAGGTAGTTGCCGAGGCTCATGCCGGCCAGTACGACGCCGATGACGCTCGTCCAGGTGTAGAGCGACACGCCGACGTAGGGCGCGACGATGCGGCCTGCCACCAGTTCCAGGATCATCATGCAGGCGCTTGAGACGAACACAATCAGGGTGAACTGCCAGGGACGGGGATGAGTGACCGCGGTGGGACTGCTTTCCATTTGACCTCACATACGCACAGCAACCATAACGACGATACTACTGCGGGCGATTATAGGTCAGGCGCGGATAGCGGGCAAATGGCCCTTACCGTTGGCACTGGGGGCAGAAGTGCGTGCTGCGCTGCGTGACGCGGATGCGCTCGATGGGTGCACCGCAGCGCGGACACGGCCGGCCTGTCTGCTGGTAGACGCGCAATTGCTCGCGGAACGCGCCTTCGGTGCCATAGGGCGTGCGATAGTCGCGCAGGAGAGTCCCATTCTTGTTGATGGATTCGTTCAGCACGGCCTGGAGCGCCGCATGCAGCGCGACGATTTCATCATCGGTGAGCGACGCGCTGTTGCGCAGGGGGTGGATGCCTGCCCGGAACAATGCTTCATCTGCATAGATGTTGCCGATGCCGGCCACGGCGGTCTGGTCCAGCAACAGCGCCTTGATCGCAGTGCGCCGCCTGCGCAGCCGGCCCGCGAGCACCTCGGGAGTGAAATCCCACGCCAGCGGCTCAGGTCCCAGCTTGCCGGTCACGGCACTCGCGTCGCTGACCAGCCAGACGCGGCCGAACTTGCGCGCATCGGTGAACACCAGCCGGTCGCCGTCCGCCAGGTCAAAACGGGCGCGCACGTGGTCGTTCTCGCCCGCCGGATCGGCGAGCGGGACAACGGTCAGGTTGCCCGTCATGCGCAGGTGGACGATGAGCGTGTCGCCGGAGTCGAGCAGAATAAGGATATACTTGCCTCGGCGGCCCACTTCCACGACCGTCTGGCCGGCCAGCCGTACCGCCAGTGTGTCAGGGTCGGGGGTCGCCAGCGTCCGCGGCCAGCCAATCGAGGCGCCGGCAAACCGCCGTCCGACCAACTGCGGCCGCAGCTCGCGGGCCACGGTTTCGACTTCGGGGAGTTCAGGCATGATTCCTCAAGACAACATAAGCCACAGAGGACTCCGAGGACACCGAGAGTTGAGCATCTGCGGCTCAGATTCGCTCTCTATCCTCTGTGCACTCTGTGGCTAGTAATCGTAGCGTCACAGCCAGGACTGCTGGCGAAAGATCACTTTCTTACCGCCGCGCGACGTCCAGTTCAGCCTCGCGCGGCAGGGGCAGCAGCCCGTAGGCCGAGCCATCCACCCCGCGCAGCGTCAGCAGCCAGCCGGAGCCGGTGGCGTGGCGGCTGATGATCTGCCGGTTCGAGACCCAGCGCGGGTCGAACACGCTGACCATGTTGCCGAGAAACTGAGGCTTGCGGCTCGCGTTGCCGACGTAGACCTGGTAATCATCCTGATACAGGAAGTTCAGGCTATCCGGCGACCAGCTCAGGAATGCCCCGTTCAGGAGCGTGCCATAAAGTTGGGCGGCTGCACCGTCCGGACCGGCCAGGTATAGCTCATAGGCATCGCCGGTGTCGCCGACCGCCCGCGTATAGGCGAGCTTCGAGCCGTCGGGCGACCAGTGCACCTGAAGAGCATCCACCTCGCCGGCAATGACAGCCTCGCCGTTCACCGGGACACGATAGAGCGTCGCGCCGTTCATGTCGCTGATCACGGTCGGGCCGGCCGGGTCCACGGTCGGAATGGCAACCCACAGGCTGCGGCTGTTGGACATCCACTGCACCTGGCTATCATACATCGGCTTGGCCGGGCTCGCCGGGAAGGTCAGCGCGATGCGGCGCTCGCGGCCATCCGCACTCAGCAGCGCCAGCGTGCCCTGCGGATCCGCTTCCGTGCCGTATTCCAGCAGGGCAAAGCGCGTGCCGTCCGGCGAGTAGACCGGCGTGTAGGCGCGGCCCATCTCGGCCACATAGGTCAAGGCACCGGTCGCAATATCCAGCCGCCACAGCTCGGTGCGCGGGAGCCCACCTTCCGCAGGCACGGCCACCAGGTTGACGGCCAGGGCCGCCTGCCGGGGAATCCAGCGGTAGGTCTGCAGAGCCCGCCCGGTGTAACCTGCGCCTAAGTTCTCCTGGGGCAGCGTGCGGTCATCCAGCAACCGGCGCGGCTCAGAGCCGTCCCAGCGCACAACCCACAGCTCGGTGTAGCCTTGGCGCGCATCCTTGTAGGCAATCCATGCACCGTCGGACGAAATGACGGGCGTCACGGCCATTGCTGTGTCGAGCAGCTTGCGTGCACCCGCGGTCCGGTCAATCGCCCACACGGATGCGAAATCAGTATATGCGATCCGCGCACCTGCAGGCAGAACATCCCGCACCGCGACAGTCGCAGGCAGAGGCTCCGGCGTCAGGACCGCGCCGGGCACCACGGGCACGTCGCCCGCGCCGCCGTACCCGCCGCCGCCCATGCCTGGAGGCGCCTCACTTCCGGCGGCCCCCACAGGCCCAGCCTTCGCAGCCGGTTGCTCTGGCGAAGTCGTCGGAGCAACGGCCATGCGGCTGGCTTCGGGCGCAGCAGTATCCGCCGGCGTGCCGCTGGGCGTGCCGCTGGGCGGCCCTTCAGCAGCCGCAGCCGCCATCGCGGCGGGCGCCTCAAGCGTCGATACGTCTTCCGCCGGCTCAGTCGTGGGTGCACCCGCATCTGCAGGCGCGCTTTCCTGGGCGAGTGCGGCCGCGGGCGCATCCGCAGGCGCTTCCAGCGCCGGAGCCTCTGTGGCAGCCGTGTCGGCTTCAGACTCGGCGGGTGCTTCGAGCGCGGCCGGCGCGGGTTCCTCGGCCATCGCTGCGGCCGCTGCCGGTGCAGCCTCAGCCGCCGGCTCGGCCTGTGTTGCGGCCGGCGCGGGAGCAGGAGCTTCCATCGCAATCATCTGCGTGGGGGCTTGCTCCGGGGCCTGCTGTGCAGTCATTGCGCCCGGCGTCCACCCCGGCCGGCTGACCAATGTCGCCGCAACAACCACCACCAGCGCCATCGCGGTGACGGCGCCCAGCCCGCGCAGCAGCCCGCCGTACCAGCTCGGCCGTGCGGCCGACCGCCGCAAGCCCACCTGGACTTCGGACAGCGTGAACGCCCGCGGTACCGGCACGCGCGGCATGGCAGCCAGCACTGCTACCGTGTTGCGGAGGCTTTCCAGCTCGGCACGGCAAGCAGCGCAGTTCTGCAGGTGGCTTTCTACACGCGCCCGTTCAGCCACGGTCGTCTGCCGGTCCAGATAAGCGGACAGCAGCTCGACTTCCAGATGTGGCAGATTGGGGCTGGCAATTGGTCGTTTCATCGGCATCTTCAAAATGTAGGTTGGTTATACACAACGTGCTAACTGTCACCTAGACGGTACTGGGAAGGTAAAAGTTCCTGGTGCTCGAGCAGCATGTCGCGCAGCTTGGCACGCGCCCGGCTCAGGCGAGATTTGACCGTGCCCAGCGCGGTGCCCATGGTGTCGGCAATTTCCTGATAGTCCATGCCCTCGATATCGGCCAGCACGAGCGTCGTGCGCTGGTCGGGCGGCAGCTCACCGATGGCGACCTGGATAACGGCTGCGAGTTCCTGGCGCATGACGAAGACGTCGGGCCGTTCTGAATTGTCAATCAGGCGCGAATCGTACTCAGGGTCGTTCTCGTCGTCATCGCTTTCTAGGGGCACGGTGGGGCGGCGGCGCCGTGCGCGCAGCACGTCGTAGCAGGTGTTGGTGACGATGCGGAGGAGCCACGCCTTGAACGAGCCGCCCCGGTACTGGTCGAGCCGCTGAAATGCCTTGATGAAGGCGTCCTGGGTGGCGTCCGCGGCCAACTCGTCATCCCCCATGACGCGATAGGCCACGTTGTAGGCGAGGCTTTGGTAGTGCAGGATGAGCTGGTTAAATGAAGGCAGGTGCCCCTTCTGCGCGGCGGCGATGAGCGCGGCCTCGTCGAACTCAGGACGTTGAGGCGGCGTCGGCCGCGTGCTGCGGCCTTCCCATCCATCGCGCAGGGGCGCTGACCAGAGCAACAAATGACGTAATAATAAGCTCAGCATCAAGCCACCGAAAACGCTGCCAGATCACACAAACTCACAACCCGGACTCCAGTAGGACGGGTTGGCAACCCGTCCTGCAACTGAAAAACTGCATAGCCCTGTTGTGCCATGCCGAACGAACTTGACGGAGACCCCTGATTAGGTTATACTCGTTTCTTGCCATGCCGAAGTGGCGGAACGGTATACGCGACGGTCTCAAACACCGTTGGGCATTGGCCCTTGTGGGTTCGAATCCCACCTTCGGCATCTTACCCACTTGGCCAGGCGCTTTGGTTTTTATCGTCACATTATCGCGCGTCCTGGCACAGCCCATGTGCAGGTATTATAGCAGCGTTACTGCGTTCGGGCCAAAGCCTACATCCCAAACACATGGGGACCTTTTCTGCATGCAACAAACCGAGTCAAACCCGTACAGGGAGACAACAAAGTTTCGTTGGTCACCCCTGCGCGGCGCCTTACTCCTGTGCGTCATATTCGCCCTTGCCGTCCTGAGTGCAGGGTGCGGTCGGACCGCCAGGCCTAATACGTCATCCCCCGCCGTCCGTGAAGCCAGCATGAGAGAAATCGCGGCGGAATTTGCGCGTTCGGGCGACCTGGCGCAAGCACAGGCGCGCCTGGACGAACTGAACTTCGCGAATCCCGGCCAGTTGTTAATCACCCTGGCTGAGACTGACCTGGGGGCCGGGCGCCCGGTCGACGAAGTCAAGCCGATGGCAGACCTGGCACAGGCTATGGGCGTCAGCAGCCCTAAGCTGGTGGCGTACTTTGCGCCCACGGCCGCGCCGACTGCCACGCCATCTCCCGTGCCGCCGACCGACACGCCCGCGCCCGCGACTGCGACGCCTGAACCGCCGACCGCTGAGCCGCCCACCGAGACGGCCACTGCACCGGCAGCCACTGCGGAGCCGCCGACGGCTGCACCGACCGAAGCGCCGGCCAACCCGCGCGTGGTGGCGAACACCAACGCCAACGTGCGCAGCGGGCCGGGCCGGGGCTATCCGGTCATCGGCAGCTTGCGAACGGGGCAAGAGGTGGAAGTCAGCGCCCGCAATGCGAACGGCGACTGGTGGCGCATCACGTGGAACGGGCAAGCCCAGGCGTGGGTCTCAGGCACCACGGTTCGCCTGCAAGGCCAGATCGACACGGTTAAGGTTGCCAACAATATCCCTGCGCTGCCGCCCACCAATACGCCGCGACCGACAACGCCGCCCGCGGAACAGCCGCCAGCCAACCCACCGCCCGCTCCTGCGCCCAGCGGCGGGGATTACCGCATTATCGAACAGCGCATGCTCACTATTCAAGAGAATGGCGGTTGCAACGGCATGCACAACATTTTTGTGCAGGTCCTAGATGCAAATGGGGCACCAGTTAATGGTGCAGTCGTGCAAGGTGTGTATCCTCTTGATAACCCGTGGGTTGGTATTTCTGGCCAAAAAGACTGTTACTGGAATATCGGAGTTACCGGCCAAGGGTGCATATCGTTTGATCTGTACCAGAATGCTAATAACATGAAGGTGGTGAGTGATCCCGTACTTGGTCCTGTAACGAGTGAGGTTTCACGCCAACTGAGTTCGAAGGATACCGACATCACCGTAGACGAATTCATGGCAACCGGTTACTGCACCGAAGGTCGCGAGAACTGCGAATGGCGCAAGAATCCGGGTGACCGACCGCCGCAGTTATGCAATGGGCACTATTCTTGGGTCGTGAAGTTCCAACGGACACGCTAGACCCATTGAGGGAGAATCGATAGTGAAAGAGACCATGATGGAGAATACGCCCCTGTTCTCCGTGTTAACGGAAGAACAACGCTCAATCATCGCCAGCCGCATGATCGTGGCGAACCGGAGCGCGGGCGAGCTCATCTATCAACAGGGACGACCGGCCACCGCCCTATACCTCATCAAGTCCGGCTGGGCCCGCCTCGTCACCGATCAGTACGCCGTGCTTGCGAACCTGAGCGCGGGCAGCCTGCTCGGTGAGGCCGACACCATCTCAGGCCGCAACTACAGCACGTCTGCTGAGGCGGCAAGCGATGTGACCGTTTGGGTGCTGGCCGCGAACGACCTCAAGGCTATCATGGCCGACTACCCTGAGATTGGCCGGACCATCAAGCGGGCCATGGGGTTGGGCGAGGAACAGGCGCTGGTACGCCATCTCCGCCGCCTGGAGCTGCTGGCGGGGCTGAACAATGACCAGTTGCAGGAGATTGCCGAACATCTGCAGCCCGCCCGTTTCATTGCCGGAGAGACTATCTTCCGCCGCGGCAGCGAGGGCGATGCCCTGTACGTCGTGGACCAGGGGCAGGTGCAGGTCAGCAGCGTGTCGGGCGCAGTGTCCAGCGCGGGGCCGGCGGAGACCTTCGGTGAAGGCGCATTCCTGACCGGCGACACCCGTGCAACCGATGTCACTGCACTGACCGATGTCGTCACCTGGTCGCTCACCCGGGCCGATTTCGAGACCCTGGCCATGCGCTATCCCATCCTGGCGCTGAACCTGAGCCGGGTCATGAGCCGCCGCCTCCACGAGCGCAACCTGCGCCCGGAACCGGCGGCCCAGGTTGTACAGCGCGTCGTGACACCCCAGCGCGCGGCTGCACCCGCTCCCCCCAGCACCGTGGTTGCCGTCAACAAGGCGGCGGACTCCGCGACCTCCTGGTGGGGCAGAAGCAGCATCGGAGCCAAGTTCCGGCTCATCGCCGTCGTCCTGCTGCTCATCTGGTTGCTCGGCGTGGCCGCACCGGCCATCATCCTATCGCTGCTGTCACAGGCCCCCGCAGTGAGTTCTGCTCGTCCTATGGCAAACACGCAGATGTCGGTTGCTGACAGCGCCGTGCTGGTCGCTATGGCTGCGGACCTGCCCGAAGAAACCATGCCCACTTACACGCCGTGGCCGACCGAGACGCCGATCCCGACGCCTACGTTCACGCCGACCGCAACGCCGACGGAAACTCCCATTCCCACCGCGACGTTCACGCCGACCGAGACGCCTGTCCCGCCGACCGCAACGCCCATCCCGCCGACTGCAGCCCCAGTGCGCCAGGTTGTGCGCCAGGCCGTTGCTGCGGCGCCCGCAGCGGAGGCACAGGTGGTGGCAGCCGTCGCGCCGAAGGCGGCCCCGGCAGCCCAGCCTTCCACGCAGTTCACCCTGATCGAAATGCGCCGGCTGGAGCCCTGTGAGAACCGCGGCATGCACAACATCTTCATCACTGTGGTGGATGCGGCCGGCAATCCGGTGGATGGCGTGACCCTTGTCCAGTCGCCGGCCGGCGAGTTGGGCAATGTACAGGACAAAACGGTGTCCGGCACGAAGGGTCCGGGCAAGGCCGAGTTCATCATGTGGAAGTTCGCTGAGTATGCCGTGTATGTGACTACCGACGGGGCCAATCCGAGCAGCACCGACATTGCCCGCCCGCTCCACTCCAACTTCACGGATGAAGCCAACTGCGCCGATGGCGGCGGCGGCAACACTTTGTTCCACAACTCGTTCGCCGTCAAGTTCCGCAAGAATTTCTAGCCCGACGTTCTGCCAATCCGGCTGAGAGACGCCCCATTATTGGGACGTCTCTCTTTTTTATGCCCGGCATGCTGGTATAATGACCTCACTTGGGCACGCCCAACCAACCGCTGGTATAGCAACTCTGTTATCAAGGCCGCAGCTTCTCCGTTCGTAGTAGGCGCTTTAGCGCCCCGTGTGTGCGCAGGCGCTAAAGCGCCTACTACGAACCGGGTTGTCTGCTGGTGCAGGAATCGAGTAGCCCATGACCGCATTTTCCTCAGCCGCAGATTTTGCCTTGCGCACGCTCGGCCGGGCACGCCGCCCGCGCGTCAACGGCCGCCTGCGGCTGCAAGGCGTGAGGGCGCCGGTAGAGATACTCCGCGACGCGTGGGGCGTGCCGCACATCTACGCGGAGAACATGCACGACCTGCTGTTCGGCCAGGGGTTTGTCCACGCGCAGGACCGGCTCTGGCAGATGGAATTTCAGCGGCGGCTCATCAGCGGACGGCTGGCCGAAGTACTCGGCCAGCCCGTGCTGGACGTCGATCGCTACATGCGCATCCTGGGGCTGCGCCGCGTGGCCGAGCAGGAGGCAGGCCTGCTGCACGACGACCTGCGCGGCGAGATGGCGGCCTATGCGGCGGGGGTCAATGCCGGCATCACACGCCAGCCCCTGCCCGTCGAGTTCACCCTGCTGCGCTATCGCCCCGAACCCTGGACCCTTGCGGACTCCCTGTCATGGGCCAAAATGATGGCCTGGAGCCTGTCCATCAACTGGGAGACGGAGTTGCTGCGCGTCCGGCTGGCCGAGGCGCTGGGCCCCGCGCTGGCCGCAGAACTCGAGCCGCCCTGGCCGGCCCACTGGCCCGTCGTCGCGCCCTCCGCCGCCGCAACCGTGGTGGACAGCCGCGGTATAGCGCCAGTGGACGTGCCGAACCTGGGGCAGCCCGGCCTCGTCATGCCGGAGACAGGGACAGCCGGCCGCGAAGCAGGCGATAGTAGTCCCGCGGGCAGCAATAACTGGGTCGTGGCGGGCCGCCGCACCGAGTCCGGCATGCCGCTGCTGGCAAACGATATGCACCTGCTGATGAGCGCGCCCGCTATCTGGTACGAGAACCACCTCGTCTGCCGGGCCGAGGCCTGCGAGCAGGGGGAGGCAGCACGAGACCGGGCTGCGCTCAACGTCACCGGCGTCACATTCCCGGGTATTCCCTATGTCGTGGCAGGGCACAACGGCCGCGTGGCCTGGGGCTTTACCAACGGCTTCGCGGATGTGCAGGACCTGTACATCGAGCGGATGCGCGTTGCGCCAGGCGGCGGCGTGGAGTATGAATACTGCGGAGCATGGCGCGAGGCAGAGGTGCGGCGGGAAGTCATCCCGGTCAAGGGGAGCGAGCCCGTGGAGCAGACGGTCATCTGCACCCACCACGGGCCGGTCATCAACGAGCTGGCTCCTGGCCTCGCTGCGCCCCCGCGTCCCGCAAGCGCGGGCGTCGCCCTGCCGGACGTGCCGTTGACGCTGCGCTGGACCGCGCTGGAACCGAACACCATGATGGATGCACTGGCGGGCATGAACCGGGCGGAGACGTGCCTGGCCTTTCGCGAGGCGTTGCGCGCCTGGGAGACGCCCGTGCAGAACGTGGTGTACGCAGACACGCAGGGCAACATCGCGTACAGCTATCCGGGGCACATCCCTGTGCGGCGCCGCGGGGATGGGACCGTGCCCGTGCCCGGGTGGACCGACGAGTACGAATGGCAGGGCTACATCCCGTTCGATGAACTGCCGCACGTCTACAACCCGCCGCAGGGTTTTGTCGTCTCTGCGAACAATCGCGTCACGGATGACGGCTATCCGCACTTCCTGGGCCGCGAGTTCGCCGCCGGCGACCGAGCGCAGCGCATCATCGAACTGATTGCCGCGCAGCCCAAGCTGAATACCGAGGCCATCCGCCGGATGCACGGTGACATCCTCTCGCCTTCCATGCAGCTCATCGCGCTGCACCTGGGCCGTCTGACGCTGACGGCCGATGAGCCAGGCCTGGCTGCGATGCTGGACCTGGTGCGGGCCTGGGATGGGCAACTGAAGGCGGACAGCCCGGCTGCCGCCATCTGCGAGGTGTTTGCCCGCCAGTGGATGCGGGTATTGCTGGAGCCAAGGCTGTCTGCAGTTGGAAATGAAGGCGGGCCTGCGCTGCTGGAGCGGGCGCTCGGCAAGGGCCCTACCCCGGCCATCCAGGAAGGCAGCTTCTTCGCACAGCCCACGTGGCTGTGGATGCTCAACCTGCTCGGTGCGGCTGAATCGCACTGGTTTGACCTGGGCGGCGGGGAGACCCGCGAGGATGTATTGCGCCTGGCGCTGCGACGCACTGCCGCGCACCTGACCGAGAAGCTTGGCCCGCCCGAAGGCACCGCTATGCGCAACTGGGCCTGGGGCCGGCTGCACACGCTGACCTTCGGCCACATGATGGGTGTCGTCTCAACACTCGGCCAACACCTGAATCGCGGCCCTTACCCGCTGCCCGGCGACGGCACGACGGTCTGGGCGACCGGCTCGGGCATCACGCCCGTGAGCAGCCGAGGGGTCATCGCACCGCCGTTCCGCTTCATCGCGGACCTGAGCGACCTGCGCAGATGCCTGGGGTTGCTCGCGCCCGGCAACTCAGGCCGTCCCGACAGCCCGCACTATGATGACCAGATTGCCGCCTGGTATGCCGGGGCATATCACCCGATGTTGTATGCGCGGGAGGATGTGGTCGCTGGGGCCAGGCACCGCCTGCGGCTTGAAGGAGCGGGCTGATACGCGAAATCCAAGCCTGGCGCTGAAGCGCCTACTACAAACCTGCAAGCTTATAGGTTCGTAGTAGGCGCTTCAGCGCCCGCCGATTATCCCGTCAGCGCCGCGTCAGGCCCCACACAAAAGCCACCGCCGCGGCGACCAGCAGCCCGGTGTTCAGGCCACCCGGCCCCTCGCTCGCACGTAACAACACCCCGGCCCCCAACAGCCCGATCGCCACCAGTCCCCATGTCAGCCGGTCTACAGAACGCTCCAAACGCCGGAATGCCCGTGCCGTGTCGGGCGCGAGGGCGACCTGCTGCACCAGCTCGCCTCGTTCGGCACGAGTGAGGAGACGCTCCATCCTCGAAGGCAAGCGCAGCGCCAGGCGCACCAGCTCGCCGACTTCCCCCAGGACGCCGCGCCATTCACGCGATAGCTGGTCGGACGCCAGGCGCTCGGCAAAGGGCATGGTCGCGGCCCAGGGGTCGAAGTTGGGATCGAGCGTCGTCGCCATGCCGGAGAGGATCGCCACCGCCCGCATGGCAAAGAGGATATCGGTCGGAAACTGGAATGGCATCTCGAACAGCAGATCGCGATACTCGCGCAGCACAAACGGAATCTGCTGCATTGCGCCGTCGGTCAACTGCCCCATCCGCATCCCGCCCAACCGCGCGAACAACACCTCGTGCAATTCGTCCAGGCGCTGCCGGTCTGCGCCGGGCAGCATGACGCCCGTATCGAAGTAGGCCTGGACGAGCCGGTGTGCATCGCGCGTTCCTATCGCGATGGCAACATCCCGCATGGCCGTGCGCAACGCTTCCGGAACGATCGCGACCATGCCGAAGTCCACGAAGATGAGTTGAAAGGGACGCGAGGCAGACGCCGGCGCATCGGCCGGCGGGTCCACCGGATGCACAAACAGGTTGCCGGGGTGCGGGTCGGCATGGACAAAGCTGTGAACGAAGATTTGCTCCAGGTAGGTGTCATACAGCTTGCGGGCGACCTCGGACCGGCTGATGCCCGCGGCCTGCATCGCGGGCAGGTCATCAATCTTGATGCTCGCCACGTTCTCCAGCGTCAGCACACGGCGGGTCGTGACCTCCCAGAATACATCCGCGATGTAAACGCCGGGATCGTCCGCGAAATCGGCGGCGAAACGATCCGCGTTGCGGCCCTCCTGGACGAAATCCAGCTCCAGACGGGTTGTACGGGTGAACTCGTTGTACAGGCGATCCAGGTCCACGCGACGGCTGGCGGGCGGGTACAGCTTGAGCCAACTCGCGGCGAGACGGAGCGCGGCCAGGTCGGTCTCGACCAACTGTTCGATGTGGGGCCGCTGCACCTTGACCACGACCTCTTCGCCAGTCACCAGCCGCGCCTTGTGCACCTGCGCCAGCGACGCGGCGGCCTCCGGCTCCGGCTTGAACCAGGCGAAGACTTCCCCTACCGGCCGCTTGAACTCAGCCGCAATGACCTCCTGCACATCGGCTAAGGCTTCGGCGGGCACTTCGTCCTGCAGGCCGCGCAACTCCTTGGTCACGCCCTCAGGCAGGATATCCACGCGGATGCTGAGGAACTGGCCCAGCTTGATGAGCACGCCGCCGTACTCGATGGCAAGGTGGCGGAAACGCTGGGCATGGCTCTTCCAGCGCGCCTGGCGGTTCGTGCGCACGTAGGAGCGGAAGCCCGGCACGCGTTGCAACACGAGGTCCCAGCCGATGAAGGACAGAAAGACGCGTGCAAAGAAGAAAGCGAGCCGGAGATAGCGCACCCGGTCCAGCGGGCCGGACGGCGGGGCCTCCTGCACCGCGCTGCGGGCCAGCTCCGCGAGGTCCATGACCTTCGGAGCGGCGGAGTCTGCGGCCCGGCGCTTGCGGCGTCCAAATTGTGATTGTGGGGCAGGCATAGAATTCCTTCCTGTAGCAGTGTCATTCTAGTCCGGTTGGCGTAGTGGGTCAATACGCCGGGGTTCTTTGACAGTTCAAGGGCGTTGCGTATAATCCACATGGTACAAGTATACGCATTTCCAGGAGTCTCCTCATCAACGAAACTGGGCACGGGCTGGTAGAGGCGCTGCGGCTGATCTTTGCAGGAGACGCCGCACTGGCCGAAATCGTTTCACTCTCGCTGCGCGTCTCCGGCATCGCGCTGTTCTTCAGCACGCTCATCGGCGTGCCGCTCGGCGCTGCGCTCGGCCTGGGCCGCTTCACCGGCCGCAAGCTCATCGTCGCGTTCATGTATACGGGCATGGGCTTCCCGCCCGTGGTAATCGGTCTCATCGTTTACCTGCTCCTGTCGCGCAGCGGGCCGCTGGGCAGCCTGAATTCAGCCGCCGTGCCCGCGCTGTTCACGCCCGGCGCAATGGTCATCGCCCAATCCATCATCGCATTTCCGCTGGTCGCAGGTTTCACGATGGCCGCGGTCATGGGGGTGGACGCGGGGCTGCGCCAGCAGGTGCGCTCGCTGGGCGCCACGAGCTGGCAGACGACGCTGACCGTGCTGGCCGAGGCGCGCATCGGAGTCATTGTCTCCATCATCGCGGGGTTCGGCGGCATCATCTCAGAGGTCGGCGCGGTCATGCTGGTGGGCGGCAACATAGAGGGCCGCACGCGCGTCCTGACGACGGCCATTGTGCTCGAGACGCGGCAGGGCAACTTCGAGCTGGCCCTGGCGCTCGGCGCGATCCTGCTGGCGATTACCTTCATCATCAACGTGGTGATGCTGCGCCTGCAGGGAAAGACGATTGACGAATGATTGACGAGTGATCGACGAATGAGCGATAGCCTGCCCTTCTGCTACCGGGTGCAGAACCTCACGAAGACTTACGGCAGCCGCCAGGTGTTGCAGCTCGACGCGCTCGACATCCATCCCGGCGAGATCTTCGCGCTGGTCGGGCCCAGCGGCTCAGGCAAGAGCACGCTGCTGCGCCTGCTCAACTTCCTCGAAGCGCCCACATCCGGCGCGATCGTGTTCCAGAACGAGACGATCAGTGCGGGCCGGATAGCGCCTCTGACGCTGCGGCGCCGGGTGACAACCGTCGCGCAGCGGCCCATCTTGTTGAACCGCAGTGTATGGGCCAACGTGCAGTTCGGCCTGCGGCTGCGCGGCAGCCGGGACGGCGATGGCAAGGTCGCGGCCGCGCTGGCGGAGGTCGGGCTGGCGCACTTGGCCAAGCAGCCGGCCCGCACCCTCTCCGGCGGCGAGGCGCAGCGCGTGGCGCTCGCCCGCGCGATGGTCATCGAGCCTGACGTGCTGCTCCTGGATGAACCGACGGCCAACCTGGACCCGTACAACGTCGGCGTCATCGAGGAGACCGTGCGCCGGCTCAACCGCGAGCACCAGGTGACGGTCATCCTGGTGACGCACAATGTCTTTCAGGCGCGGCGCCTGGCCCATCGCGTCGGGCTGATGCTGGACGGCCGGCTCATCGAGATCGCACCCACCGAGAGCTTTTTTGCGAGTCCCCAGGACCCCCGTACGGGCGCGTTCGTGCGCGGGGAAATGGTGTATTGATTTCCTTATCACCGGAGGAGTAAATGTCCAAGCGCAATGTAACTTTCTTGATTCTGCTCGTGCTGGTCAGCCTGCTGGCTGCCTGCGTCCCAACGCCGGCAGAGCCAATCGAACAGGCCCCCGCGGTTCCACCCACGGCGCAACCTGCAGCCGGCGCGCCGGAGCGGCTCATCCTGGCGACGACGACCAGCACGGCTGATTCCGGCCTGCTCGACTTCATTCTGCCCGACTTCGAGGCCAAGTTCAACGCCGACGTAGATGTGATTGCAGTGGGCACGGGCCAGGCGCTGGAGATCGGCACAAAGGGTGATGCGGATGTTGTGCTCGTGCACAGCCGCAAGGGCGAGGACCAGTTTGTCGCGGACGGCCATGCAAAAGAACGCTTCGACGTGATGTACAATGACTACGTCATCGTCGGACCCTCGGCTGACCCGGCGGGCGTCAAGGGCATGGAGACCGGCAAGGAAGCCTTCACCGCTATCGCAGGGAGCGAGAGCCTGTTCGTGAGCCGGGGCGACAATTCCGGCACAAACACGAAGGAACTCAGCATCTGGGCGAGCGCAGGCATCACGCCGACTGCCGAGATGGCGTGGTACAACAGCATCGGCCAGGGCATGGGCGACACGCTGCTGTTCGCGCTGGAACAGCAGGGCTACACGCTGACCGACCGCGGCACGTACCTGTCGATGGTCGATAAGCTGCCGGGACTGGAAGTCATGGTGGGCGGCGGAAACGTGGGGGAGAACAAGGACAAGACCCTGTTAAACCCGTACGGCGTGCTGGCCGTCAACCCGGAGACGCACCCCAATGTCAAGGCCGACCTGGCGGGCAAGTTTGTGGAGTGGCTGACTTCACCGGAGACTCAGGCGGTGATCGGCGGCTACGGCGTGGACAAGTTCGGCCAGCCGCTCTTCTACCCGAGCGCGCAGCAGTAAGGGCCAATGCGGGGCCATCCACGAATAAACTAATCAGCCCCGAATAAGCGAATGCCCACTGCGACGCGCAGCATTCGTTTATTCGTGCGCCCTCGGCGCATTCGGTTATTCGTGGATGGCCCCACTCCGAGGCTTACTTGCGCTTGGGCTTCTCGGGCGCACGACCCAGCCGACCGAACATCATCTCGCGCATGGAGCTGCCCGCAGTCGGCATGTCAACGGCCGGCGCCTGATCATCCCAGTTGCCCCGCGCCTGCGCAGCCAGCCATCTGCGGCCGGCGACCAGGCCACGATCCACCTGTTCGGTGATAGCCGCCTCTTCCCCATTGAGCAACTGGTCGCGCCAAGTGCTCAGCTCATCAATCAGGCGATCCAACCACGCCGCAACGAGTTCCCGGTTGGCGAAAGGCCCATCCATCGCCTCCTGCCCGCTCCCGGCGGAGAGGAGCGTGCTGATGAAAAACTGCCCGCCGGCCACCTTGCGCAGGTCATCCCACCCGCTGCTCGTGGTCAGCAGCGACATCAGCGCGGCCGCGGTCACGGCGGGCAGATGCTGCACCGCGGCAACCAGGCCATCGTGCTCGTCTGCGTCCAGGAAATACGGTCGCGCGCCCAACGCTTCCGCCACGTCGGCCGCGAGGCGCACCGCGGTGTCGTTCGTGTGCAGGTCGGGCGTGAGGCAAAACATCTTCTGGTCGAACAGGTCCGCGCGTGCGCCATCCAGCGTGGCTTCATCCGCGACGACGATGGGGTGGCCGCCGACGAAATAGGTGTCGTCGGGCAGCAGCTTCTTCGCCCAGGCCATGACCGGCTTCTTGACATCCGAGGTATCCACGATCACGCAGCCGGTCTTCAGCTCGCCGGCAATTGCCTCCAGCGTGTCGTGAATCTCGCTGAGCGGCAGCGCAAGGATGACCCGGTCTGCAGCCCGCACCGTGTTGATGAGGTTCCACTCCGTCCGGTCCACTGCGCCCATCTTCTTGGCGCGGCCCGCGACTTCGGGGCTCCGGTCGTGGCCGATCACGTACACCCGATCCTGGAAGCGGCGCAGCGCGAGCCCGGCGGAGGCCCCCACCAACCCCAGCCCGACGATTGCCACCTGAAGTTTCTCAGCCATGTCCATAACTCTCCCTATTGATTGTCGTCCGCGTGTTGCAGCGCGGCCAACAGGTGCAGGGTCGCCGTGTCCAGCCCGGCAACCGGCAGATGATCCTGATGATGACGCATCAGGAGGCAAGTCAAAGCATCGCAGCCCGCGGCCGCAGCCTCTGCAGCGCCCTGCTGAGCGTGATGCGCATAGACCCAAAAGGGGCGCCGCCAGTGTCCAGGGCGGGGTTGCGGGCCGCGCGCCCAGCTCTTGAGCAGGGCCGGCCGGTAGGCCCGCAGCAGCACAATCGCGGTCCGGTGCAGTAGCGTGAGCCGCGCGGCGCGCTTGGCCGTATCGTGCAGCAGCGCGGCCTGCAGCAGCGCCGGATGATCGTGCCCCGCCGCAGCCAGGGCCCGGAGCACATTCAGGCTGTGGCGCTGGTCGCCAGGCGGCATAGCGTCGAACAGCGGCTGTGCACCCACCGGCAGGATGGCCTGCACCACGCGGCGCTCCACAGCGGTCAGGCCCCGGCTGCCGGCCAGCAGCCCGGCCACGAACTGGCGCACCCGGTAGGCCACGCGCTGTCGGGAAGGCAGACCGTATGCACGTGACGCCATGCTGAGTTCCAGCCTACCCCAATAGGAACCGGCTGACGACATCCATCGCCGCGCCGAGCCAGCGGCCCAGGAAGTTGAGCTGGGGCGAAACGTAGCCGAGCATGAACAGGCCGAGCAGTATCAGCGGGCCATACGTGCCCAGAATGCGCACGAACTCGCCGCCCGCGCGGCCCAGCACGCCGCTCAACACGCGGAAGCCATCCAGCGGCGCCAGCGGAATCAGGTTGAACACGAAGAGCAGGACATTGATGGTGACGAACACCTGCACGAAAGTATGGATGCCACCAGGCAGCCCATCAAACAGGCCCATCCGGTAGGGCACGGCCAGCAGCGCGGCCATTAACAGGTTGCTCACCGGCCCGGCCAGGGACACGAGCGTGCCGCCCCAACGCCGGTTGCGCAGGTTGTACTCGTTGACCGGCACCGGCTTGGCCCAGCCGATGAAGCTGACGAGCAGCAGCAGCGACCCCAGGGGATCGAGATGCGCCAGCGGGTTCAGGGTCAGGCGGCCCATGCGTTGCGCCGTCGGGTCACCGAGCTTGTAGGCCGTCCACGCGTGCGCGAGTTCGTGAATCGGGAAGCCGACCAGCAGAATAACGGCTTTCGCGAGCAGCGTCCATACATCGAAAAAGGGCAAGTTACATCTCCAACCGGCGATTGACAGCGAGATTATAGCATAGGATGGCTGCGCGGCGGGAATGGCTCGACACACTCAGTTCGTAGTAGGCGCTTCAGCGCCCCGCATCGAAACGGGCGCTGAAGCGCCTACTACGAACCAGGAGGATTCTTCAAACAAGGCGGCTCGTGCTATGATCGCCGCATGGCACGACAGACCCTCGACCTCTCCACACTGGCCTGGCGCATGGGGCCGGCCCCGCGGCAGCCGTACAGCGCGTCCCCGGCGGACGACCGCCGCGCGGTCCGGGCGTGGCACCCGGCGCGCGTGCCCGGCGCGGTGCGTGCAGACCTCGCAGCCGCGGGCCTCGTGCCGCCGGTGGATACGCCCGAGGGCATTGCCGCGGGCGACTGGGTCGATGCCGTGGATTGGTGGTACGCCGTGCAGTTGCCGGGCGGCTGGCGCAGCAATGAACAGGTCGTGCTGGAGGCGGACGGCATCGACGACCGGTGCGCAGTCTGGCTGGATGACCGGCTGCTGGCCACGCACGCAGGCATGTTCGCACGGCAGGCGGTCGTCCTCTCGCCGTGGGTGAACGGGGCCGGGCCACACACGCTCGCCATCCGCATCTGGGGCGCAGGCGCGCTGCCGCGGCTGCCCAACCCGCCATGGCGCCGCCTCATCCGCCGCGCGCTCAGGCTCACGGGCGCGAACACCGAGTACTTCCCGGATCGCATGGCGACCCCCCACGCGCCGTTCAGTTTCGGCTGGGACTTCGCGCCGCGCGTCTTCGGCACCGGCATCTGGGATGACATCCGCCTCGTCACCTGTCGCGGGGCATACATCGAGAACCTGTACGCCGCGGCGGAGCCGCTGACGCCGGACGACCCAGCGCCTGTCCGGTGGCAGCTGCGGCTGGCACTGCAGCAGTTCACCGGAACGCCTGCCGCAGTTGAGGTCGAGGTCAGCCAGGAGACCGAAGTCACACATACGGTACGACACGACGTGACTGCCCGGGATGGCTCCACGCTCGCGCTGGCATTCGAGACGCCCCCGCTCCGGCGCTGGTGGCCGTGGGATCAGGGCGAGCCGCACCTGTGTCGCGTGACCGTGCGGCTGATCGATGTGCACGGCGACGTGATGGACGAGGCCGGCATGACTACCGGGGTGCGCACGGTGCGCCGCGAGGCTCTGCCGGGCGGTGCGCCGTGGCAGTTCGTCGTCAACGACCGGCCCGTCTTCCTGCGCGGGGCGAACTGGACGCCTGCGGACATCCTGCCCGGCACGGTGACACCCGCAGACTATGAGCGGTTGCTCGGCATGGCGAGGGACGCGGGCATCAACTTCCTGCGCGTGTGGGGCGGCGGGGTGCGCGAGCGCGCGCCGTTCTGGGAGACATGCGACCGGCTGGGCATCATGGCGTGGCAGGAGTTCCCGCTGGCGTGCGCGTTCCTCGACCATCACCCGCGTACAGCATCCTATCTCTCAGCGCTGTCCGACGAAGCGCGCGGCACGGTCCGCGCCCTGCGCCACCACCCGAGCCTTATCGCGTGGTGCGGGGGCAACGAGATCAACGTACAGCGCGAGCGCCTGCCGCTGGCCGCGCTGGCAGATGTGCTGGCGCAGGAGGACGACCGGCGGCCGTGGATTCCCGCCTCCCCGTCAGATGGCGATATCCACCAATGGAACGTCTGGCACGGCTTTGCGTCGTGGGCGGCGCTGCAGGAGCAGGCCCCGCCCTTCATGAGCGAGTTCGGGCTCCAGGCCCTGCCGGACGCGGCGACCGTGGCCGAGATGTTTCCTGCCGGTGCGCCGCCTGCGCTCTCCGACGCGCAGTGGGCTGCGCGCAAGGCCCAGCCAGCCAAGCTGCGCCACTATGCCGGGCCGGACATCGCGGCGAGCATTCCGGTAAGCAACGCCGACGCCATCCGGCTGACCCAGCGTGCGCAGGCCGCGGCCCTGCAGGCGGGGATCGAGGCGTGCCGCATCCGCCGGGAGAGCGACAATGCACAGCCGCGGCCCTGCGGCGGGGTCGCGTTCTGGCAGTTCAACGAACCGTGGCGTGCGGTGAGCTGGTCGGTCGTGGATCGTGCGGGCCGGCCCAAAGCGGCTTACAACGCTATCCGGCGGAGCTACCAACCTCTGCTCGTTGCCGCGCAGTTCCCGCGCCGGCCCTACACGGAGGGCGACCTCTTCGAGGCGGCACTCTGGCTGGTCAGCGACCTGCCCTCGGCGCAGCCTCCCTGCACGGTGGAGGCATGGCTGGACGAGCGCGCGGTCTGGACGCGCGCTGCGGTAGATATCCCGGCTGCGGGCGCGTACCGGCTTGGCTCCATGCGCGAGCGGCTGGCCGCGCCGCCGGAGACGCTCACCCTGCGGCTGCTGCGCAACGGCGCAGTTGTTGCGGAGAACCGGTATGACCTGCAGGTCCCGCTGCCGGGACCGCAGCCCCTGGCGAGCCGCCTGCTCCGCTGGCTGGCCGACCGCCTGCTGGCCGCCTGAAGAGCCGAATCACCAAAAATGTTGACACAATATCGCTTCTAGGCTATCCTGATCAGCGTGCGAGTCGTTGTTAATGGCTGGTTCCGTGACCGGTTGACGACGGGCAGCGGCCAATACCTGGCGGCGCTGCGCGAGTGGCTGCCGCGCGTCAGGCCCGAGCACGAATTCGTGATTGTCCAGCGCGCCGGGCAGCCCGCCGGAACATCCGACGGGATCAGGTGGGTGACCGCGACGACGCCCTTCGAACGCGCCGGCGAGAACCTGGCGAAGCTCTGGTTCGAGCAGGTCAGCTTTCCGGCCGCGTGCCGCCGCCTGCAGGCCGACGTCGCGTTCGTGCCCTATTGGGCTGCGCCGGGGTGGTCGCCCTGCCCGGTGGTCGTCACGGTCCACGACCTCATTCCGCTGCTGTTGCCGGCCTATCGCGGGGGGCCGCTCCAGAGGGGCTATACGTGGCTGGTCAGCCGGACTGTGCGGCGCGCTGCAGCAGTGCTGGCCGATTCCGAGGCCAGCCGCCAGGACGTGATGCGCCATCTCCGCATTTCGCCGGAGCGCGTCCACGCCGTCCATCTGGCAGCCGACCCGCGCTTCTGCCGCGTCACGGACGAGGCGACGCTGCGCCGGGTACGCGAGCGGTATGACCTGCCCGGGGAACCGTTCCTGCTCTACCTGGGTGGGTTCGATGTGCGCAAGAACCTGCCGCGCACGCTGGAGGCGTATGCGCGGCTCGTGAAGCGGCTCAACGCCGAGGCCAGGGACGTGCCGCGCCTGGTGATTGCGGGCCGGCTGCCCGCGACGGACACCGCGTTTGCGCCCGACCCGCGGCCCATCGTCGCACGCCTGGCGCTGGCCGATTATGTCCACCTTACCGGTTGGGTGGATGAAGCCGACAAGCCGGCCCTGTATACACTGGCCGCCGGCACGCTTTTCGTCAGCGAGTACGAGGGCTTTGGCCTGCCCGTTCTGGAAGCAATGGCCTGCCAAGGGTAACGCTGGAGCCGCCGAACAATTCGTACTTTGTGATTCGCAATTCGTCCCGTGGAGTCTCAGTGCCTGAAGTCAACAAACTGGCGCGCGGCGCTCACAACATCCTGACGCGAAGCTTCGGGCTGCGCCGGGATCAAAATCTGCTCGTCTTCGCTGACGCCGGTTCGCTCGAGGTCATTGAAGCGATCGCCCGAACCGCGCATGAGCTTGGGATCCATGTGACATCGTTCTTCGTGCCGCGGGTCCTGCAGGCGGAGATGAAGGCGTCCGAGAACCTGCCGCTGCCCGCGGAGGCTGCGGTGCGCGAAGCCGATGCCATCCTGAGCTGTCTCTCGGATCATCCAGAGTTGCGCAACTACCGCGTGCGCGTGCTGCAGACAGGCTGGAGCCGCCGCGCGAAGCTCGGCCACGCGCCGGGCATGACGCCCGACATCCTGCGTATGGCCGACATCGACTACGGCGCCATCAGCGAGCAGGCGCAGCTCATCGCGCTGGCCCTGCTGTTGGGCAAACGCATCGAGATTGTGACCACCGACAGCCAGCAACGCGAGTACCGGTTGAGCGCGGAGATCGGCGGGTGGGAACATCCGCCGGGCATCAGCGACGGCGTCATCCGCGACGGCGCCTGGGGCAATCTGCCGCCGGGTGAGGTGTTCGTCGTCCCGCGCAGGGGCAACGGTCAGGTCGCCATCAACGGTGCGCTGCCGGGCAAGGTGCTGAGATCGGGCGAGGAGCTGATCCTGACCTTCGAGGACGGCAGGCTGACAACTATCGCACCGGAGGACTGTCCCGCGGCGCGGCATCTGCACGACACACAGATTGCTTTTGCGGAACGGCGGCACGACCCGAACTGGACGAACCTGGCCGAGATCGGCTTTGGTCTGAACCCGGCCATGCCTGACCTGTGCGGCATCAGCACCGTCGATGAGAAGAAGGCACATACCCTGCACATTGCGCTGGGCCACAGCCAGAGCCTGGGCGGCGATGTAGATTCGGTCATTCACTGCGATATGACGATCCGGAAGCCAACGGTCTACGTGAGCGGCCGCCTGATCATGAAGAAGGGCGACTGGCGCATCAACGAGCCGGACTGGCGGCTGGACCACCGCAACGTTACGGTGCCTGCCGGCTGGTGGGATCGGGTGACACATATCGGCCGCAGCGGCGTGCGGATCGAACGCGAGAATGGCCGGTTGGTGTGCGTGTGGAACGCGGGACAGGGTCGCTGGGACAGCGCACCGGTGGGCCTGGAGGCGACGGCGCGGCTGGCGGCACGCGTATACGACCTCCTGCCGGATACCGGCAGCCCCGTTGACCGGGACCGCTTGACCCTGGAGGCTTCGCAGGCAGGCGTGCCCGCGCCTTCCGTGGCCGGCCTGCTCTGGGTGATGCACCGGTTTGACCTGGTGCGGTTGACGACGACGTGAGGGCGAGATATCAGGGGGTATCACCATGATCGCTGCCAAGACCCCGTGGCGTCAGCAGATGCCCGACTTCCTGCAGTTTGTGGACGGCACGCTGAATCACCGGGTGAAGCTGTTCAAGGAGACACTCGGCTACAATCTCTACTTCATCGACTTCTCCGAGTGGAAGCTCCGCTTTTCCGACCGGACGCCGGTCATCTGGGTGACTGAAACCGACTTCGCAGCGATGGAGCCGCGGGAGCTGGCCCAGAGCCTGGTAGAGGTGGTACGCGCGCATTCGCTGGTCGAGCGCAACCCCATCATCATGGTGCAAGGCCCCGGTGCAGATCTGGCTGCGCAGCTTAAGCCCTTTTATCTGCCCATGCTGCTCCTGGATCAGGCCGACCAACAGGCAGTACGGGAGTCGCGGCGCCCATCGGCCGAGTTGCTGGAGCGTCTGGCCGCGCAGCTCGACCTCTCGCTTCTGACGCCGTACGAGACGAGCAAACCCGTGACCGGCTCGCGATTCTTCGGCCGCGAGTTCGAGATCCGGCGCATCCTGCAGAGCGGCGACACGAACTTTGCGATCATGGGCATCCGGCGCATCGGCAAGACCTCGCTGATGCGCGAAATCGAGCGGCAGCTCAAGGAGCAAGCGCAGGAAAGCGGCGACGAGAATGCGCTGGAGCGCATCCTGTTCCTGGATTGCAGCGCGCTCAACTCGCCTGCGCATCTCGTCCAGGAGGTCGTCAGGAAGCTGCGGCCGCAGGAACTCACGCGGCTGGCGAGCAAGCAGTATCCTATCTTCATCCCGGACTTCCTGGAACGCATGGCTCAACGCTACGGCGGGCCCATCTTCCTGTTCCTGGATGAGTTCGACCGGGTGCTCACCTGGCACTACGAAGACGATACGCTGCTGAACGCCTTGCGCGCCTCCAGCAACCAGGGCCACTCACGCTACATCGTCGGCGGCTTCCGGGAGGTCATGCGTGCGTTCAGCGACCTGGAGTCGCCGCTCTACAACTTCGCGCGGCCCATCCGTCTGAAGGAGTTCAGCCGCGAGCAAGCCGCCGCACTCATCCTCGGCCCGCTGGAGAAGCTGCGCGTCCAGTTCACGCGGCGTAACGATGTGGTCAACCGCATCTTCGATGAGACGGCCGGCCAGCCCAACCTGATCCAGTTCTACTGCAGCATCCTGGTCGAGCGTCTCGACCGGGAGGGCAGCCGCACGGTATCACCGGAAAGCCTGTTCGATGTCTATGGGAACGAAGACTTCCGCGCGTTCGTCCTCAGCACGTTCATGGATAACACGACACATCTGGAGAAGGCCATCGTCTTTGCGGTGATGGCAGAGCTGGGCGCGGAGACGCCCTTCGGCGTCAAGACGATGGACGCCGCGCTGGAGCATCGCGGGGTGGAGATTCCACTGTCCGACCTGGACCTGGCCTGCCGCAACCTCGAGCTGGCAGGCACGTTCACCTCGCGCGGGCCGCTGTACCGCTTTGCGACGCCCGTCTTCCCGCGCATGTTGAGCGAGAACTACGATGTGGATTACCTGTTCCGCAAGGTGCTCCAGGAGGGGATTTGAGCCATGAGCCCCCCGCCTGACTGGCGCATCGTCCCCTACGAGGAAACCTCGCCGTTCAAGCGGCTGCGCGTGCGCGATGAGGGGCGCATCAGCGCGGTCGTGCGCCATCTCCAGAACGACGAATGTGTCTCGCTGCTCGGCCCGCCGCTCAACGAAAAGAGCAACATGCTGCGCGACATTGCCGCCGCACTGGAGGGCACGGGCCGCTTCACGCCGCTCTATATTGACCTGTGGCACACGCGGTCGGATGACGAAGCCGTGTTCTTCACCAGCCTGGCCGGACTGGTCGGCGCAGAGCTGGCGCAGCGCGGGCTCGACGCAGCCGCGCAGCCCGTGCCGGAGTCCGTGCCCGACCCGCGTGCCTTCCAGCACTACGTCACCGAGGTTGCCAACCAGGGCAGCCGCAACGTCGCGCTGCTGATTGACCACCTGCAGGCGCTGCCGCACGACCTGGTCCACAGCCTGCTCCTGGCGCTCCGCTCCGCCTACATGGAGCGCGAGGCCGATGCCCCGCGCAGCCTGGTGGCCGTCGTCACGGGCGGCATGAATCTCGTCGGCCTGTCCACCGGCCCCACCTCGCCCTTCAACATCGCGAAGCCGGTCGTGACGGCTCCGTTGACGGTCGAGCAGAGCCGTGCACTGGCCGAGGCCACGGTGCAGGCCTACGATTGTAACATCTCGGAACATGCGCTGGAGCGCATCGTCGAGTGGGCGGGCGGCGACCGCTATCTGGTGCCCCGGTTGGCTGCACTGGGCGTCGAGCTTGTCCAGGCCCATCGCCTGCGCCGGGTTACATCCGCGGTCATCACGCGCGCCGCGGACCGCATGTGCCTCACGACCGAGGATCTACCGCCGATGCGCGCTGCGATTCGCATGATCGAGGAGGACCCCGACACGATGCTCGATGTCCTCCACCTGCTCGATCACGACACGCTGCCCCGCTCGCGCTCGCGGCAGATGCCGACGCGCACCGGCACGGACCGCCTTCAACTGTCGGGCGCAGTCGTGCTGGCCGAAGGCGCTTTCCGGTTTACGAATCGGGCCTATCAACGGGGCCTGGCGCGGCATTTCACCACAGAGCGCGTCGGCCATGTCCTGCGCATCTCGGGGCTCTGGGCAGAGGCCATCGAGTATCTCGCGCCGCGGCTCCGGCAAGACAAGGAACAGGTTGCAGGTTCAAGGTTGCAGGTTGAAGGGTCGAGGGTTGATAACCTGCCACCTGCCACATCGGAACCTGCAAACCTTGGCGCATCACCGGCGCGACCACAGCTTCTCGAGGCCATCGTCCAGTCCATCTATGCGACCGATGCGCCGGAGCGAGCGTATGAGTTGCTGGCAGACGGGCTGCGGCTGGGGTTCGGCCTGTCCAATGCCGCGGTCTATTGCGCCGTGCCGGCGCGCGGGCTGCTGCAGCGGGTGTTCCCGCCGGTGACCCCCTCGCGCAACGGGGCCACGGCGCCCGAGTGGGTGGACCTGCACGACCCGGCCTGTGTGGAAGCGCAGACGTACCGTCTGGGCAACTATGCGCTGCGGGGCACATCTGATGAAGCCCGGCTGATCGTCTCGCTGAACGCGGGCGGACGCTCCATCGGGGTCGTTACGGTCGAACGCTACATCCAGCACCGCGATCCGCACCTCCTGCCGGATGAACTGCCCGACCTGCTGCGCTATCTCCAGCATGCGGCCGGCGCGATGGACAACGCGATTATCCGCGCGGCCTATCGCACCATCGGCCAGGCGGTGCTGAATGCCAAGGCGATGCAGCCGACAGTCGAGCGCGTGCTCGAAACATTGGCTGATGCGCTCGGCTGTGACTATGCCGTGCTCTACCTGGTGGATGACAGCCGGCGCTGGCTGCAGATGAGTGCGGGCGTGGGCCGGGCAATTACGGACGAATGGCAGTCCCTGGCTCGCTTCCCACTGGCAGGCCGTCACCCGGCCGTCAGCGCGCTGCAGGACCGCCGGATGCTGACGGTGCGCGCGAGCGACGAGAGCCAGGACCGGACGATCATCGACCGGCTGGGCCTGCACAAGTTCGTGCGCACCTACCTGCCGCTGCACGCCGCGGGCGAAGAGCTGGGCACGCTGGAGTTGGGCTACGCCAGCGGTCGGGCGCGCTTTGGCGAGGAGCACAAGCGCACGCTGGCCGCGTTCATGGATCAGGCCGCCATTGCCGTCCACAACATGCTGCTGCTGCGCCGGACGGACGAGGCGCTGGCGCGGAAGACCGCCGAAATCAGCGTTGGGCGGGAGATCCAGCTCAGCCTGCTGCCGAAATCCACTCCCTCAGTGCCCGGCTGGGACTTCGCGGCGGCCTACCAGGCGGCACGCACCGTGGGCGGCGACTTCTATGACTTCTACCAGGCCGGCACGCCGCCCCCGCGCCTTGGCATCGTCATTGCGGATGTGGCCGACAAGGGCGTGCCCGCCGCGCTGTTCATGGCCGTGAGCCGCACGGTCATACGGAGCGTGGCCTTCACCGGTCGCGGCCCTGCAGCCGCGCTGACGCGCGCGAACCAGCTCCTCCTGGCGGACAGCCAGGCCGAGCTGTTCC
>CAZTMA010000019.1:0-48643 GCA_964614645.1 uncultured Anaerolineales bacterium
AGCGCACTTGAATGGGGTTCAAGTGGTCGGAGGTTCAAATCCTCTCGCCCCGACCAGCGTCTACTGGAGGGGGTGGGATGTGTCTGTCCCACCCCCTGTTTTTATCAAGGACCGCGTCAACGACGAAGCGATGAGTGAGTTGCCTGATATAGTCCCGCAGGAGCTGCGAGACGTTGCCCTCGGTATGGCCATCACGGCTGACATCAGCCGGTCTGACCTGTTGCTGCTGCGTCCCCTGCCTGCGGGACAGGTCAAAGTCGTTGCCCAGGCTCAGCCACACTCCATTTCACCCTTGCACGCAGACAGTCTCATCGATCGCAACTGGATTAACCGGGATGCGCCTGTCATTCTGGATGCAGTGCGAAAGCGCAAGCGAGTGCATGCGCACCGGGATCTGCCCGGGGGCGCGCCGGTGATGCAGGACGTGCGGCCGATTTTCGGGCACGATGGGCGACTCATCGGGCTGTTGAGCTTCGAGACCAGCCTGATTCAGCTCGAACGCCACCGGCAGCGCCATCCCTCGTTCCGGCGGACGGTCGAGTGGATCAAGACGATGTGCGTGCGGGGCGAGCTGGCGGGGGCCGCAGGCCTGTCGCCGTTTCTCGAGATGGACGGCGTGATGCTGGTTGATCCCCAGCGCCGCATTACTTATTTGAGCGGCATTGCGAACAACCTGTTCCGCCGCCTGGGTTACATGGAAGACCTGCGCGGGCGCCGGCTCTCCTATCTCGGCACGAACGATGACGACCTGGCCATCACAGCCATCCAGTCACGTGAGCCGGTGGAATGCGAGAACAACGAGAGCGGTCACATCTGGGTCCGCAAGCTGCTGCCGGTCTGGGCCCCGCCCTCCATACATGGTTGGCTGGACCGGATGGTCAGCGGGCAGGGCCGCCGCAACCCGGTGGGAGGTGTGCTGGTCCTGGTTCATGACGCGACCGACGAGCGCCGCAAGAAGGAGGAGCTCCAGGTCAAGACGACCATGATTCAGGAGGTCCACCACCGCGTCAAAAACAACCTGCAGACGATCGCTGCCCTGCTGCGCATGCAGGCGCGGCGGGCCGGCGAAAGCAGCACTCAGCAGGCGCTGCACGAGGCGATTGCCCGGATTCTGAGCGTGGCCGTCATTCACGAGTTCCTGTCGCTGGACGAGAGCCAGTCGATTAACATCAAGGACGTCTGTCAGCGGATCGTAGGACAGGCCCGGCAAATCATTGCGCCCGGCACGCACGTGGACTTTACCATCGAAGGGCCGAGCATCTATCTGCCCAGCCAACAGGCCACCGCATGTGCACTGGTCATCAACGAGTTGATCCAGAATGCGCTGGAGCACGGGTATGCGGCCGGCAAGCACGGCCAGGTCCAGATCGAGCTGACCGACGGCGGCGACCGCGTGCAGCTCGAGATCTGCGACGACGGCACGCCGCTGCCGGACAATTTCGACCTGAGCAGCAGCACGAGCCTGGGGTTGCAGATCGTCCGCAGCCTCGTGCAGGGCGACCTGCACGGCGAGGTGCGCCTCGAGAATCACGACGAGCGCGGCGTGGTTGCCACGGTCGCCTTCCCCAAAGCCTTTGTGGGGAAAACGACCGGCGCATAAAGGGTCTTTTGTGGATTGCTCTGGCCGGTCCCGGCAACCGGGGGTTGCACAACCGAGCCGGGGAGAACCTGTTTTTCAAACGGATGCTAACCGAAGCCGGCCATGCGGCCAGGAGGACATGATGGAACGTACGCGAGTCATTGTTGCTGACGACGAGTCATTGATCCGCATGGATCTGCGGGAGATGCTCACCAACCTGGGTTACCTGGTGGTGGGCGAGGTGGCCGACGGCCGCAGCGCCGTCAACCAAGCGCGCGAGCTGCGACCCGATGTGGTCATCATGGATATCAAGATGCCAGACATGGACGGCATCGAAGCGGCGCGGGTCCTCACCGAGGAGCGCATTGCGCCTGTCGTCCTGTTGAGCGCCTACAGCCAGCGCGAGCTGGTGCAGCGGGCGCGTGAGGCCGGCGTCGTGGCATACCTCGTCAAGCCCTATCGCGAGGAAGAATTGACGCCCGCGATCGAGGTTGCACTCGCACGCTTTGCGGAGTTCAAGGACCTGCAGAAGCAGGTCAACGACCTAACCGAAGCTCTGGAAACGCGCAAGCTCGTGGACCGCGCCAAGGGCATCCTCATGGACAAGCAGGGCCTAAGCGAGGCCGAGGCCTTCCGCAAGATCCAGAAGATGAGCATGGACAATCGCAAGCCCATGAAGGAAGTCGCGGAAGCCATCATCCTGGCGCACCAGGTCGGACAGGGCTAAGAGCGCAACCGGAACTCCTCCGGCCACAGGGCTCATCTCCTATCACGCGCAGTCGTCTGGCCCCCACCGGATGCCTGCGCGTTTTCCTTGTTTCAGGAGCCAAGCGGGTGAAGTTATCTGTCCTGATTCCTTGCTATAACGAGCGCGAAACCATCCGGGAGATTGTCGCGCGGGTACGCGCCGTAGACATGCGCATGCGCGTGCGAGATGGGCGCTTCGGTCTGCCGGTCGCGCCGGATGGGACTGTCGAGCTGACCGTCGAGAAAGAAATCGTCATCGTGGATGACGGCTCCGCAGACGGCACACGCGACATCCTGCCCGAGCTCGCTGCGCTGCCCGATGTGTCCGTCCATTACCACGACCGCAATCGCGGCAAGGGCGCCGCAGTGCGCACCGCCATCGAACATGCGGCGGGCGATATCATGCTGGTTCAGGACGCAGACCTGGAATACGACCCGCGCGAATACCCGGCGCTGCTCCAGCCCATCATCGAGGGGCGGTCCAAAGTGGTCTACGGCAGCCGCTTCCTGGGCGGCCCGCGCAAGGCCATGCTCTTCTGGCACATGCTCGGCAACAAGTCCCTGACCCTCTTCACCAACATCCTGTTCGACACGATCCTGAGCGACATGGAGACCTGTTACAAGGTCTTCACGCGCGAGGTCGCCCAGCAATTGCGGCTCAAGTCGCCGGGGTGGGGCTTCGACCCGGAGATTACTGCCAAGATTCTCAAGCGCGGCTACCGCATCTACGAGGTGCCCATCTCCTACAATGGCCGGGAGTTCAACGAGGGTAAGAAAATCAGCTGGCGCGATGGCCTGACGGTCATGTGGACGCTGCTGAAGTATCGCTTGACGGAGTAGCACGTGCTGGCGGCGCGCAACCGGCCTTCTCACGCCTGGCCGTTCAGCCTCCGGGTCGCGGCGTGGCCCACCTGGCTGGTCTTGAGCGGGGTCACGCTGCTGGCGCTGGCGCTGCGGCTCGTGCCGTTTCTGGCGGCCTACCCGCTCCACCGTGACGAGGCACTGTACGGCTACTGGGCGCGGCTGATTGCCTCAGGTCAAGACCCCCTGCTGCTCACCCCCTGGATCGACAAGCCGCCGCTCGTGATGTACCTGATGGCGGGCAGCCTGCGGCTGTTCGGCGCAGGCGCTGCTGCGCCCAATGACCTTGCGCTGCGGCTGCCCGGCATGGTCGCCTCGGTGTTGGCTGTGCCTGCGCTGTACGGGCTGGCACAGGCCGCGTACGGCCGCCGCGTCGGGCTGCTGGCCGCCGCGCTGCTGGCCCTCTCGCCGTTCGCTATCCTCTTCGCGCCGACCGCGTTTACCGATCCCTGGCTGATGCTCTGGCTGCTGCTCGCGGCCTGGGCTGCGCTCGCACGGCGGCCTTTCCTGGCGGGGCTCCTGGCCGCGCTGGCCGTCGCCAGCAAGCAGCAGGGCGTGTTCGTGATCCCGCTGGTGCTGATGCTGATCGGCAACCCAGGCATCCTGAGCGGGTGGACGGCAAAGCCTCCCCCAACCACACTGTCCGGTCGAAGGATGGCACCGTTCATCCGCTATCTCAAATCCCTCGGCGCCGCGCTGCTCGGGTTCGCGCTGGCCTTCGGCCCGCTCACCTATTGGGACAGCCTGCGCTGGCACAACCGGCCCAGCTTCTGGGACCGCAGCCTGAGTACCTACAACCCGCTGACCCTCGCGGCGCCGGCAGAGTGGCCGGCGCGGTTGGGCCACTGGGCCGAGCAGGTGGGCTACTGGTTCGGCCATCCCATTATTACCGCGCTGGTCATAGCTCTGGCCGCCGTGGCGGTCCATTCAGCCCGCAAGGCTCGCGTATCTCCGCCGTCGCAGCAACGGATAGCCACGGATAAACGGATGGGGTCTGAGCACGACGCAGGTCCATCCGTTTATGCGGTGCGAACTGAAGGTTCACCTTCATCCGTTGCCACGCTACTGTTCGCTGCCTACGTCCTCGGCTACTTTGCTCTCCACGTCCTCGTCACCTTCCAGCCGTGGGATCGCTACCTCCTGCCGCTCCTGCCGCTCGTCTGCCTGCTGGCCGCGCGCGGGCTGGCTGCACTGCATACGCAGGTCCGGGGACCTATGTTGGCACTCGCGCTGACAGCCGTGCTGACCGGCGCGGCCGCGCTCGGCGTCACCGGCCGTCTGCCCGTCGGCAGCGACCACGGCGCGTATGCGGGCCTGCCCCAGGTCATCGCACAGCTCCGCAGCCAGCCAACCGATGCCATCATCTACCAGCACGCGCTCGGCTGGCATTTCGATTACTATCTCTTCGATGCGCCCCAGGAACACCGCTGGTTCGGTTCCGGCTGGCAGTTGGCGGACGTGGCCGCGCGCATGGCACGGCAGGGCCGCCCGCAGTGGCTCGTCCTGCCCGCGTTCGAGCAGGAGTGGGCGGACGCGGCGCGGCTGCCGCTGGCCGCCCGCGGGCTGGCGCTGACTGAGGCCGAACGCATCCATCGCAGCGATGGCAGCGTGTCCTTCGTCCTCTACCGCGTGGGGCCGGTGCAGGAGGTCGGGCGATGATTCGCCTTCGCGCGATGAGCCGCCGTCGCAGCCTTATCGCGGATCTCGGCGCGTGGGCCGCGCTGGCACTGGCGACGCTCGTCATCCTGTGGCCCCTGGGAACAACAAACCGCATCATGGCCGGCGTCGATGCCTTCACCTACTTTGACCCGTACTGGGACTACCGCATGGCCGCGCTGCGCGCAGGGCAGCTGCCGCTCTGGAATCCATACCTGTTTCTCGGCGTGCCATTCCTTGCAAACCCGCAGGCCGCGGTGCTCTATCCGCTCCACTGGCCCTTGAGCTGGCTGTCGTCGCAGGCCGCGCTCATCTGGTCTGCGCTCCTGCACGTCTGGCTCGCCGCAGGGTTCACCTACACGCTCGCGCGGCGCGCGTTCCACCTGACGCGGCCGGCCGCCTGGTTTGCGGGCGCGCTGTTCGCGCTGGGCGGGTTCACGCTGGCGCGCGTCGAAAACATCAACCAGCTCAATGCGCTGGCCTGGTTCCCTGCGCTGCTGTGGCTGTACGATGAGACCGCCGGCGCCGCGTCAGGGCGAGCCCGCACACGCTGGAGCATTGCACTCAGCGTCGTCATCGCGCTGCAACTGCTGGCGGGCCATACGCAGACGACTTTCATCAACATGGTCGGGCTGGGCCTGTATGCACTGGCGCGGCTCGTGCGGATGTGGCAGGGTGGACGCGCGCCGCATCCTTCGACTGTAGATGCGCCGTCCGCAGGGTTGAGCCGCACACCCGCTCAGGATGCTCCAGGAGAGCAGCGACCTGTCACCTCTTCACCTGCTCACCTGTTCACCCGCTCACCTGTTCACCTCTTCACCCGTTCACTCGGCCCGCTGCTCGCGGTCATCCCTGCGCTGGCGCTGTCCGCGGCGCAACTGCTGCCGACGCTCGAACTCAACGGCCTGGGGCTGCGCACCGGCGGGTTGCCCTACCGACAGGCGGCGAGCTTCTCCCTGCAGCCGCGCCTCCTCGTGCAAAGCCTGCTGCCGCCCTACGGCGGCGGCCTGGCGGAGGCGTTTGCGAGCGAGGGTTACGGGGAGTTCGTCGGCTACGTGAGCATCGTCGGGCTGGTTCTGGCAGAGTGGGCGCTCGTGCGCGCGTGGCAGACCCGTGAGCGTGTAGTCCAGACATCCGGAAGCTGGGAGCTGGAAGCTGGAAGATGGCGAGGTCCCACACTTATGGGCCCGGTGCTGCTCGCTGCGGTGGGACTGTTCCTCGCGCTCGGCGCCTACAACCCGGTCTACTATCTGCTGTGGCGCATCGTACCCGGCTTCGACTTGTTCCGCGCACCCGCGCGTTGGCTGGAGCTGTATGCGCTCGGCAGCGCATTGCTGGCCGGCTGCGGGTTGAACGCACTACGGCTGCCCCGATCCTCGCATGTCCCACACCTCGGACGATACATCTTGCGGCAGGCCATGCTGATCTTCCTTGGGCTGGCCGGCGCGGTGCTGCTTGCCCTCCAGCAGTGGCCCCCGCTCGTGACCGTCGGCGGCTGGCTGGCCGCGCTGTTGCTCGTGGCCGCCCTCGTGCGGGCCGCGCCGCGGTGGCCGCGGGCTGCGACCGCGGGCCTGCTGGCGCTGGCCCTGGTGGAGCTGTGGCTGGCGGGCCGCAGCCTGCCTTTCACCCAGGCCACTGCACCGCTCGCCGCGGGGCTGCGCAACGCGCCCGCCGCGCTGCTGGCCGCGACCGCGGGGCAGTCGCCTGCGGGCCGCGACCGCTTCCTCAGCCTGTCCGACATCCGCTTCGACCCGGGCGACCTCCCCGCGCTGCGCAGCATCCAGGCCGACCGGCTGCCCGCGGATGCGATCGAGCGCATGGTGCGGGCAGTCAAGCAGACCGAGGTCATCGCGCCAAACTTGCCGCTGCGCCTCCGGCTGCCCGCAGTGGACGGCTACGACGGCGGCCTGCTGCCCCTGAGCCGTTATGTCCAGCTCCAGTCGTTGTACCTGCCGCCGGAGAGCCTCGTGCCCGACGGCCGGCTGCGCGAGCAGCTCCAGCATATCCCGCCGGACCGCCTGCTCGACCTGACCGGCGTGCGCTTCGTGATTACGGACAAGCAGCGCGACCTGTGGGCCGGCGATGTGTACTACGACCTGGAGCACCCCGCAACGCTGGCGCCCGGCGCGACCCTCGAACTCGACCTGACCGGCTATCCGGCCTTCTCGGCCACGGGCCTGGGCCTGGTGGCAGAGGCCGCAAGTGCAGCCGGAGAGACGGCGCGCGGCGCCGTCATCGTGTCCGCCGGAGAGACCAGCGTAACGCTGCCGTTCGTGGCCCCGCCCGGGGCCGGCGACGGCCAACCGGTCCCGTTGCGCCTGGACTTCGCCGCGCCGCTCACGCCCGCGCGCATCACAATTGTCACGGACGCGGCCGACCCGGATCTGACCGTGCGCGGCCTCAGCCTGGTCGATGCGCGCACCGCGGCGCACACATCCATCACCGTCTCCCCGCGCGCCAATTTCCGGCGCATCCACAGCGGCGACGTCAAGGTCTATGAACGGACGGATGCGCCGGGCCGCGCCTGGCTGGTACACACGGCCACAGTGGTTGGGAATGATGAAGACGCGCTGGCCGCGCTGGCAGACTCCGCGTTTGACCCGCGCGTGCGCGCCATCCTGAGCGACGCCGCCTCACTCCTGACCCTGCCGCCGGAGCCACCGGCCGCACCCCAAGGAGAGACTGTGACGGTCGTGGCATACACCGCAGAACAGGTCACGCTGCGCGCCGATGTCACTTCGCCCGCGCTGCTCGTCCTGGCCGACACCTACTACCCGGGCTGGCAGGCGACGGTGGACGATACGCCCGCGCCGATCCTCCGGGTAAACCTGATGTTCCGCGCGGTCGTCCTATCTCCGGGTGAGCACGATGTCGTATTTAGCTATCGGCCCGTGAGCTGGCAGCGGGGAGCACTCATCAGCCTGCTGACGCTGGGTGGATTGCTCGCGGCGCTCGCTGCAAGCTTCTGGCGCAGGCATGTGGTATAATCCGGCTGTCGTTGATGTGCTATCGTGGAGGTTGGGATGAACGTTTTTAACCGTATCGTCGTTGTATTGGTCTTGCTGCTCCTGCTGGCTGCGCTGGTCCTCTTGGCTGTCGTGCCTTTCCCCGTGTTGAACACCGTGCGCGCCGGGGTGGACGGGCTGCAGACTCTCCTCACGAACTTTGCGCAGTCGTCAAGCGCGCTTTTCATGGTCGTACGTGCGGCAGTCGTCCTGCTGGCCGTGCTGCTGTTTGGCCTGCTCCTGGTCTTCGAGCTGCGGCGCGGGGGCCCACGCGTCGTGCGGGTTCACACTGAAGGCGGCAGCCAGGCCTCCGTCACCACCGACTCGGTGGCCCGGCGGCTGACGTGGCACATCGACCAACTTGCCGATGTTATCTCGGTCACGCCGGTGGTGAGCGCACACGGCCAGTCCGTGAATGTACGGCTGGACCTGGAGACGCAGCCCGAAGTGGATGTGCCGATGAAGACCGATGAAGTGGTGGGCGTCACGCGCGAGGTGATTACCGAACGGATGGGGCTCCAACTGGGCAAAGTCGATGTGCGCATCAAGCATGCGCCGTATCAAGAAGGGACGGCCGTGTGACCGAGCCGGAGGCTCACGAACTCACCCCACCGCAAGCCGCTGACACCGGCGCGGTCGGCTCGAACGGGACACCCAACGGGATCGTGCTCAGCGGCGACGCGCTGCAGAGCGTGGTGGAGAGCCTGCTGTTCGTCGCGGCCTCCCCCACGCCCCTGGCCCGCCTCGCCCAAGTGACCGGCGCAACCGAGGATGCTGTGCTCGAGGCGCTGGAGCAAATCAGCGCGGCCTACGCGATGCCCGGCCGCGGGCTGCGCCTGCTGCGCAAGGGCGACCGTGTATACCTGACGACCGCGCCCGAATCAAGCGCGTTCATCGAGAGGCTTCTGGGGCTCGACCTGAGCAGCAAGCTCTCGACCGCCGCACTGGAGACGCTGGCCGTCATTGCCTATCGCCAGCCGCTCACCCGCGGCGACATCGAGGTGATCCGCGGCGTCAACTGCGACGGGGTGCTGCGCACCCTGATTGCGCGCGAACTCGTGGAGCCGGTGGGCCGGCTCGAACAGCCCGGCCGGCCCTTCCTCTACGGCACGACGCTGCAATTCCTCCACTACTTCGGACTCGACAGCCTGGATCGTCTGCCCCCTCTGCCTGCAGACCAAATATAGGTACAACAGCCGGGCAAAAGTAAAACGGACTACTGCGGATTTACTCCTCTACGCTTACGCTAGTGTGCGAGTCACCGAACCCGAACTCTCACATCGGGTTCCAGCAAGGAGATCCTATGGCTGAAAACCTCTGGGCATTACGCGAGCAGAAGAAACTGAGCGTAGCGACCCTCGCCAGCCGAGCCGGTCTGCCGATCGGGCTCATTATGGAGTACGAGGCAGGACAGCGCAGTGTCGATCCCCGGCACCTTTCGCGTCTGGCGCGGGCGCTCTATGTAGAGGAGGCCGACCTCCGGCTGCGGTCAGACCCGCGGCCGGGAACGGGCCAGTTGGAGCGACAGCCCCGTCCCGCGGCCATGCCAGCTGCCGCGGCGAATTCCACGCAGGCTGGTGTGCGGACGAATCACAGGTCCGAGTCCCCTGTGGACGCTGCCCCGGGGAGCGTGCCGCCGGGCGACATGGCGCGGCAGCCGCGCGAGCGGGGCGCCCGGCCGCAACGCACCACCGCACCGCGACCGCCTGCCCCGGCCCGACCCAGCCAGATTGCGCATTTGCAGGATGTCCTGGCGCGGCTGGGCCGCACCCAGACACAGATTGAGACGGAGCTGGGCAAGCCGCTGACCGAAATCGACCGGCCCACTGCGAGCAAGCTGCTCACGCAGCTACAGACGGAGTTGCGGGAGGGTCGGACGGCGGAGCGTCACCGTGCCTATCTGCCCGAGGCGGTTGATCAGTATGAGCTGCGCTATCTGACCGAGGTCCAGGAGGCCAAAACGCCGCTCCACCTTACCCTATTTGACAATACGACCGTCACCGGTGTGGTTGTAGGGTTCGGCCCGTACAATATCACGATCCGGGAGGCCGGCGGCCGCGAGGTCACGGTGAACAAGCTCGCCGTCGTCAGCTATGTCAAGTCGCCGGCCACGGACGCGCTGCCCGGCAACCAGGAGCCGCAAGCATGAGCCTCGGTGACTATCTCCGGCTCTTGCGCGCGCAGCGTGGGGGCGTGACACCGTTGGACATCGAGGCGGCCCTGCCTGAACTGGCGAAGGGCTGCTACCGGCAGATCGAGCAGCGCTATCGTGCCGTAGGCGATGACGAATCGCTCCGGCTGATCGCCGGTTACTACGAGCTGCCGTTCGAGGAGCTGCGCTGGCGACTGGACTGGCCGCGCAAGGCGCTCAGCCGCGCGCTCGTCCACGCGCTCATCAACGAGACACCTATCACCCTGCACCTCTGGAACGGGCAGGTGCAGGCGGGCCGCGTGAAGTGGTGGGACTTGGGGGCGCTGGAGCTGGAGACAGCCGGCGGTCCCATCGTTATCCAGCGCCACGCGGTGGAACGCTGGGACCCGCGCGCGCCCGATGAAGAACCGGTCGCCGTGGATGCCGAGGACGGCGATTGACTCTATAGAATTTCGTGGTCGTGCCAGGCTTCCCCTGGTACGACTACGAATACCTTTGGGTCAAATCCGCACGCTCTGCCAGCGCCCCTGCCGGAAGCGCAGCACCAGCAGCAGCGTCTGCACGCCAAACCCGATGACCAGTGCCCAGAAAATCCCCTGCACACCCCAGCCTACGACTGTGGACAGCAGCCACACGGCGGGCAACAGCACTCCAAACTGCGCAATGAAGTTGACAACCATCGGCGACACCGTATCGCCCGCACCGGTCAACGCGCCGTCCAGAACCGTACTCAGCAGAAGCAGCAGCCGGTAGAGGGCGAGCACGCCGATGACCTGCACGCCCATGGTGATGGTGGCTTGATCCGATGTGAAGGCCGCATAAGCCGGCCTGGCAAAGAGGATCAGCAGCCCGAGCAACAGTGCCCCGCTTACTCCAGTGGCCGCGGTAATGAGCTTGACCGCACGGGCCGCGCGCGCCGGCTGGCCTGCACCCAGATTCTGCCCCACCATCGCCGGCGCGGTGACGGTCAACCCGCCCGCGGGCGCCAGCAGCAAACTGCTCTGGCGGCCAAAGAGGCTGAACGCAGCCACCGGCGCCGCGCCATACCCGGCCATGAACCGCAACAGGATGCTGTTGGTGAGATTCGGAATGCCCTTCTGGATGATGCCCGGAATGGCGATGCGCAGGATGCGCCACATCATGCTCAGGTCCGGACGGGCATAGCGCCGCTCGATACGGACCGCGGCCCGGCCGCTGGCAAGCAGGAACAGCCCATAAAACATCCCGGCAGTATTCGCCAGCACGAGGGACAGCGCAGCCCCCGTGACACCCCAGCCCAGCCCGATCAGCAACGGTTCCAACGCCAGGAACGAAAACAGGGTCAGCAGGTTCATCTGGAGCGAAAGCTGCGGATTGCCGGAGGAACTCAGCATGCCGCCCATGCTGGGCACCATTTCCAGCGCGATGAGTCCGGCGAAGATCACGCGGGCATACGCGATGGTGGGGGCCAGCAGATCGCCGCTCGCGCCGGCCAGCACCAACAGCGGCTCGATGAAGATGAGGCCGAGGATCCCCAACCCGCCGGATGCCACGACGAACAGGATGACGGCCTGTGTCGCGGCCTGGTTGGCAAGTTCGTGCTCTTCAGCGCCGACATACCGGCTGATGACCGCGGCGCTGGCTCCGCTGAGCGCCATCAGCACGCTGATGAGGGTGATGCGGAGCGTGATGGCGATCATCGCCGCGGCGAGCGCGTAGGAGCCCAACCGCCCAAGCCAGTAAGCATCATACAGGCCCGGGAAGAACGACAGGCCCTGGCTGATCATCAGCGGCCAGCTAAGCTGCCAGATGTTGTCGCGCAGCCGGCCATGCGTAATGTCAACCGAGCGTCCGCCCAACCCCAGGCGCTGCATGAATGTCCGTGACAGTTGCAAAGTTGCTGGCCCTCAATTCGGCATAAGCTGGTTGCGGCCCGATTTTATCCCCGCTCAACCGCCCCGGCGAGGAAGCCGCGACGCATGGCATCCGGAATGCGCATGACGCGGCCCTGGTGATCCACGGAGATGTGCTTCGTTCGCCCGGTGACGAGCAGCGTATCGTCCGCTGCGCGACGCACTTCGTAACCGAAGGTCATGCCCCGGCTCAGGAACTCCTCCATGGAGCAGATCACGGCCACTTCCTCGTCGTAGCGCGCAGGGTGGTGATAGCGGGCCTGCACCTCGGTCACGGCCAGCGACAGTCCTTCGGCCTCCATGCGCGAATAAGGGTAGCCCAGGGCACGCGTGAACGCGCTGCGGCCTTCCTCGAACCAGCGGATGTAGATGCTGTGGTGCACCACGCCCATCTGGTCCGTCTCGTAGAAGCGGACGCGCAAGCGCGTCGCGACGGTCCAGTGGCCGGCTGCGTTGCAGTAGGGTGTGTCGTATTCGGGCATGGCTCCTCAGTTGTTCACAGGCACATCAACCGGCCGGGAAGTTCGCCAGCGTGTCCTCGTAGACCTCGTAATGTTCCCCCTCGGCCTCGGTGGAGTCCACGTACTTCATCCAGAGCGCCTGGTCCTTGTACAGGCCCGCCAGGTCGCGGCGGCTCATATTCAGGTTGCCCTGGGTCTCCGACCAGACAACCTTGTTCATATGCAGCAGGATATACCGGCCCGTGTGCTCGCGCGCAATCTCGTGCATGTGATCGCGATAGTACAGGCCCTGCTCCGCGGTCGTGCGCCGCCAGCTCATCACCGTCTCGCGCGGGTCCGTCACCCGCGAGAAGAACTCGCCCACAGGCGCTTCCACTTCCGATGCATAATCCATCTCGCCCAGGTCCACCGAGCCGAAGCCGCCCTGCGCCGCGATGAGCAGCGCGTTACGGTCGCGGTGGAACGGCTCGGTCAGCCAGTCGGACTGCGGGTCATGGCCCATCAGGTGCGCGCCGGCCGCATCGGTGGCGATGACCTGGTCGCCGGCGATGAGCGTGTCGGCAATGCGAGGATGGTCACCCGGACCCCACTCCTGCCCCGCCTGGCACACCAGCCCGTCGAGGATGTTGAGCACCGGGTCGTAGATGCGGCCCAGGTCGGCCAGCATGTACGGCATGCGGACGAGATGATGGTAGTAGCTGCGCGGCCGGCCATCGGGCTGCAGCGGCATCAGGCCGAACAGGTTCTTCAGGCACAGCGTGATGCCCATGAACGAATGATTCTTGAGCTTCTGCACGGAGATCATCGCGTCGGCCTCAGTCGTCGAGCGCGGGACCGGATAGCGGCGGAACATCTGGCCGCCGCCCGGCACATCCACCCACTCGACCGGGTCCGTGCGCCCGTCCACAAACGGGACGTCATACTCGGCCATGACCTCGCGAAGCTGGATGAGCGACTCCGGCGGGTCCTCCGGCAGGTTGCGCTCCACGCCTACATCCACCACGAAGATGTCGGCCTGCGTCCGCTCGCGCAGCAGCCGCAGCACCGCGCGGCCCACCTGGTCGCTGACGAGCTGCTGCCGGTGGCCTGCGTGCATCACGACGTGGTGCTCGCCCCAATGATGGTTGAACTTGATGCCGATGCGCCGCGCCCGGCGCAGTTTCTCCCAGGCACGTTCAAGCGGCTGCGTCGCGCGCACGAGCGCCGCGTAAATCTCTTCGTCGCCGGCACGATGGTCACAATGGACCGCGCGCACGGTATACGGTCGTGGCACAGTTGCCCTCCCCCGTTATCAATGATTGGCGTCAGTGTCCCGGAGCGCGTTTGCGATGTCAGTTGTCTGTATCACGTTTGGACCGCAGACGGGCGTCACGTGACAGATGGCAGACCCCATCTTCAAGCTTTCCTCTGCTGCTTCCATGGTGCATCACCCCACCTGCGCCAGCACCGAAGTCAGGCCCTCCAGCGTTTCCTCCACGTCCTCGTTCGTCAACAGCGGGCTGATGTCCAGATGCACCGCGCGGCCCAGCAGGTCCAGGGAGCGCGGGCACATGTCGGGCGTATACTCGATGTCGCGCTGCGCCCACCGCCACGGCCCGCCGCCGGAGGTCCAGGTGCGCTGCTCCATGATCGGCGTCCAGTGGCGGTAAATGTGGTAATCGCTGCGGTCGGGATGGTAGAGCACGCCCGCGCCGATGTTCTCTGCGCGGAGCGCCGTCACCACACGCTCTGCGACCGCGGCATCGGGCAGGAACATGACGAGCGCGATGGCCGCGTCGCCGTCGGGGTCCACCATCTCGCGGAAGCCGATGCCGCGGGCCTGCGCGACGTCCGCCAGCCCGGCCTTGAGCATCCGCTTGCGAGCGCGCATCGCATCGAGCAGACTGTCCAGCCGGCGCAATTGCGCCAGCGCGACCGCGGCCAGCAGCTCCGGCATGCGGAAGTTGATGCCCCAAATGATGTCCTCGGCCGGGAAGTTGTTGCGCAACCCGCCGATGACGTCGTGCCACATGACCGCCCGCCGCCAGACCGCCTCGTCGTTCGTGATGACCATGCCGCCCTCACCGGACGTGATGATCTTATTGAACTGGAGGCTGAAGCAGCCCACGTCGCCCAGCGTGCCGAGCCGCTGTCCGCGGTAGGTCGCACCGTTCGCCTGGGCCGCATCCTCGATGAGGCGCAGGTTGTGACTTGCGGCAATTGCCTGCAGTTCCGCCATCCGGCATGCGGCCCCGCGCATGTGGACGGCCATAATTGCGCGGGTATACGGGGTGATCTTGCGCTCGACATCCGCCGGGTCGAGCGTCAGCGACTCGTCCACCTCCGCGACGACCGGGATGCCGCCGGCCGCCAGGACCGCGGATGCGGAGGCAATCCAGGTGTACGCGGGCACGATGACCTCGTCGCCCGGCCCGACGCCGATGCCCTGCAGCCCGCACATCAGCGCGGCCGTGCCCGAAGTCACCGCGAGGCTGTGCTGCGCGCCGTGATGTGCGGCGAAAGCCGCTTCCAGCTCATCCACCAGCGAAGGGCCTGGCTGCGGCCCGTAGTAGCGGAACAGCCGTTTCGTCCGGAGGACCTGGAGGACGGCTTCTTCTTCCTCCTGCCCGATGCTCATGCCGCCGGGGTACATCGGTGGGAAACCCTGCCGGCGGGCAGGCGTCCCGCCGTGAATCGCGAGCTTGCGTTGCATCATTGCCAGCTAACTCCTTGAATCGCAGACTCCACAACCGTGTCGCATCTGAGGATACGACACTCCTCAGTGTAGTCGCATCTGAGGATGCGACACTCCTCAGTGTAGTCGCATCTGAGGATGCGACACTCCTCAGTGTAAGGTGCGGAGTCCGCATCCTCAGATGCGGACCCCCCTCTCTATAACAGGCCTGCCAGCAGTTTCTCTGCGTTGCGATGGCAGATATTGTGGCGGTCGTCGTCGGTGATGTGCGCCGAGAGCAGCGCGCCCACCGCGTGGTGCGGGTCGAACCACGGCAGGTCCGTGCCGAAGAGCAGCCGATCTGACCCGGCCTCGCCGCACAGCACTTCCAGGCTGCCCCGGTCATCGAAGACCGCGGTCAGCTCCAGGTAGAGCTGCGGGAACTCCCGCGCGAGTGTGATGGCAGCCTGCCAGTCGTCGTGGATCGAGTGGCCGAGCAGAAAGCGGCAGTTGCTATAGCGTTCAGCAACCTTGCGCACCTCCGCCGCGCCGTCGAACGGGCTGCCCGCCCAGGTATGCATCAGCACGGGCAGGCCTCGGCGGTCCGCGTATTCCAGCGCAGGCCGGTAGCCGCCATCGCTCAGCGGGACGCGGTGGTAATCGGACAGGAACTTGAAGCCGATGAAGACGTCCCGGTGCGCCTCGAACGAGACCAGGTCCGCCTCCGCCTGCGCGGGATAGTTCGGGTTGATGACGCAGTACGCGCGCAGCCGGTCGGGATGCTGGCGCACAGCCTCGATGCTGGCCCGGTTGCCCACATCGGGTGCAAAGAGGGCCAGGTGATGCGAGAACACCAGCAGCCGCACGCCGCACTCGTCCATCGTGCGCACCATGTCGGGCGCATCGGGCCGCGGGAAATAGATGGAGTGCCACGCACCCATGTGGCCGTGCATGTCGTAGATGGGGCAGGCGGCCACGCGGCCGTGCGCCCAGAACTCGCGCGCCAGAGGCGAATCGGAGAGCATGTCTTACCCCTTACGTGGGCAAAAGGTTCGTAGTGGGCGCAGGTGCGCCCCGGCACTAAAGTGCCTACTACGAACCAGTTCACCAGTTCAACAGCCGTTCGAGATTCCCGGCGGCGATGGCCTGTTTCGCCGCATCCGGAATCTGCGCATGGCGCAGCGCCAGCATCATGCCGCCCATGTACGACTCCGGGAAACCGCTGCCGAACAGGATGCGCCCAGCTCCATAATCCGCAACCAGTGCCTCGATGCCGCCGTCGAGCATGTACTGTGACAGCTCGACGTGCACGTTGGGGTAACGGGCCAGCAGCGGCCGGAAGAAGCGGTCCGCGCCCCACGGGCCGTGGTCGCAGATGACGCAGGTCAGCTCCGGGAAGTCGGCCAGCAGCGCATAGATGACGTGCCACTCGACCCCGCGGCGCAGCGAGAGGAACAGCGGGATGCGGCGCTCGCTCAGCGCGGCCAGCCAGTCGCCCATCGCAAGGGCATTCAGCAGGTAATGGTGGGGCGTCGGGAAGACGCGCAGCGCGGCCACGCGCGCCGCCTGCATGGACGCAAAGAACTCGCCGGGCGGGGGGAACTCGCGCGCACAGTTGGGCAGGATGGTCCAGCAGCCGGCCAGCCGGTCATGCGGCGCAATTGCGTCCGCCAGCAGCTGGTTGCCGGCCCACGGCGATGCGTCGTGCTGGCTGATGTGCCACGTCAACGCGGCCGCGATGCCCGCGCGATCCATCTCCGCCAGCAGGCCTTCCACCGTTGGGACGGGGGCGGCGGACCTGCCGGACGGCAGGCCGAAGAAGGTGTTGCAGTCGTAGAAGACCAGGGAACCAGGTGCTGTTGTCATGTCGGGCTGCCCCACAGTTGCTTGCGCCGCTCCAGGTAGTAGAGGTAGTGCCGGTACGGCACGTCATCCGGCACGCCGTGGTCCACGAGTGGGATGAAGCCACCCTCGGCAGCGACCGGCGCGAGCCGCGCTAGCTCCCGGTCGATGGCGGCAGGGCCTTCTGCCAGCGCGCGCTTGTCCACCCCGCCCCACATCACGATCGAGCGACCATACTGCCGCCGCAGCTTGACCGGGTCCATGCCTGCTGCGACTTCCAGGGGATAGAACCCCTGCACGCCTCCCTCCACCCAGAGGGGCAGTAGCGCCTCGATGTTGCCGTCGCAGTCCACCCACGACAGCTCGACGCCGTGTTCGGCCAGGCAGCGCGTGACCTTACGGTACTGGGGCAGCAGATACGTGCGGAACATCCCAGGCGAAAGAAGCGGCCCGGTCTTGTAGCACATATCCTCCCAGAACATCGCAAAGTCGATGCGTACCTCCTGCAGCGCGCGGCGCAGCACCTCAACGAAGAAGTCGCCCAGGTACTCCATCATCTCCCCGACGAGCCGGGGGTCATCGTACAGCAGGTAGCTCAAGGCTTCGAAGCCGATCCAGTCCCGCAGGAAGCCATAGAAGCTGCCGCCGTCGATGCTGATGGGGATATCGCTGGCCGCCCACTCGCACTTGAGCGCCTCCCAGGTGGCCGTATCGGGGTAACGGCCGGCGGCGGCCGGGTCCAGCCGCTCATCGCGGAACCGCTGCCAGTCCTGCCGGGTCTTGATGGGGTATTCCACGAACTGTGTCGAGTGCAGCGAGCCGTGCGGCGGCTTGAACTGGCGGACCACGACGCCGTTGCCCGACCGGTAGACGCGGTACGCGTCCGTCTCCTCGTACAACTCGTATGCGAAGCCGGGGCACGGCCCGATGTTCACGGGCACGCGCGGGATGCCCCAGAACGCGGAGTACATGCCCTCGAAGCCGAAGTGACGGATGAACCAGGTCCGCTGGTCGAACGTATCCGGGTCCGCATCTTCAGGAACAGGCAGCCCCTGCTCGCGCCACGTCTCCCAGGGGCCCAACCAGTCTGACCAGAAGGGCAGGCGGTCCACCGGCTGGTAACGGACGGTCGCCCAGAGTCGCTCGCGCGGGTTCATCGAAGCACCCCTGTCTACAGGCCCAGCTTGTCGAGGTTGGCCCGCAGCCGCATCAGCGCCGCGACGTAACGCTCCGGAATGAGGCCATGCGGGTCAGGGCCGACGTCGAGCAGGAGATTGGTGCCGCGGCTGCGCGCGACCAGATACATTCCCAGCAGCTCCGCATCACTGCGCGGGCGATCCCACTCCACGTAGAACCACTCCTGCCCGATGGGGTCGCACACTTCGCCGGGGAGATAGTAGGTCTGGCCCTCGATCTCGCGCCACGGCACATGCCCGCCGTGGCTGTTGGGCAGGAACCGCTCGATGGAGATGAGGTCGGTCGGCCAGGCGGCGGCGACGCTGAACTTTGAGCCGTCGCCGATGCCATGATTCATCATGATGTAGGCCTGCGGCTGCAGCTCTGTGATGCGGTTATAAAGCTTGTGGCGGTAGTCGCGCGGCAGGACCATCGGGATGTCGATCCACACTTCACCAATGCGGCCGTAGCGCGTGAGCAGTTCCTCGATCTGCGCCCACTGGAACTCCCGGTACTCCTGCGTGGTGAATGCCTGCTCCCAGCGCGTCAGCGTGGGCGTCAGCGAGCCGAACAGGTGGTGGTTGTCCCACGAGCAGTAGTAGAAGCCCGGCATGACGCCGCGGCGTTCGCATGCGTTGACGAACGCCTCCACGACGTCGGTTTTGTTCCCGCTGTGGCCGACGTGGTAGTCCGTGAAGCGGCTCGGCCAGAGGCAGTGGCCGGAGACATGCTTGGTGGTGAGCACGGCATAGCGCATGCCGGCGTCGCGCGCGACGCTGACCCACTGGTCCACGTCCAGGCGGTCGGGCGCGTAGTGCGTCGCGGGCTTGTCCCCGCGCGAGTACTCGTCATTATCGAACGTGCTCATGCCAAAATGGATGAACATGCCGTAGCCCATCGCCTGCCAGGCTTCGAGGCTGGCAAGCGGCAATCGCTGGGCGCCGGTGGCGGTCTGTGTCATGGTGGATAGCTCCTTCTAGCGCTGGCGAGGCCTGCCGGTCAGAATGGGCGTGGCGGGCAGAGGTGTGCTGCCGGCTGGATCGAACGCGCATTGCGCTGGAGCCGGCGGCAGATGGATGATACCAGTGTTCGCCAAAAGGCCAAAAAGGAGCGCTACCCTTGGGGCCAAGTGAGGGGATCGGCTGGGGCAGGGCCTGCCCCAGCGATACTAACGGTACGGTTCGATCGCCCGCATGAGTGTCTCCGCGGTGCGCACGTCCACCGCGCCGGACAAGAGGATATACAGGCCTTCTGGCCCCACCGCGTCGATGAGCGGGATGACCTCATCCGGCTGCACGCCGACTGCCTGCACGCTCTTGCCCCCTTTGCGGATGCGCCGGTACAGGTCGAACCAACAGGGGTCGCCGCCGCCGGGCCGCCCGGCCTGGGGCGTCCACTCGATGCCGTTGAGCCGGGGCACTTCGAGCAGCGGGTCGACCTGCTGCAGCGCGTTCGTGCCGTCGAGGTGGTAGAGGGAGAAGTCCAGCCACTCGCACTGTGCCGCCAGATAGGGCTGGACGAAGCGGCGAAACATCGCGGGCGACAGGTTGGCAGAGATGTCACACTGCAGCTTGGCGGTCCTGCCCGGCCCCCAAATCTGGAACGCGGAGAACGCATTGCCGCCCTGCGCATCCTTGACCCGCGCGTACATCCGGTCGAAGGCCTCGAAGTAAGCCGTGTTGAGCTCCGCCAGCCGATCCAGCACCCAACCGGGCCGGTCCACCAGGTCGTAGAGCAGGGGCGCATCCCCGCGCAGCGCGGCCAGCGTGTCCAGGTTCTCGATCATGTCGGGGATGCCAATGAGGTACCGGCCCTCGCTGCGGTGCAGGCCTTCCTCGATGAGCGCCATGTGCGCCGCAAACCAATAATTGCCCTCCGGCTCGAAGCGGATAGGGCCATAGCCGTCCGGGTCGCTGACGACCGGCCAGTACCACACCGTCTCCCGGTCGAACTCCAGCCGTGCGCCGAGGAACGCGCCGAGGCTGCCCGGCCCAATCTGCGTATCGAAGTAGGGAAACGCTTCGGCCCAGAAATCGACGTTCGCCATGTGCCACTCGGCGCGGCTGCAGCGGTACACGGGGTCAGTCCACCAGGTTGCGACGTCTGCCGGCTCGGCTGGTGGGGGCTGCACGCCGGGCCGGGGCGCCTCCCGCCGGACGGTCAGATGCAGCGCCAGGCCCTCGCCTTGCCACCAGCGCAGCAGTCGGCGTTGGGCTGCCGGCCAGTCAGGTTTCCAGAAGAGGTTGTCAGTCATCGGTACTTCCTCGACCGATTACAGGTTACAGGTTCGAAAGTTACAAGTTACGGGTTTGACACCCACCTTCAACCTTCGAACCTGCAACCGCTCAATAAACCCCGTACTTGCGCGCCGCCTCGTACATGGCGAGCACGTTCTCCGTGGGCGAGTTATCCTGGAGCTGGTGCGTCGGCGCGAGTGCATAACCGCCGCCGGGCTTCATGATTTCCAGCGTTTCACGCACGTTGCTGACCACTTCGTCCACCGTGCCGTACGCGACCGGCCCGGCAGTGGAGATGCAGCCGTGGAAGGCCAGCTTGCCGCCGAAGCGCTGCTTCAGATACGCGGGCTGCATGTTCTTGGCCTCGGGCTGGAGCGTATCCACGACCGAGACGCCCATCTCAATGAAGTCATCGTACGCCCAACTGCTCGAACCGCAGGTATGCACCATGACCGGGATGTTGAAGTGCTTGCCGATATCGATGATGCGCTGGTGGCGCGGGCGCAACTGCTGGCGGTACAGCTTGAGGCTGATCATCGGCGCGATCTGCGTGCCGAGGTCCTCGCCCATGCCCAGCACATCGATACGGCCCTGCGCCGCCTCGATGGTACGATAGATGACCTCCAGCTCGACCGCCGCCTTGCGATCCAGGTAGCAGCGCAGCGCCGGGTCGTCGGTGATGAGGTCGACCAGCACCCGCTCCATCGTGCGGAGCATCCCCGTGCTGTTGATGATGTCACCCAGGCCCGCGCCGCCCGCGACGAGGCAATAGTCGCCGCCCTGACGGCAGCGTTCGGCGACGACCGCGTAATCATAGTCGTCGGGCGACGGCATGGGCCACTGCTCGATCTCCTCCAGCGTCGCATCCTTGAGGGGAAAGTCGCAGTAGTCCCAGTAGCCGCCGGACTCGTGCTCCACCCAGCGCCGGTGGATGCCCCAGATGTCTACGACGACGCCCGGCGCGTCGGCGTGCAGCTTCGGGCCGATATAGGGCGCGCCGATATGCCGGAAATCCACGCCCAGCGCCTGGCACAGCCCTTCGTGGTCATCCGCGGCCAGCCCGAAGTGGTCTTTCAGCCGCCGGTCGATGCCGGGGTTCGAGGAATAGTCAACGGGCACGCGGTCAGGTTCGGAGTGGGCGAACGCAGTCAGCACGCGCTCGCGCGGGGTCATCGTGCGATGAGTCATGGATTGTCCTTCTTACGCCTTAATCGCGCCGGAGGTCAGGCCCGCGATGAAATAACGCATGGTGAACATGAACAGGAGGATCAACGGCAGCGATGCGATCACATAACCAGCGAACATGGGGCCAAAGTTCTGGCTGCCTGAATAGCTGCTGCCGAAGCTCACGATGCCTACTGAAACAGTCCATTTGTTGCCATCTGGAATCGTTACGAGCGGCCAAATGTAATCGTTCCAGGTGCTCAGTATGTTCATGATCGCAATGGTCACGAGGATGGGCTTGGAGAGCGGCATCGTAATCCTGCTGTACAGGTGCCACATAGTCGCGCCATCGAGGCGAGCCGACTCATATAGCTCTTCAGGCAACGCTGCAATGAAGCTGCGCAAGATGAAGATCCCGAAGATTTGCCCGCCTGCAATATAGGGCAAGATCAACGCCCAGAAAGTGTCGAGCAATCCGAAGCTTTTGACGAGCAAGAACGCAGGCACCAAGGTGAGAATGCCAGGGATCATCAGCAGTGCCAGGATGCCAAAGAAGAAGACTTCCCGACCGGGAAAGTTGTAGCGCGCGAACACGAACGCGCTGATGCTGCCGAAAAACAGGACGCCGACCATGGAACTTACTGAGACCAAGACGCTGTTGCCGACGTAGCCGCTGACGCGGCTCCAGGCATCCCGGTAGTTTGCCAGCACGACTGGTTCAGGCAACCCCCAGAAGTTGTGGATGAAATCCGGTGTGGATTTGAACGAACTGATCAGCAGGAAGATGAACGGGTAGAAGGTAAGAAGCGCGGCGATCCCAAGGATGATATGAATTGGAAAATCGTGTCTAAGTGTTTTGCGCATGATGGTCTGTCCTTCAGGAAGCCACGTATTCGACGCTGGACTTCAGGTAGCGAGTGTTGATATAGGTCAGGGCCATGGTGATGATGAAGAGCACCGTGCCGATTGCGCAAGCATATCCCATCTTGCCATAGTACATAGCATTACGGTAGAGATACAGGCCCGGAACCATGGTTGTCTGTCCCGGCCCGCCATTGGTCATCACGAGGATCGTTGCAAAGCCCTGGAACGCACCAATGACCGTGAGGATGACGATTAGCTTTATCTGAGACATGATCAACGGCAACTCGATGCGGGTGAATCGCGACCATGTATCTGCACCGTCAATGGCGGCCGCATCCAGCAATTCGGTCGGGATTGCCTGGAAGCCGGCCAGATAGATCAGGGTGCTGAAGCCCGAAATCCAGGGGAAGCCTATGAAGATGATCGCGCCCAGGGCGAGCTTGAAATCACCCAGCCAGGGTCGTGCAATACTCTCGAGGCTCATGGTCCGCAGGAACTCATTGAGCAAGCCAATGTTGGGGCTATAGATGAAGCGCCAAATCATCAGCACGACGATGGTTGGTACCACCATCGGGATGACGAAGAGAATACGATAGAAGTAGGCCAGCTTGAGCGAACGCAGGTGAAAGATCAACGCGGCAGCCAGGAGTGGAAAGGTCAGGTTGATAATTACTGACGCCACGGTAAGCTTCAGCATATTGCCCAGGGCTAGCCAGAAAGTCGCGTCTTTGAAGAGGGCGATGAAATTGCTCAGGCCCACAAACTTGAGGATATTCGCGCCATTCCAGTTGAAAAAGCTGTGATAGAGGGCAGAGCCCGCCGGAAAGTAGTTAAAAAGCGCCACCAGTGCAAAGGTAGGCAATATCAGGATGTAACACCATTTGGAACGTAGAATTCGCCGAGACAGGGAGAGGCGCTTATTCACTATCGAGTAGTCCGGACCTGGGGCCGTTCCTGCGGTCACCTGAGCCATCATCGGCCTCCTGCTATGGATAGGATTGTGTGCCAGAGACCGGATCTCTGGCAGAAACCCGGTCTCTTATGGTACTGTAAGCTTGGCGTGCCTAGAGCGTGCACTCCTTGCGCCAGTCGGGATTCTCGGCCAGCATTTGGTCGGCGGCCGCCATCATCTCGGTCGCCATTTGCTCCTGCATGGCACTCTGTTCGATCTGGCCGGCCATGAACTGCTGGAGGTGGTTCCACATGCTGTCCACGAACTCGCGGGTCAACATGCTGTCAAACGGCTCGATGCGCTCCGTACCGGCATCGACCATCATCTGCGTATAGACGCCCACCGAAGGATCTGCGCCGGTAGTGTCCACCGTGCCGGGTGCGAAGCCTCCGTGGTCATTGATGATGCGGATGAGCTGCTTCGGGGCCGTGATATAGCGCATCCAGTCGACAGTCTCGTTCAGGACACCGCGCTTCTCGGACTCCTGTGCGATGGCAAACTGGAAGGCTCCGCCAACGCCCGCCATCGCCGGGAACAACGCGCCGCCGAACTGCGAGCTTTCCTCGGTGATGGTCGGAATCTTGGGGAAGATGGCCCACTCGAAGTCGATGAGGGGATCATTGTTGACAGGCTTGTTCTGCCAGCTTCCCATCCAGGCAATCGCAGCCTGGCCCTCAGCCCACAGCCGGTAGACGTCATCCGGTGGCAGCGCGTGGAATCCTTCTGGATAGAAGACTGCCCAATCCTTGAGGATCCGCAGCATCTCGCCCCACTCGGGATCATTGGGGCTGTAGCGGCCGTCCTTGATGGCATTGACCATGACCTGTGGCGGGAGGTTCTCGCCCGGCTTCCAGGTGCGCTCGACTGGATCCGTCGTGCATTTGAGCATGCTCATCTTCTTGTCATACATGACATCTTGGATGATGCGCGTGCTCCAGCTCCCGTAGGTCTGAATGCCGCCGCCCAGGTCGTAGCTGACCGACATGGGGATCATGCCGCTATCCTTGATAGCCTGCTGTACCTCGGTGAATTCTTTCCAGGTCGTGGGCTCCTTCAACCCCAATTCATCGAACTTGGTCTTGTTGTAGAAGAAGCCGGTGCCGACGATGTCGCCGGTGATCATGTAGATGTGCCCGTCAGGCGCGGTGCCGCTGGCAATGACTGGCCCTTGGAAGGCTTCTTTCCAGGATTTCGCATTCGCGTCATACGGGTTCGCTTCGGCAAGGAAGGGATCGAGGTTGGTGAACCACCCCTTCTCGTAGTCGCGCGCAATGTAGCCACGCTGATACCAGACGATTTCGGGAGAGGTGCCGCCGGACATCTGAGTCATCAGCCACTCTTCGTAGCCGCTGGGGATCTCGGGGACAAACTCGATGTCGACATCTGGATGTTGCTCTTCGTATTCTTTCTCGATGTCCCACAGGACCTTCGGGGGATCCCAGCGGTCGGTTTCGAGACGCTCACGAGGGGTGAATGCTTGTGCGTAGTGACGGACGACCTTCTTAGCGCCACCTGCTGCGGGTGCAGCAGTCGGTTCCGGGGCTTGTGCTCCTGCCGCCGGTTCACCTGCAGGGGCTGTTGTTGGCGCAGCTGTTGGGGCGCAAGCTGCGATTGCGCCGGCGGTCGTAGTTACCCCGGCTGCGCGGAGGAAATCACGACGTGACAGATGCCTGGGCTTCATACCGTGTGCTCCTTTCCTCGATGAAAGATGGTAAGTTCTTACCTGTGGCAAACTGACTGGTAACATTATGGCACAGGTTACAAGCGACGTCAAACCTTTTAATTATGGAAAGGGGAAGACCTTTGACCACGTCGAGCCGGCAAAGTATCGGCCACCCGGCAGATCTGGCGCCTCATCAAACGGTTTCTCCCAGTTTCACTGCCTGCGCAATACGCATATGCGCGAGCAGCACGGCAAGAATCGTCAACGCAGTGACGAACAGCAGTCCGAACAGCAGCCAAATGCGCATGATTGCGGGCCACGCGATCTCTACCACATAGGGCGGAATGCGCGCGGTTGCTTCGGCGCCAACCTGCAGGTAGGGTATGAATAGCTCGCTGGCCCAAACACCTAACCCCGTCCCCGCGGCCAGTCCACCGAAGATTACGAAAGCCAGCTCGGATGCAAGCAGCAGCACCATCTCCAAGGTGGATAATCCGATGGCACGCAGGATGCCGAGCTCCACAAACCGTTGTCGAAACGAGAAGAAGGCATACAGGAAGAAGCCGAGCACGGTCAGTAGCGCGGCTGCGATGAAGCCGATGGACAGAAAGCCGAACAACCCCTGGCGTTCGGGCCGATTCTGCTCGGCCGATAGCCGCTCCAGCGCGAAGTTCCAGTCAGACACTTGCGGGTTAAGGCTGCGTATTGCTTCCGCCACCTGCTCTGCCTGAATGCCCCGCTGCGTCTTGAGCCACACCTCATAGGGAAACTGGTTGCCCGCCTGGTCGTAGAGGTAATCGAGATTGCCGACAAACAGCGGTCCATCTTCCGAGGGATACCAGGTTGGGAAGAGATCGAATGTGCCGACAAGCTTGAGCGCGAGTTGCTGACGAACGCCTGCGGTGATGACGGTGAGGTTGAGGGTGTCGCCGATGCGGAGCGCTTGCTGGACCATGAGATCGCGCGGCACGAGTACACCGTTGGCAGTCACTGCGAGGGTGTTCATGAGCGTGCCGAGCCGTGCTGAAGCAAAGTCGCGCCGCCAGAAGGACGCGGCCGAGAAATCCGCCCGATCCACGCCAAGAAAGATGCCGCTCTGCAGTCCGCCACTCAACTGGGCGCCTGCAGAGAAGCGGCCCACGCGCGTCGCAGACAGCACACCCGGCGCCTTCAGGTAGTCCGCAACAGGCAGGAAATTCCAGCGCGAGCCCCCATCCTCTGAGGCGGACGTGGCCGAGCTGCTGGTTCCCGAACCGCCCAGCGAACTCGAAGGTGCACTCGGCAGCGCGAAGGGCGACGCGTTCTCGCCGGGATCCGCGATACGAAAATCCGCGCCGATGCGGTAGTAGTTGCGGTCATACAGGTGATTATCCAGAGTTGCGGCAAGCGACGCGGTGAAAGCGGACAGACTGAGCGTCAGCGTGAGCAGCATTAACGGAGTAGAGTACCCGCCCGGCGTACGCGCGAGTTGTCGTGCGGCCAGCAGCGAACCGATCCCGCCCATGTATGCGAGCAGCCATGCAAGGCCCTTCGTGAGCCATGGCACGACCCGCAGCAGAAAAAGTGCGCAGGCGAAGACGGCGAGAGCAGGGGTCAGGAACAGCAACGGATTCTGAAAGGGATCGCTGCCGAAGAACTCACCCAGTGCCGACCCTGCGATGCTGCCCTGCTCTCGCAGCAGGTGCGCGCCATAAAGTACCGGCATGAGCAATAGGACATCGAGCCAGGCGCGCTGCCACCACGGGCGCTGCAGTGAACGCGCACGGTCCTGTTTGTAGGTGATAATCGTGAACTTTGCTGCGCCGATCGCGGGTATGACCTGCGCCAGTACGACCAGCGTCACCGCAGCCAGCCCGAAACGCCACGCAGTCTGCGTCATCCCTACCCTCAGTGTCGCTTCGCGGCTGAAATCGAGAAATGAGGCTGCTCGTCCGATGGCCTGCGTGATCCACTGGCTGGCGGGCCATGCAGCTACGAGTGCGATCAGTCCGAGGAGAATGCCCTCAACCGCGGCCATCGCCACCACCTGCGCGGTCGTGGCACCGCGACTGCGCAGCACCGCGAACTCGTTGCGCCGCTGGCCGACAGACAGCGATGCAACAAGCCACACGAAGGCCAGTAGCAGCCCGACGATTGGGATACTGAACGCATAGAGCAGAACCGTGAGCAGGCGGGACGCAGTCATGTACGACCGGAGTGCGGTCGCAGGCGAGGTGGGAAGAGTCGTGCCCGGCAGGAGCGTAGCGACGCGCTGTTCTACCTGCCCGAGCCGTGCAAGCAACCGAGGGGCCTGATCTGCATGGAGAGAGGCGCTGTCAAGCAACAGATACCACGAGGCAAGATATGCCTTGTCGTTCAGTTCGACCGAGATGCGACCCAGGAACGATTCCTCCGGCACGATCAGTTGTTCGCCGAGGGATGCTGCGCTATAAAACCAGTAGGGGTTGTCCGGGTCGCGCGGCTGCCAGATGCCGGAGACCCGGATCGGGAACTGCGGTAACGCGATTCCCGTTTCCCGCGGTGCGAAAGCAACGTAGGTCTCGCCCACCTGCAGCCCCAGCTTGTCGGCCAGCGCCCGGCCAGCCAGCACATCTACCGGGCTGTCTTCATCAAGGAGCGCAGCCGCGGGCCACGCACCCTCGGTAATGTCTATCTGGTCGGCCAGCCCGCTGACGAAGGCAAAAGAAGTCCAGCTCAGCGGCTCTCGGGAGCTTTCGTATATTGCGTCTTCGCTGGCAAAGAGGCGTACGTTGTCGGTGCTGAACGAACGCACAGCCAGTTTGACGGGCAGGCCCAGTTCGCCGGATACGCGCGTAAACAGGTACTGGTCCACCGGCAACACGTCTTCCCACTGTCGCGGGTCGCTCGCCTTGCCGATGTAACGGAAAAGGAATGCGAAAGGTTCGTGCTCGCCGCCTTCGGCCGCAACCTCATCGCCCAGTGCACCCTCGTACAGCAGCCGGTAGTACACCGCGTCCGCATATAAAGGAATGCTCATAATGAGCGCGACCGCCGCAACCAAGCCGAGGGATGTGGCGAGTGTCAACCCGAGGTGAGTAAACAGCCTCTTAGAAGTGACGACGAAGATAGACCAGATTCTGAGCAACAGCGACATAGCAGTAATTATACCGATCCAGCGGAAAAAATGCGAGGTTACTTCTCTGACTCGTGGTCACCCGCGGATAGCTGCTACGACAGTCTCAGCGAGCAGACGCTCGAAGTCCGGGCGGGCGAAGCGGCCTGCGCCCGTTTGCAGGGTATTCGCACTGCCGGCTGCCACGCCACTGCGCAGCGCATCGGGCAGCGGCAGCCCCCGGCTCAACCCGAAAGCCAGTCCGGCCAGGAGGCAGTCGCCGGAACCCACCGCGCTCCCCGCGTCGATGCTCGGCGCACGAACCTCCCACGCAGCACGGCCGTCGCTCGCCAGCGCGCCTGCGGCGCCGCGCGAAACCACGACGATCGTCGCATAGCGCGTGGCGATTTCCCGTGCGACGCGGATGATGTCGGCCCGGCCGGTCGACTGCGCGCCGGCCAGGTCAGCGAACTCGGCTGCGTTCGGCTTGACCAGCGCGGGCCGGCCCTCGAGTCCCAGGCGCAGCGCCTCGCCGGACGAGTCCAGATAAGCCGGCTTGCCGTGGACGCGGGCCAGCTCGATCAGCGTGCGGTAAAGGTCAGGCGGGCAGCCGGGCGGCAGCGTGCCGGACAGGGTCACGCCCGTGACCTGTCTCAGCAGCACGCGGTACTGTGCCAGCAGCTCGGTCACCTGCGACTCAGCGACAGGCTCCCCGCGCTCGTAAATCTCGGTGACGCCCCTGCTCTCGTTGTCAACGATCGAAAGACAGGTGCGCGACTCGGCTGCTGTGTGCACGAACGCCGCGCCGATGCCCTCCGCAAGGAGCCCCTCCTCGATGAACCGGCCCGCGTGGCCGCCCACCCAGCCCGTCACCATTGCGGGCTCGCCCAGGGTCACGAGGGCCCGCGCAACGTTGCATCCCTTCCCGCCCGGCAGCGCCAGCACGCTCGTGGGCCGGTGGATGGCGTTGAGCCGGAAGCCGGACACGACGACGGTCTTGTCGATGGCCGGGTTGGGGTTGACGCAGAGGATCACGTTGAGTGCTCAGCCGCCTTCCGCCGCCTTGCCTGCGGAGCCGAGCACCCGGATGCGCTCAGCCACCTGCGCGGCCATCGCGTCGCGCGCCGGTCCCAGGTAGCGCCTCGGGTCGATCTCGCGCGCGTTGGCCGCCAGCACCTCGCGGACGGCCGACGAGAATGCCTGGTTGAGCTGCGTGGCGACGTTCACCTTGGACAGCCCCAGGCGGATGCCCTCGGCCAGGGAGGCGTCGGTCACGCCGGACGCGCCGTGCAGGACCAGCGGTAGGTCCACCGCAGCGCGAATCGCAGCCAGCCGGGGCAGGTCGAGCTGTGTTTCCTTCTGCCGCGCGGCATGCACCGAGCCGATGGCAACCGCCAGCGTGTCGATGCCGGTGGCAGCGACGAACTCTGCGGCCTCCTCCGGCCGGGTCAGCGCGCCGGCGTCGGCCTCCCCTGCTGCATTCAGCCGCGGGACCTCGCCGAGCTCGGCCTCAAAGGCCGCTCCCGCTGCGTGCGCAGCCCGGCAGAGCCGTGCCGTGACCGCGATATTCTCCGCCAGCGGCAGCTCTCCCCCGTCGAACATGGCCGATGTGAAACCGAGCTCCAACGCCAGCAGGACATCCGCTGCGTCGCCATGATCGAGATGCAGGCCGACGGGCACGGCAACGCTCTCTGCAGCGACCTGCGCGATGGCGACGATGTAGTGCAGCCCGAGCCGCGCATCGCCCAGGCCCGCATACTGCAGGGCGCGGCGGCTGATCTGGATGATGACCGGCGCGCGCTCGGCTGCCGCGGCGGATACGATGGCCTGCACCTGCTCAAGGGTGTTGGCATTGAAGGCGCCGACGGCATAGCAGCCGCGCTGTGCAGCGCGGAGCCAGGGCAGGGGATTGACGAGCATGAAGGCACTCCGTTCGAGAATTGAGAATGAGGAATCAGGAATGAGTAACGAGTAAGCAGGAACAAGTGAATCTATACTACTCACTACTCCTTCCGCATCCGCATTACCGATCGAACACCGGGAGCAAGCGGTTGACCACGTCCAGGTAGACCGCGAACAATTCCTGGTAATGCGCGTGGCGCGCGGGCGACGGCTCGTAGACGATGCGCTGGGGCAGCAGGCGCTCGACGCACGTCGCCACATCGTCGCACAGGCCGGCAGCGTGTGCGGCCAGCGCGAACAGGCCCAGCCCGTGCCCGCCTTCTCCGCCATCGGCACACCGCGCGAGGATGAACGGCCGGCCGGTCACGTCCGCCTTGATCTGGCACCAGACCGCACTGCGGGTGGCGCCGCCCTCGCCCAGCCACTCCCGGACGTGCGCGCCGCGCTCTTCCGCGATGACGAGGTTATGGTACACCGCAAAAGCGCACCCTTCCATGATGGCGCGCAGGATATCGGCCCGCGTTGTGCTGTACGACAGGCCAAAAAACACGCCGCGCGCCGTGGTGCTCCAGATGGGCGTGCGCTCGCCGGCCATGTACGGCAGAAAGAGCAGCCCGCCGCTGCCCGGCTGCGCATGGCCGGCCTCCGCGCTGAGCAGCTCGAACGCACTGATGCCGAGCCGGTCCGCGGTCGCGGTCTCCGCCTGGCCGAGCGTGTCGCGAAACCATGCCAGCGAACCCCCGCCGACCGTCCCACTCTGCAGGAGATACTGGCCGGGCAGGACGTGATGCGAAAAGATGAGGCGCGGCTCGACGACCACCCTGTCCACGCTCAGGCCCATGCCGCCCGCCTGCCCGCCCTGGTCCATCGTCTGCCCGAGGCGCACGACGCCCGCACCGAGCGCACCGGCCGCCGCGTCCAGGCAGCCCGCGATGACCGGTGTGCCCGCGGCCAGTCCGGTCGCCTCAGCCGCCAGCGACGTCACGCAGCCAACGATCTCGCCGGGCGGACAGAGCCGCGGCAGCTTCCCTGCCGGAATGCCGAGCAGCGCGAGCGCCGCTTCATCCCAGCGCGCACCGGCCATGTCGAAGAAGTGATAGCCGTAAGCCTGGGTGAAGTCGCAGGTCAGTTCGCCGGTGAGCCGCGCGGTCAGGTAGCCCGAGGAGGTCAGGAAGGCGTGCGTCGCGTCAAAGATGCCCGGGTGGTGCGCCTGGAGCCAGAGCAGCTTCGGCGTGATGTAGGCCGGGTCCAGCGGGTTGGCGCTCAGGTTGACCAGCCGCTCCGCATGCGGCCCACTGCGCAGTGCGGCGGCCTCGGCCTCCGCGCGGCGGTCCAGCCAGATGAGCGCGGGCGCCAGCGGCTCGACCTGCGCATCGACCGGCAGCAGTGTCCAACTGAGTCCGTCGACGCCGACCCCCGCCACCTGCCGCGCGGGGACGTGCGCCTCCGCCAGCACCTGCCGTGTGGTCAGGCATGCGGCACGCCACCACTCGCGCGCGTCGATCTCCGCCCAGGCCGGCCGGCTGCGGGTGAGGCTGTATTCGCACGTCGCGCTCGCCACGCGGCCGCCCGCGGCCGTCCATAGCGCGGTCTTGGTGCTGGACGTGCCGATATCGATGGTGAGGATGTAGCGGTCGGACATAGGTTTATTCGATGCCGCATTCAGACAGAGGAGTTTGCATCCTCAGATGCAAACGATGACGCAGGTTAGGCGGGCCGTTCCGCATCTGAGGATGCGGAACTCCTCCTGCCCGTTACCGGGTCAATCGCCGGTGCACCAGGCGGTGCGGGGTCTCCGCGGCGACGCCCAGCCGGCGGCGGCGGTCCGCCTCGTAGTCCGCGCAGTTACCCACAAACCAGTTCACGCTGCCGTCTTCCTCGAACGCGATGATGTTGGTGCAGATGCGGTCGAGGAACCAGCGGTCGTGGCTGACGACGAGCGCGCTGCCGCCGAAGTCGTCGATCGCCTCTTCCAGCGCGCGCAGGGTGTTGACGTCCAGGTCGTTGGTCGGCTCGTCCAGCAGCAGCACGTTCGCCTCTTCCTTCAGCACCTTCGCCAGGTGCACCCGGTTGCGCTCGCCACCTGAAAGATCGCCCACCCTCTTCTGCTGGTCCGTGCCGAGGAAGTTGAACCCCGCGACATAAGCGCGCGAGTTCATCTTGTGCTGGCCGAGCGTCAGCGTATCCTGCCCGAGGGAGATCTCCTCCCACACGCTCTTGTCGCCCGCCAGGGTAGCCCGGCTCTGGTCCACGTAGCCCAGCTCGACCGTCTGGCCGATCGTAATCTTGCCCGCATCGGGCTGTTCCTGGCCGGCAATCAGCCGCAGCAGGGTCGTCTTGCCTGCACCGTTCGGCCCGATGACGCCGACAATCGCGCCCGGCGGCACGGTGAAGCTCAGGTCCTCGAACAAGAGCCGGTCGCCGTAGGACTTCGACACGCCGTCGAACTGCACGACGACATCGCCCAGCCGCGGGCCGGGCGGGATGTATATCTGCATCTCCTCGCGACGGCGCTCCGTCTCCTGGCTCAGCAGCCGCTCGTAGGCCGTGACGCGGGCCTGGCCCTTCGCCTGCCGCGCGCGCGGCGACATGCGGATCCACTCCAGCTCGCGCTGCAGGGTGTTGATGCGCTTGGTATCAGCCTTCTCCTCGCGGCGCAGGCGTTCCTGCTTCTGCTCCAGCCAGGAGGAGTAGTTGCCGCGCCACGGGATGCCGTAGCCGCGATCCAGCTCGAGGATCCACTCGGCCACGTTGTCCAGGAAGTAACGGTCGTGCGTGACCGCGATGACGGTTCCCTTGTATGCCTGCAGATGCCGCTCCAGCCAGGCGACCGATTCCGCGTCGAGGTGGTTCGTCGGCTCATCCAGCAGCAGGATGTCGGGTTCGGTCAGCAGCAGGCGACAGAGCGCGACGCGGCGGCGCTCGCCGCCGGAGAGGACCGCGATCGCCGTGTCGCCGGGCGGGCAGCGGAGCGCCTCCATCGCCTGTTCGAGCCGGTTGTCGAGGTTCCAGGCGTCGTGCTTGTCGATTTCCTCCTGCAGGCGGCCCTGCTCGGCCAGCAGCGCGTCGAAGTCGTCGCCGTCCGCGGTCGCGAACTTCTCGTTAACAGCGTCGTACTGCTTGAGCAGGTCCACGATCGGCTGCACGGCCTCCTCGACGACCTGGCGCACGGTCTTGGTGTCGTCGAGCTTCGGCTCCTGTTCCAACAGCCCCCGGCTGTAGCCCTTCGAGAGGAACGTCTCGCCGGTATAGTCCTCGTCCACGCCGGCCATGATGCGCAGCAGCGTGCTCTTGCCCGAGCCGTTCAACCCCAGCACGCCGATCTTTGCGCCGTAGTAGAAGCCGAGCGAGATATCGCGGATGACCTGCTTGCCGGGCGGAAAGACTCGCCCGACCCGCACCATCGAGTAGATAACCTGTCCGTCTGCCATAAAACTCCTCGCAACTCCAGCCGGAACCGCCGCTGGCCTCCGCTGTTGTCAGTGGTCAGGCCCTACCTTAACACAGGTAGGAATGTGCGTCAATTGAATGGCTTTACTCGCACAGCTCCCGCGCGACCGCCGTATAAACGTCCGCACACTGCGCCACGCTCGCCAGGTCGATCCACTCCTCGGCCGCGTGCGCTCCCGCGCCGGTCGGGCCGAGCAAGACCGTCGGGATGCCTGCGGCCGCGAGGAGTGCGGAATCGGCCCAGTAGGACACCCCGCCCACCTCGGCCGGCCGTCCGGTGACACGGGCCAGGTGCGCCGCGCAAAGCTGCACGATGTCCGCAGTCTCGTCTACCTCGAAGGGGTCGCGCGCCAGGCCGCCTGACAGCTGCGCCCGAAAAGCGGGATCCTCGCGACCGCACCTCTCAAGGAGGCCCTGCAACTCTGTCTCCACCAGCGCCATGGACTCGCCCGGTATCGTCCGCCGCTCGACTCCGAGCTTGCAGTACGCGGGGTATGAGGACGGTTCCTGCCCGCCCTCGATGAGGCTGGCGTGAATGCTGCCGCTGCCGAGATGCCGGTGCGTGGGCCGGCTGCGCAGGTTGCGGTCGTGCTCTTCCAGCGCGACCAGCACGCGGCCCATCTTCGCGATGGCATCCACGCCCAGGTGCGGCCGCGAGCCGTGCGCAGCGACGCCGAACGTCTCGATGTCGAACCACGCAAAGCCCTTGTGCGCCACGGCCAGCACCATCTCGGTCGGCTCGGCCACGATCGCGGCATCGGGCTGCCAGTGATGCAGCTCGCGCACGACGGCCTCCGTGCCGAGGCTGGCAACTTCCTCATCCGCCACGCACGCAACAATCACGTCGCCCCGCAGGCCGAGCGCGCGGGCGCGTTCCGCGGCGATGAGGCAGGCTGCGACGCCCGCCTTCATATCATATGCCCCTCGGCCGTACATCCGGCCACCCTCGATGCGCGGGGTAAACGGGTCGGCCATGTCCGCCAGCCCCACGGTGTCCATGTGGCCGTTGAGCAGCAGGTTCCTGCCGCCGCCCGACCCGCGGGCCGTCACGATGACGTTGGGGCGACCCGGCGCGGCTTCCTGCATCGCGACTTCCAGCCCGTGTCGAGTCGCCCACTCCGCGATGAAGGCGGCAATCTCGCCTTCGCCCCGCGCGCCGGGGATCAGGTCAGGGTTGACCGAGTCGATGCGCACGAGCGCGGCGAGCAATTCGGTGAGTTCATCGCGGTCAGTCATGTGGGCGTGCCTCCTGGAAAGATGCACAATCTTACCGCGGTTTTGGTCAAAAGTCCCATTGCGGGTAAACTACGACCAACATCAGACCACTTCCGACAAAGGAGTCACCCCATGACCGAGCAACGCAAGAAGGTCTCCCTGCCCGTGCTTTTCGACAAGATGGCAAAGGGCACACCCCTCACCATGATTACCTGCTATGACTACCCGATGGCGACGTTGGTCGAACAGGCCGGGATCGACATCGTCCTCGTGGGCGACAGCCTGGGCATGACCATGCTGGGTTACGAGTCCACGCTGCCCGTCACGATGGCCGACATGATCCGCCACGCGCAGGCCGTGCGCCGCGGCACGCCCAACGGCTGGCTGATCGGCGACATGCCCTACATGAGCTACCAGGCCTCGGATGAGTCCGCCGTGCTCAACGCGGGCCGCTTCATGGCAGAGGCGGCGTGCGACGGCATCAAGCTGGAGGGCGGCGCCGAAGTCTGCCCCCGCGTGCGTGCGATCGTCGCCGCAGGCATCCCCGTTATGGGCCACTTGGGGCTGACCCCGCAGAGCGTGTCGTCGCTCGGCGGCTTCCGGCTGCAGGGCAAGAGCGCCAAGCAGGCCAAGAAGATTGTGGACGACGCAAGGGCGCTGGAGGAAGCGGGCGCGATGGCGATCCTGCTGGAGCTGGTGCCCGACCAGGTCTGCGGGATCATCACCGAGCGGGCGAAGGTGCCCATCATCAGCCTGGGCAGCGGTCCCAACGCACACGGCCAGCTTCTCATCTTCCACGATATGTTCGGCCTCTACCCGCGCTTCACGCCCAAGATGGCGAAGCAGTACGCCAACGCCGGCAAGCTCATCGGCGACGGGCTGAAGCAGTACGTGGCCGAGGTGACGGGCAAGGTCTTCCCCGAGCCGGAGCGCTACTTCGGCATCAAGGAAGAGGAGTACACGGAACTCAAGCGACTCGTCGCCGAAGAGGGCCGGTAGCGAGGTCGCCACGAATTCACCGAAGCGGACGAATTGAACGAACTGCATCAATAGAGATCATTTCGTCGAATTCGTCCTATTCGTGCAATGCGTGGCGGATTGTGTGGAGGGCGAAATGGCCAACAAGGAAGAGCTGCGCGCGAAGCTGCGCATCCCACAGGGGCGGCTGGACGACATCAACGCCCTGCTGCTCGATCCTGATACGCGGGTCGTCAATGACCTGCTCGATGTCGTTGCAAAATACGGCACGCCGGAAGAGATCAACGCGAAGGCCGCACGGGCGCGTGACTTCGACACGCTGATGACGCGGCTGGCCGAGCACGACTGCCGCTATCTCGACAACCTCATCTGGCTGCAGGAACAGCGCGACGCCGGCGCATTCATCAGCGAGACGGACTACCGCCGCGCAGTGCTGGGGCCGCAGGCGGACACCACAACCTTCCGGGATGAGTTCGCGGTCACGCTCGAAATCAGCGCGGCGCAGTATTTCCCATGGGTCATCGAGGAAGCACGGCAGTCGATTGCCAAGGGCGAGCTGATGCCGGGCCGCTTCATCCGCGTGCGCAAGATGCGCGAGTCGGAGGCGGATTGCGGCGACATGCTGGCGTTTGCGGCTGCGATGCAGATCATGGGCGCGTCATACGTGGAGACGCTGGACACGAAGGGCACCGACGGCTCCAACATCCACCTGGGCGGGCCGGACACCATCACCGGTTACTTCGGCGGCATCGGCCAGCCGAACGACCACGTGCTGAAGTGGATCGACGAGTACCTGTATTACTACACCACCTATGGCACGCGGCAGGTGCTCAACATCAATCCGGGCACTGTGTTGGCCGGCTATCTCCTGCACAAGCTCGGCATCGACAACGAGTTCAAGATCAGCGTGTACATGGGCAATGACAACCCCTATGCAGCGCTGTGGACGCTGCTGGCAGCCAAGCTGTTCTCGCGCGACGACGGCACCTGTCCCCTCATCGGCTTCAACTGGAGCAACTCGGTCAATAACGAGACCATCGAGATCACGGCCCAGTTCCGCAAGGCCCTGGGGTTCGAGGACGTCGTGCGCTTCGAGCACCATATCACCGAATCGTACCGGCACATCGTCCTCCAGCCGTATAACCGGCGGGACGAACTCGTTGCGCTGGCCGATCACGTTGCCAACATCTCGGCCAAGCACGAAGGCGGTGACCCCGATGTCGAGGTCACGCGTGACTACCCGTCGGACATCCTCGATTACTTCCGTGCCAAAGACGAAATCGAGGCGTCGGGCGCCTTGCCCGTGCTGCTGCGCAACTACCTGGACAAGCACGAGTCGGTCAACCGCACGGCCCGCGCGCTGACCGCCGCCGGGCTGAGCTGGCTCGCCGCGCCGGCGCTGCACCACAGGAAGTGAAACTGGAACGCTGATGACGCTGATGATCATGATTTGAACGATAGGCTTTTTTACATCATGGTCATCTGCGTTATCCGCGTGCTTTAGGAGACGTTTGTTGATTCGTAACCCGCGTGTCATCACGGCGGCATCGTTTGCCGCGATGTTGTTCCTCGGCATCGGCAGCGCGCTGATCGGCGCGGCCGCACGCAGCATCGGCCTCACGCCCGAGCAGATCGGGCTGATGCTCGCTGTGCAGAATATCGGCTTCGGGGTGGCCGTCGCAGCCACCGGCGCGCTGAGCGATACGCATCCCAAGGCGCAGCTGCTGCTGTTCGGCAGCCTGATCCTCGGCGCCTCGTTCCTGGCCTTCTATGTCTGGCCCGGCTTTCTCATCAACCTGGTGATCATGATGTTCATCGGGGTCGGCATCGGCAGCTATGAGGGCGTCACCGATGCGCTGATGTTCGACCTGCACAGGTCGCGCGCCGGCTTCTTTGTCAACGTCAACCACCTGTTCGTGACGCTCGGCTCGACGGTGATTGCGGTCTACCTCATCTTCCTCGCAGCGCAATGGCGGGCCGCGGTCGTGCAGGCGGGTATCGCCGTACTGGCGTTGGCCGCCGTGTTCGCGTTAGTCCACCTGCCGGTCAGACAGGAACACGAAGCAGGGCTGGGCGAGAAGCTGCGCACGATAGCCCGCAGCCGCCTCATCGCCGTGCTCTTCGTCCTCACCGTCCTCATCATCGGCGGGGAGGGGACCGTGATCGGCATCCTTACCACGTATCTGGCCGACGTGCGCGGGTTCTCGACGCTCGACGCCAACATCGGGCTGGTCGTCTTCCTGCTGGGCATTGCGGCCGGACGCCTGCTGGTCGGCGTGCTGGCCCGGCCACACCGCCTGTTCGGCCTGCTGCTGGGGCTGCTGGCCCTCTCGAGCGTCGTAATGATGCTGTACTTCACGGTGAACCTTGGCCTTCTCATCTGGCCCTTCACGTTTGTCGCAGGGCTGTCGGTCTCCGCACTGCTGCCGCTCATCCTGGCCTATGCGGGGCTGGCCTTCCCGCACATGCCCGGCACGGTGATGGGTGCGGTCAAGATTGCCATTCCGGCCGGCGGCATCGTGATGCCGCTGCTCCTGTCCGCAGTCACCGCGACCACCTCGTTCAGCACCGCGCTGCTGCTGCCGCCTGCCGGGTTATTTATCGGACTGCTGCTGTTGCTCTGGCTGAGCCGCACGCAGCCCACGTCGGCCACACAGCTTTACAGCAGTGCAGCGAGTGAGTAGAATAAGGCGCAAATCCGGGAACTCCGTTCCCGCACCAGATGAGGAAGTGCCAGCGATGTCAGACAATCGCCCCCTGCGCGTCATCAATGCCGTAGCCCCCGTGCGCATCTGCGACAACGGCGGGTGGACCGATACCTGGTTTGCCGGACACGGCAAAATCTTCAATATCGGCGTCTATCCTTATGCCGAAGTGCAGATCGAGGTCTATCCCTTCGACCGGCATGCGGGCGGCGACCGGGTGGTCATCTACGCGGAGAACTACGGCGATCACTACGTACGCGACCTGCAGCTTAACGGCTGGCAGAAGCACCCGCTCATCGAGGCAGCCATCGAGCGCATGCAGGTGCCGGACGACTGCGCGGTCCACGTCACCATCTTCTCCGAGGCGCCCGGCGGCGCGTCCACGGGCACGTCCGCCGCAGTGACGGTCGCGCTGGTCGGCGCGCTGGACCGGCTGACGCCCGGCTATCTGACGCCCCACGAGGTCGCCTACACGGCGCATGCCATCGAGGCCGAGATGCTCCACCAGCAGAGCGGCATCCAGGACCAGCTCGCGTCCGCGTATGGCGGGATCAACTACATCGAGATGCACCACTACCCTCGCGCCTCGGTGTCGCAGATTCAGGTCGCGAACCCCATCTGGTGGGAACTGGAGCGCCGCCTGGCGCTGATCTTCCTGGGCAAGACGCACAACTCGTCGCAGGTGCACGAGAAGGTGATTCGCGAGCTTGAGGATGCGGGGCCGGACAGCCGCAAGCTGTCCGTGTTGCGCACGACCGCGGAACGCTCGCGCGACGCGATCTACGCCGGCGACTTCGCGGCCCTGGGCAGCGCGATGAACGACAACACCGCTGCGCAGGCCGAGCTCAACTCGGCCCTGGTCAGCGCGGATGCGCGGCGCATCATGGAGATTGCGAAGGCCCACGGTGCGCTCGGCTGCAAGGTGAACGGCGCGGGCGGTGAGGGCGGCTCAGTCACCATCCTGTGCGGCGACCTGTCCTCGGCCAAGCGCACGATGATCCGCGAGATCGAGGCGGAGAACGGGCTGTACAAGAACCTGCCCATCTACCTGAGCCGCTTCGGCCTGCGCACGTGGGAAGGCAGCCGCAACGGGGGCTAATCAATAGCACGCTGATGACGCAGATTGAACTGATCTACATGATCTAAGCCGGAATCTTAGCGTTCCATTTCAACCTTGAAGGAGATAACATCATGCCACGACCCATCACACTCTTCACCGGCCAGTGGGCAGACCTGCCCTTCGAGACAGTCTGCGCGAAGGCGAAGGCCTTCGGCTATGACGGCGTGGAAATCGCGTGCTGGGGCGACCACTTCGAGGTGGACAAGGCCCTGGAGAGCGACGCGTATCTGCGCAACCGCCATGATATCCTGGAGAGCCACGGCCTCGAATGCTTCGCGATCAGCAACCACCTGGTCGGCCAGGCTGTCTGCGACCGCATCGACGAGCGCCACCAGAGCATCCTCCCGCCGCGCCTCTGGGGCGACGGCAAGGAGGACGGGGTGCGCGCCCGAGCAGCGGAAGAGCTCGCCAATACCGGCCGCGCAGCCAAGAAGTTCGGCGTCAATGTGGTCCCCGGCTTCACCGGCTCGCCCGTCTGGCACATGGTGTACTCGTTCCCGCCCAATCCCGGCGACTTTCTGGAGAAGGGCCTGAAGTTCTTCGCTGACACCTGGAAGCCCATCCTCGATGTCTACCAGCAGGAGGGCGTGCGCTTCGCCCTGGAGGTCCACCCGACGGAGATCGCGTTCGACATCGCCAGCGCGGAGAACGCGCTGAACGCACTGGACTGGCATCCCGCGTTCGGCTTCAACTATGACCCCAGCCACTTCGGCTACCAGGGCGTGGACTACGTCAAGTTCATCCGCAAGTTCGCGGACCGGATCTACCACGTCCATATGAAGGACGTCTGGTGGTCGGACGTGCCGACCGAGGCCGGCGTCTTCGGCGGGCATCTCAACTTCGGCGACTCCCGGCGCTTCTGGGACTTCCGCTCGCTGGGCCGCGGCAAGATCAACTTCGAGGAAATCATCCGTGCGCTCAACGGGATCGGCTACCAGGGGCCGTTGTCGGTCGAGTGGGAAGATGGCGGCATGGACCGCGAGCACGGTGCGACGGAAGCTGCCGCGTTCCTGCGCAAGCTCGACTTCCCGCCGTCGGCCGTCGCCTTTGACGCTGCGTTCGAGCGCAAGTAACGCAGCGGTCAACCGCTTTGACACATTACGGAGGTTCATTCATGGCCGAATCATCGTTTGGCAGCATGGCCGGCCCGAAGGCCGAAGGCTCCGTGCCGGAGCTTGGCATCGGCATGTTGGGCTACGCGTTCATGGGCAAGGCGCACACCAACGCGTTCAAGAAGATCCCGTACATGATGTACCCCCCGCCCGCGATTCCGAGGCTGGCTGCGCTGTGCGGGCGCAACGAAGAGGCCACGCGCGCGGCCGCGGAACGCTACGGGTATGAGAAGGTCTACACCGACTGGCGCGAGATGATTGCGGACCCGGCGGTGCACATCTTCGACAACGGCGGTCCGAACAACATCCATGCGGAGCCGACCATCGCGGCCGCGCAGGCGGGCAAGCACGTTCTTTGCGAGAAGCCGCTGGCGCGCACCGCCGCCGAAGCCAAGACCATGCTGGACGCGGTCAACGCGGCAGGCGTCAAGCACATGGTCGCGTTCAACTACCGCTTCGTGCCGGCCATCCGGCTGGCATACGACCTCATCAGCAGCGGCAAGCTGGGCCGCATCTACCACTTCCGCGCGGTCTACCTGCAGGAGTGGATCATGCCGCACTACGGCACGGGCATGATCTGGCGGACCGACAAGGACGTGGCGGGCAGCGGCGCGCTGGGCGACCTCGGCGCACACATCATCGACCTGGCGCGCTTCCTGTGCGGCGAGATCAAGAGCGTCGGCGCGCTGACCAAGACGTTCATCCCCGAACGCTCCGGCCAGAAGGTCGAGGTCGACGATGCGTTCGTCTCCGTCGCGGAGTTCGAGAACGGCGCGGTCGGCACGCTCGAAGCCAGCCGGTTTGCGGGCGGCAACAAGAACGGTGAGAAGCTCGAAATCAACGGCGAGAAGGGCAGCATCCGCTTCAACATGGAGCGCATGAACGAGCTGGAGGTGTTCTGGGTCGGGGAGGAGCCGAAGGAGACCCAGGGCTGGCGGACAGTGCTCGTCTCGGAGAGCTACCATCCGTGGTGGAGCAACTGGTGGCCCCAGGGCCATATCATCGGCTGGGAGCACACCTTCATCCACGAAATCACGCACTTCCTTGACTGCATCGTGAACGACAAGGACGTGGCGCCCTTCGGCGCGAACTTCGAGGACGGCTACCGCGCCGCGGTCGTGTGCGACGGCATCCTGGAGTCCGCCGCAACCCGGCGGATGGTGGACCTGAAGTATTAGAGTTGTTGCCACAGAGGACACAGAGGGCGAGCGGTACAGGTTGAAGGTTGCAGGTTGAAGGTTTCAGAATCGCAACTTGTGACCTTCAACCTGCAACATGCAGCCGCAACATCCTCTGTGGCTGTTCTTACCCCTGCGTCGTATTCTCCAGCTCCGTCTCCCCGACGCGCACGCGCACCAGATCCCCCACCTGAAGCGTGAAGTTCTCCCCGGGCACGATGCCCGTGCCGGTCATCAGGAACGCACCCCACGGAAAGGACAGCTCGCGGAACAGGTAATCGGCCAGTTCCTGCGGCCGGCGCTTCATGCGTCCCAGGTCGGTCGCGGCGCTGAAGATGACCTCGCCCCCGCGCGCGATCTCCAGGCTGATACTCACCGCGGCCAGCTCGTCGGCAGAGGCCAGCACGATCCCCGCGCCGAGCGCACACGACCCGTCATACACCTTCGCCTGCGGGAGGTAGAGCGGGTTCGCGCCCTCGATGTCGCGCGATGAAACATCGTTCCCCGCGCAATAGCCGGCGATCTCACCGTAGCGATTGAGCACCAGCGTCAGTTCCGGTTCGGGCACGTTCCAGCCGCTGTCCCGCCGGATGCGGATAGCGTCGCCCGGCCCGACCACGCGCCAGCCGGCTGCCTTGAAGAAGAGCTCCGGCCGCTCCGCCTCGTACACCCGCTGGTAGACATCCGCGGTGGCCGATTCCGCCTCGCGCGCCTCGCGGCTGCGCAGATAGGTCACGCCGCTTGCCCACACCTCCTGCTCCGCCTCGATAGGCGGCAGCGGCAGCCCGGCGGCAGGCTCGGTCGTCAGATGGCTCGCCAGCAGGGCAGGCAGGTCGGCCGTGCGTTCCTGCAGCGCGCGAGCCAGGGTGAAATCGGAGCTGAGATGCCGGTTGTCGAGCGCCCAACGGGCTGCACCGAGGCTGCGGTAACGTGTCAGTATCATCGGAACCTTCCTTTCGCGGGTGGAAGATAGGTGCATTGTACCCAGAACCCTGGGAAGCACAAGCACCCGGCTGCGCGCTCATTGTGCACAACTCGCACTTGACGCCGTAGAATATCCGTGCTATAAAGATGCCATCCTGTATTGAGTCGACTGCCAGAGAAAGGAATGTACGATGCCTCGGGTGGTTCATTTCGAGTTGGCGGTGGATGATGCTGAACGGGCGGCCGCATTTTATCGCAATGTCTTCGGCTGGAAGATCGACAAGTGGGAGGGCCCGATGGATTACTGGCTCATCACCACGGGCAACAGCGACGAACGCGGCATAGACGGGGCCTTCACGCACCGTTCCGAAGGCTTCAAAAACACGGTGAACACGATCGACGTGCAAGCGCTCGATGAGCATCTCGCGCAAATCGAGGCCCAGGGCGGCAAGATCCTGATGCCGAAAGGCCCGGTGCCAGGAATCGGCTGGCTGGCGTATGCGGAGGACACCGAGGGCAACGTCTTCGGTATGATGCAGATGGACCCGACCGTCCAGGACAACGGCCTGGCTGCCTGATAACGGTCCGCGATCTCAGGCGCAGCCCCAGACGCACGAAGGTGTGTCTGGGGCTGCGCACGTTAATGCCTGACGCGTCAACCTCCGCAGGTGCTACTCACGCGCCAGGATTTCGCCGGCAATCTCGATGGCGGACGCCACGACGTGCGGGCAGATCGTGGTAAAGACGTGCCGCTCGCGTGCAGCCGCCTGCCCTTCCGGCGTGGAAGTGTCCACGTCGAGCAAATCACGGCAGCGCACCGCGCCGTTGGCGGCCTCGAAGCGGCGCAGGAACTCGGCGGCGAGCGCGTACGTGCGCTCCTTGGCAGCCTTGTCGGGGAGCGCACTGCCGTAGCGCAGCCCGAGGGCCATCAGTGCGCCGGACGCCGCGCCACAGACCTCGCCCCGGCGCCCGATGCCGCCGCCGAACGGGGCCGCAAGCCGCAGCGCCACATCCAGCGGCAGGCCGAGGGCCTCGGCAAAGGCGGAGAACGTCGCCTGGGAGCAGTTGTATCCCTCGCGAAAGCGGGCAAGGGCCGCATCAGTTGAGAAGGTTGGTTGGTTCATGGAAAACGATACCTCTTGTAGTGCTATGACTATTAGCCACAGAGGTCACAGAGGACTCAGAGGGTGCTTTGGGTAGCAGAAGCTCACAGCTCTGTGGCCCCGGTGTTCTCTGTGGCTACTTTTCGCCGGGCTGATCTGCTGCGGCGAGCAGCGCGGCCTGCACGGTCACGGACACCAGGAGTGCCCACAGCACTACGGCTGCGGCCACGTGGAGCACGAGCAGCGCCGAACTGGTGCCGGTCCACACCAGCAGGGCGGTGATGCCTGCCTCGGCCAGGAACGCGAGCCCCGCATACAGCGCCGTCCGTCGCAGCCCGCGGTCGCGGACCGTGCGGGCAGCCTGTACGACAAGCGCTACGACCAGCAGCGCAGCGAGCGCGGCCAGGGCCAGCCGCGCGACCTGCGGCCAGCCGGGCCGGTCGTCCGGCAGGATCTGCCACAGCGGCCAGCCCACGCAGCGCGTGAGCGAACCCGGCCCCGCTACCAGCACGCCGCTGAAGTATATGGCATAGACTGACCCAAGGGCCGCCAGGCTCAGCCGGGCCAGCGGCTTCCGCAGCGAGAGGCGGTCGGGGAGGCCGGGCGAGTGGTAGCGCCGCCAGGCCACCGTCGCCGCGGTCACAACCAGGGCCAGTACGATCAGCGCGGAACCCAGGTCGATGGCCGCGATGACGGGCGGCAGGCCGGTCAGGACGGTGAGGGCGCCGAAGATGATGACGGCGACCAGGAAGACCAGCGATACGGCCAGCGGGCGGCTCACCCAGCGCACGGAGCGCGTCCTCCGCCAGCTGACGACTGCGGCAGCGATAATCAGCGGTGAGGTCAGTGCGGCCACGAGGCGGTGGGTGTACTCGATCACGGATTTGATCTGCGGGGGCGGGATGATGCGGCCATAGCAGCCCGGCCAGTCGGGACACCCCATGCCCGATTCGGTCGCGCAGACCGTGCCGCCGAGGGTGACGAGCAGGCAGGTCATCACGGCTGCAACGAGCAGAAGATTGCGATGGCCCCGGGTGATGCGGGCGGTGGGCGCAGAAGCAGTCACGGCGTACTCCGATAGCAGGTGGTGTCCGCCATTGTACCGCAGATTTGGCCTTTCGTTCCAAACCGCACAGACGAGCCCACAAAATCTGCCTTGTCACGCTTATGCGACTGTGGTATCATAGCGTCACTTCTCGCTGCCGGTCTCCACACATCAGAGAGGAAGCGCATGGAAATCGAAGCCAAGTTTGCCATTCCCAACCGGCAGGTGTACCGTGACTTCCTCCGCGTGCGCCAGCTTGCAGGGTTCACGCTCGCCCCCACCGGCGCAGTCAACGTCACCGACCAGTACGTCGATACGGCGGATGCCCGTTTGCTCAGCGCGGGCTACGCTTGCCGCCTCCGGACCGCGGGCACAGATGTCCTGGTGTCGCTCAAGGGCCTGGGAGGCGCACAGGGCGCCATCCATCACCGCGACGAGCAGGAAGTGCGGCTGCCTGGCCCGATCCTCGATGTCCATGCCTGGCCGCCCAGCCCCGCGCGCGACCTCGCCCTGCGCCTGGCGGGCGACGCCCCGTTGCAGCCGCTTTTCGACCTGGAACAGCATCGCGTCCGAGCGGACGTGGTCGAGCCTCTCCCCGGCGGCGCGCGCCAGGTGGCAGAACTCAGCCTGGACGCCGTGCGCGCAGCCGTGGGCCGGCGGCCCGCGCTCTACTATGAGCTCGAGGTGGAGCTGACCGGCGAGGGCACGGAAGCGGACCTGGCGCGCATCGCCGCCGAGCTGGCGGAGACCTACCACCTTACGCCGGAACCGCGCTCCAAGTTCGAGCGCGGCCTGGCAGTGCTGGGGAGCCGAGGGACCGCGGTCGAGGGTCGCCTTTCACCGGCAGAACACGATGCGCTGCAGGGCTGGACGGGCCAGGCCGACCCGGAGCTGGCCCGCCGCGCCGCGGTCGTGCTGGCGTGGGCCGAAGGGCTGCCCACGCGCGACATCGTGGCGCGCAGCGGCCTCTCCGCAGGCCGGGTGCGGTTCTGGGTGCGTGCGTTCCGCGAGCGGCGGATGGCGATCTTTGAGGAGAACGAAGAGCGCATGTCGCAGGGCGTGGAGGGGGCGGAGACTAAGGCGCGACCACCGGCGACCGATGTACGGCGACGGCCAACCGCACGCAAGGCGGCAGACGCGCCGCCGGCACAGCCCAGACGAGGCCGCGCCGTGGCTCCCATCGCGCAGGCACAGGATGCACCCCCGGCGGAGCGCGCCTCGCTCCCCACCAAACGCCAGGGCCTGCCGACCGTGCTGGCCTTCAGCCGGCTGCACGGGGTTGACCTGGCCCACGCACGGCGGGTCGCGCAACACGCCGACCGGCTGTTTGTGCTCCTGCGCTCCCGCCACCGCCTGCCCCGCAAGCGGCGCAAGCTGCTCAAGCAGGCCGCGCTCCTCGTCACCGTGGGCGCCCAGGCAGACCCGGAACGCCCGCACCGCGCGGGCCGCGACCTCATCCTGGCCCAGCCGCTCCACCGGGTTCCGACCGGCGACCGGCTGATGCTCGCCTGCCTGACGTCGTTCCAGGGCCGCAAGGTCAAACCGGAGCGAGAACCCACCATGGCCGCGCTGGAGCCGAAACAGCGCGACCAGGTGCTGCGCCTCGCCGCGCTGCTCCGGATCGCGGAGGCGCTGGACTTCTCGCACTCCCAGGCGACCGAGATCGCCGGTGCAGAGGGGGTCGACGCGCCGACCTGCGAGATCCAACTGGCAGGCCCGGCGGCGGAGGTGGATGCGCTGCAGGCCACCGAACGGGCCGACCTGTGGCGCCAGCTCTTCGACCAGGAGCTGATCTTCGAAGCGGCGCAGCAATCACAGCCGGACAACCAGCCCGCGACCGTGGCAGTGCCTGCACCGGCCGAAACGCCAACACCGGCTGCAGACCCCTCGCCCCAACCGCCAGACCCGCTGGTCGCCGGCGAGCCGGAACCGCTCCTGCCGGACGACCCGATGAGCGAGGCAGGCCGCAAGCTGCTGCGGCTGCACTTCGGGCGGATGCTGGCGAACGAGGCGGGCACCCGCGCCGGAGAGGACATCGAGGCCCTGCACGACATGCGCGTCGCGACCCGCCGCATGCGCGCGGCCTACGGCATCTTTGCCGATCACTTCGACAGCGCCGTGCTCGACCCCTTCAACAAGGGCCTGCGCCGCACGGGACGCAGCCTGGGCGCGGTCCGTGACCTCGATGTGCTGCTCGAAAACGCTGAGACCTACCGTGCGACGCTGCCGCCGGATACGGCCGCCGCGGGCGACATCGGCCCGCTGCTGGACGACTGGCACGCGCGCCGCGCAGTTGCCCGCCGCCAGATGCTGGATTACCTGGACGGCCAGGGCTACCGCACCTTCGTCGCGGACTTCCGCGTGTTCCTCACCACGCCCGGCGCAGGCGCGCTCACCTATCCCGCCGACCAGCAGCCCGTCCCCTACCAGGTGCGTCACGTCGTTCCCCGGCTGGTATTCACGCGTTACGAAGCCGTCCGAGCGTATGAGCCGGTCATCGCGACCGCGCCCCTGCCGATCTATCACCTGCTGCGTATCGACTGCAAGCGGCTGCGCTATGCGCTGGAGTTCTTCCGCGACGTCCTGGGACCGGAGACGCCGGGCATCATCAAGCAGGTGACTGCGCTGCAGGACCTGTTGGGCGCGCTCCAGGATGCGCATGTCGCGGAGGGGCTCATCACGGATTTCCTGCAGAACCAGCCGAAGCGCAAGAAGAAATCTCCGGCCATCTCGCTGGCCGGCGTCGAACAATACCTGGCCGTACAACACGCGGCCCAGGAAGATCTGCTGGCCCTGTTTCCGCCGGCCTGGTCCGAGATTACCGGGCCGGGCTTCCGCCGCGCGCTGGCGCTGGCGGTGTCAGTCCTGTAACGAGGTGACAGGAGGATCGTCATGTCGAAGAAGCGTAAGAACAATCAGGACACTGAGGCTGCAGCGAGTGCACCAGCCGAGGCGCCCGCGGCCAAAGAGGCTGCGGCTCCCGCCGGCAAGAACGGCGGCCAGCCGAAGGCCGAGGCTCAGCCGAAGCGCGAGCGCATGAAGGCCAAGGAGTACGAGGAGGAGCTGGCGAAGCTCAACATCGAGCTGGTCAAGCTGCAGGAATGGATCCGGGCCAGGAGCTTGAAGGTCGTCATCATCTTCGAGGGCCGCGATGCTGCGGGCAAGGGCGGTGCGATCAAGACCATCACTGCGCCTCTGAACCCCCGCGTCGCGCGCGTGGTGGCCCTGCCTGCGCCGACCGAGCGAGAGAAGACCCAGTGGTACTTCCAGCGTTATGTCACCCACCTGCCCGCAGGCGGGGAGCTGGTGCTCTTCGACCGTAGCTGGTACAACCGCGCAGGCGTCGAGCGGGTGATGGGCTTCTGCACCGAGGAAGAGTACCGGGAGTTCCTGCGCTCCTGTCCCGAGTTCGAGCGCATGCTGGTGCGCTCCGGCATCATCCTCATCAAGTTATGGTTCTCGGTCAGCGACGAGGAGCAGGAGGCTCGCTTCCGCGCGCGCATGGAAGACCCGACCAAACGCTGGAAGCTCAGCCCGATGGACCTGGAATCCCGCACGCGCTGGGTGGAATATTCGAAGGCGAAGGATGCGATGTTCGCCTCCACCGACATCAAGCAGGCGCCGTGGTATGTGGTGCGGTCGGATGACAAGAAGCGCGCCCGCCTCAACGTCATCCGCCACCTGCTGAGCCTGATCCCGTACGACGACCTGACGCCGGAGCCGATCCAACTGCCGCCGCGCCAGGCCGACGACGGCTACGTCCGCCCGCCCATCACGGACCAGACGTTCGTGCCCGAGGTGTACTGAGCCGAGCGTGTCCGCGCGGCCGTCAACGAATTGCGGCAACGAATGAACGAATAGACGGCTGTCCACATGAGAGATTCGTGTACGCCCTGCAAAAAGGTCAGGAGAAAGTCGCGCGGAATGGGGTACC
>CAZTMA010000020.1:0-47341 GCA_964614645.1 uncultured Anaerolineales bacterium
TCATTGCAGCATTGAGGCGGCACAGGCTAACAGCCGGCTCTGGCTGTGGGTCCATCGTATGCCCGACTGAAACCGCTTCCTCAAACAGCTCTTTGGCATACTCAAGATACCCCATATACTGCAGATGTACCCCCAGGCCCATGACTGCGAACACGAAGTATGGGGTCGCTTCGAAATTGCGACCATATTCCACTGCTAGCCTTAACCAAGCGCTTCCTTTGGCAAGCTGCCCGCGCAGGAACCAATACCCATACATTGAACCAGCGATACTCACACCATGATAGCTCAACCCTTCACCAAAGCTCCATGTTAGTGCGGCATCGATGTTCGGCTGCTCTGCGTCAAGGCGCACCATCCACTCGATCTGGCTGGAGCGTCTCAACTCGGGTTCTGCTCGTGCGGTCAATTCCCGGATATACGCAGCATGCCGCGCACACACATCGGCTTCTCCCCCCGCGGCATGGAGCTGCTGCGCCGCATACTGTCGCACCAGCTCGTGCATCCCCCAGCGGCCCGTCGCATCGCGCTGCACCAGCGATTTGTCGGCCAGCGCGGCCAGCAGCACAGCGTCCGCGCCCGCGACGGCCTCGGCCGCTTCGGTGGTCCAGCCGCCGCGAAAGACGGACAACTGGCGAAACGCGGCCTGCTGGGCCTCCGTCAACAGATGCCACGAGTGATCGAACACTGCGGCCATGCTGCGGTGACGGGCTGGCAGATCGCGATGGGTGGTGGTCAGGATATCGATGCCGCGCGCCAGCTCCCCGGCAATCTCGCCGCACGTCATGGTGCGCGTCCAGCCCGCGGCCAGTTCCAGCGCCAGCGGCATCCCCTCCACCAACCGGCAGATTTCCAGCACGCAGGGCAGCTCGCTCTGGGGCGTGAACGCGCGGCGCTGCTGCTGCGCGCGGCGCAGGAACAGCTCCACGGCGCTGTACGCCTCCGCGTGTGCCGGCATCCCAATGGCCGGATAGCGCAGCCCGCCCAGGTCGTAGAGCCACTCGCTCTGCAGGTCCAACCGCTCGCGCGAGGTCGCCAACACCTTGAGCTCCGGCGCGGCCTGGAGCAGCTCGGTGATGAAGTCCACCTCCGGCAGCAGTTGTTCCAGGTTGTCCAGCACCAGCAGCAGGTGTTGAGTGGAGAGCAGACCCAGCAGTGCGGCCCAGGGGTCCCGTGCGCCCTGCAGCGATATGCCGAGCGCGGTTGCGATGGACTGTGCGATGAACTCCTTCGCGCTGACGGCAGTGAGGGTGACAAGATAGACGCCGTCGCGGAACGCGCCGGTCTGCGCGTCCGCAGCCTGCAACGCCAGCCGCGTCTTGCCGATGCCGCCCGGTCCGACGACCGTGATGAGCCGGCAGGCCGGGTCCGCCAGCCAGCGCGCCAGCTCGGCCAGCTCACCCTCGCGGCCCACGAAGCTCGTGGTCTGCGCGGGGAGGTTGTGGCGGCGAGGCCGGGGGGCGGGAGCAAAAGGCTTGCCGTTCAGCGCGACCTTGTTCTCGGCGGGAGTGGGAGTGCTGGGCTGCGCGTCGACCGGGGCCAGCGGCGCCAGGTTGCCCGCCTCGACGAGCCGGGCCAGGTTCGTGGTCTCCGGCGCAGGCTCCGCACCCAGCTCGCGCTGCAACAAGTCGACTAACGTCCGGTACTGGCGCAGCGCGCCGGCCTTGTCGCCGCTGCGCGCCAGCACCTCCATCAACTGGCACTGTGCCGGCTCGTGCAGGGGATCCAAGCTGACGCGGCGCCGCGCATGATTGGTGGCCGCGGCGTGGTTGCCCCGCCGCGACTCGCACGCTGCGAGCCGCGCCAGCACGTCGGACAGCCCGGAACGCAAGCTCTCGGCCTGCCGGAATTGCCACTCGTCGAAGTCGGGCGCATCGGGGAGGGTGAAGCCCGCGAGGAAGTCGTCGGTGTAAAGGGCTGCGGCTTCATCGAGCCGCGCGATACACTGCGGGCAGATCTCGGGATCGGCGTGGCCGCCGGTGGGGCAGACGACCAGGCAGCGCTGAAACTCCGTGACATCCACCCACAGGCCAGAGGCCGCGGGCAGCGCCAGGTTCTCGCGGTCGATGACCAACCATTGATCGTGGAGCGCCGCATGCAGGATGGAGAGCGTGCGGCGGAGGTTTCCGCGGGCGGTGACCTGGTCGTAATCGGGCCACAGCAGGGTTGCGATGGCGTCTCGGCTATGTGCCCGCCCCGTCACTGCGAGATAGGCGAGCAGCGCGACGCCCTTGCGCCGGTCAAGGTTGACCGCGGCGCCGTTTACCTCGCAGCGTGGGGTCCCGAACAAGTGCAACATCAGCTCCGCCATCGCTACTCCCTCCCGCTCAGCCCACAAACCGCGCTATCTTACCATGAACGCCGCAAAATGCAAATCAAATTGAGCTCAGTAGTGAACGATAGCTATACGCATTTGGAACGAATAGAGGACGATAATTGCGTAAACTGCACCGGAATCGACAATCTGCGCATTGTAAGGGGTAGATAACACGATGGACAGCACAAGCTACACTCCAGTGGGGAACGGACTCGCCGGCCAGGTAGCACTGGTTACCGGTAGAGGACGCGGGTTGGGTCGCGCCTTTGCCCAAGCGCTGGCCGCAGAGGGTGTGAAAGTCGCATTCACCGCGCGAACGGAGCGAGAACTCGCGGAAACGCAGGCGCTCATCCAGGAGGCAGACGGAGTCTCGCGTGCGTTTCCCGCCGATGTAACCGACCGTGGGGCTATGGAAGAAGTGGTTGCAGCAACGTTGGATCAGTTCGGACCGGTAGATATACTGATCAACAATGCAGCCATCCTCACCCCTCTTGAGTACGACTGGGACATTGACCTGGACGAATGGTGGCGCACCATAGAGATCAACCTGCGCGGCTCCTACTTATGCACCCACCTGGTGCTCCCGTCCATGATGGCGCGCCGCTCCGGACGCATCGTCAATATAACGAGCGTGGTCGGTCAATACGGTGGCTCCTATGGCACGGCCTATCGTGCTTCAAAGGCCGCGCTCAGCCACTGGACGAACTCGTTGGCAGCAGGCGTTAGGGACTATGGCATCTATGCTTTTGCTCTGTCGCCCGGCGGAAGGACAGCCATGGCTGAGATCCTGGCAGAATCACCGTATGTTTCGGAAGAGCTGAGGGCTGTTGCTCGATCGACACTTCGCGAACCGGACCACGGGACTCCCGCCAGCGTGCAAATGCTGTTGTTTCTGCTTTCGGGTCGGGCCGATGGGTTGACCGGGAGGCATATCCCCTTTGATGTGCCGATCGAGGACTTGATCCGGCGCGCTGACGAAATCGTGCAAGACGATCTCTACGCGCTGCGACTACGCGTATGACAGATCAATGCGCGGCCTCCTTGCCAATTCCCCGATAACGTTTACAATACCCTCACCGTCGTAGTTTCGCCAGGGCAACGGGGCCGTCCAGCCCCGTTGCACCACATCCCTCCGAGAGACCCCAATGAACAAACGCTATGCCATCGTCGGCCTCGGCGGACGTTCCCGCATGTACTACGAGGCGCTCGCCGACAAGTATCGCGACACCTGTGACCTCGTGGGCTTCTGCGATGTGAACCGCACGCGCATGGCCTACGCCAACGAAGTCGTCACCGGGTACGGCGCACCGCCCGTGCCCATGTACGGCCCGGAGGACTTCGACCGCATGATTGCGGAGCAGAAGCCCGATACCGTGATCGTCACCTCCGTCGACCGCACGCACCATCGCTACATCATCCGCGCGATGGAGCTTGGCTGCGATGCCATCACCGAGAAGCCGATGACGGTGGATGAGGTCAAGGCCCAGGCCATCATTGATACCATCAAGCAGACAGGCCGCAACCTGCGCGTGACGTTCAACTACCGCTACGCGCCGCACTCCACCAAGATGCGCGAACTGATGATGTCCGGCGTCATCGGCGACGTGACCTCGGTCCACTTCGAGTGGCTGCTCGACATCCGCCACGGCGCAGATTACTTCCGGCGCTGGCACCGGGACAAGCGCAACAGCGGCGGCCTGATGGTCCACAAGGCCACGCATCACTTCGACCTCGTCAACTTCTGGCTCGGCACGCAGCCGCAGACCGTGTTCGCGATGGGCGACCTGCGCTTTTACGGCCGCGAGAACGCGGAGCAGCGCGGGGTCACGCAGTTCTACAGCCGCGCCCACGGCAGCGATGCCGCGAAGGATGACCCATTCGCGCTACACATGGACCAGTCGGAAGGACTGCGCAAGCTGTACCTCGACGCGGAGCACGAAGACGGCTACTACCGCGACCAGAGCGTGTTCGGCGACGGTATCAGCATCGAGGATACCATGGGCGTGATGGTGCGCTATCGCAGCGGCGCGATCATGACCTACTCGCTCAACGCCTACCTGCCCTGGGAGGGCTTCCGCATCGCGTTCAACGGCAATAGGGGCCGCATCCAGATGATGGTGGTCGAAACGCCGTATGTGAACGCGAGCGGAGCCACGTATGCGGAGGGCACGACGCGCGGACTGCAGATCACGGTCTTCCCGATGTTCGACGCGCCGTATGACGTGGAGATACCGATTGCCACGGGCGGGCACGGCGGCGGCGACGCGGTGCTGCTGGAAGACCTGTTCGGCACGCCGCGCGAGGACCCGTTCCACCGGGCCGCGTCGCACGTCGACGGCGCGATGTCGATCCTGACCGGCATCGCCGCGAACATCTCCATGCGGACGGGCCAGCCGGTGAAGGTCGCAGACCTGGTCAAGTTTTGATGAGAGTGTTCGTAGTAGGCACTTCAGCGCCCCGTCATCTGTTGGGCGCCAAAGCGCCTACTACGAACCTGATCGAGGGAGAGACATGACGCAACAGCCTACTATCCGTTTCGCCGTCATCGGCATCAACCACGGCCACATCGTCGGCCAGTGCCTCCACCTGCTCTATGCCGGCGCGGAGATGGTCTCCTACTGGCCGCCAACGCCCGACCCCGACGACGAGGCCACCGCCGGAGTGCTGGCCGGCTTCAAGGCCGCCTTCCCCGACGTGCAGCCGGCACGCTCCGAGGCGGAGATCCTCGAGGACCCGACCATCCATATGATCGTGGGCGCGGCCATCCCCGCCGACCGTGCGCCGCTCGGCATCCGCGTCATGCAGCACGGCAAGGACTACATGACCGACAAGCCGGGCTTCACCACGCTCGACCAACTGGCGGAGACGCGCCGGGTGCAGGCCGAGACGGGCCGCATCTACTCCGTGTGTTACAGCGAGCGGTTCGACGTGAACTCGGCCGTCAAGGCGGGCGAGCTGGTGCAGGCAGGCGCCATCGGCAAGGTCGTGCAGACCGTCGGTCTCGGCCCGCACCGCATCCACCCGCCCGTGCGGCCCGGCTGGTTCTTCAAGCGCGAGCGCTACGGCGGCATCCTGTGCGACATCGGCTCGCACCAGGCCGACCAGTTCCTCTATTACACCGGCTCGACGCAGGCCGAGGTCGTGACCGCGCAGGTGGCGAACTACAAGCACCCGCAGCACCCTGAGCTGGAGGACTTCGGCGAGATGCTGCTGCGCGGTGACGGCGGGACGGGTTACGTGCGGGTGGACTGGTACACGCCCGCGGGCCTGCCCACCTGGGGCGACGGCAAGCTGGTCATCCTGGGGACGGACGGCTACATGGAGCTGCGCAAGTACGTGGACATCGCGGGGCGGCCCGGCGGCGAGCACCTGTTCCTCGTCGACCACAAGGGCGTCCACTACATCGACTGCAAGGGCGGGGACCGGCCCTATGGCCGCCAACTGGTGGCCGACGTGCTCAACCGCACGGAAACAGCCATGTCGCAGACCCACTGCTTCCTGGCGTCCGAGCTGGCGCTCAAGGCCGCGGCCATGGCGACGCGACTGGGGAATTTGCGTTAGCCACAGAGAACTCAGAGGACACAGAGAAGATAGGGACGGGAAATGCGCACAGGTGCGGCTGATTCACCAAGGTAATGGCACTTAGCCTGCAGATCAGTCAAATCTCGTCATCTGTGTTCTATTCTCTGCTTCCTCTGTGTTCTCTGTGGCTGCCTCTACTCAGCGGACGGCCGCGGCTCGGCCATCTCCCCGCGGCGCAGGGCCAGCGTATCAGACGTCCGGAGGCGGTTCCAGATGAACGAGCTGGAGCCGATGGCCGACAGCACGCCGCCCGCGATCAGGACGGGCGCGGGGCCGATCGCCTCGGCCAGCTTGACGCCGATGAGCGGCATGACGAACGCGCCAATATTCATGATGGTCGTGTAGAGGGCCAGGAACACCGGGCGCTGTGCTGCCGGGCAAATCTTGAGCAGCATGGGATAGTGGCTCAGATTGACCGCCGGCGCAACCAGCCCGTACAGCGCCGTGAACATCAGGATGACGGTCAGGCTCGGTGCGATGCCCACCAAGATCGGGTACACGCCGATCGCCATGATCGTCCAGCGCAGCACCTTGTTCTCCCCCAGCCGCATCACCCCGCGCTGCCACAGATAATACCCGATGATGGGCGTCAGGTTGGCCATCATACTGTTCAAGCCCAGCCAGCCCTCCTGCGCGCCCAGCGTGCGCACGTAGTACAGGACGTAGACCGGCCCTATCATCCAGAGCCCGATGCCGTGCAGGAGCGTGTTGAGTGTGATGCGGGCGAAATCCGGCTCGGTCGTGAACGCGTCCCGCCAGCCGCGCAACAATGCGAGCGGACCCAGCGCCTGCGCGGGGGGCTCGGGGACGTAGGACTCCGGGACCTTCAACCGGGTGAGGTAGTACGTGCTCACCAGCGCGGCCGCAAACCCGACACCATACATGATCTGGTAGTTCAGGGGGAACGGCACGCTCTGGAGCCAGCGCCCTGCCAGGAACACGCCGACCGTGACCACGCTGGCCAGCAGAATGTTGCGGAGCGCAAAGACGCGCGCCCGGTCGGTCTCCGGTACGACGTCGGCCAGCATCGGCCCCCAGGCGACGTTGAAGAAATGGGCCGGAATGGTGAAGACGATCAGCAGCCAGACGAGCCCTGCACCCTGGTTGCCGAACGGCAGCCAGGGGATGAAGATGACCAGCAGATAGCCGATGCGCGACAGCAGCAGGCTGCCCAGCAGCCACGGCATGCGCTTGCGCTGGCGCGTGATGAACTGGCCCGCGGGGAGCGTTACCAGGATCGCCAGCAGCGCCGGTATCGAGCTGAGCAGGCCGATGTCCGCATTGCTCGCGCCCAGCCGCAGCGCGAAGGGCGCGTTGAATGCAGCCGCGGCCGACAGAAATGCCGCCCAGAAGATCTCGATTAGCAGGTACATGGCGTTGTTCGCGCGCGGGTCATCACCGGGCGTCAACGCATACCGGAGGTCTGCGATGCGACGCTGCATCATCCAGGCAATGTGGCCGGCTATCTCAGCGGGGGTCAAGTGCGAGGATTTGTCGGGTGACATAGATACACGCAACCCAGCACCGTAGGGGATGGGGGGCGAACACACAGGTTCGCCCCTACAAATATACCACAGAACCGAACGTAGGGGCGCACCTGTGTGTGCGCCCCGGCGCACCCGTTCGCCCTGTTGCGCCTACCGCTGTGCGAGCACGTTCTTCTCGTAATCGCGGATGGCGTCCAGGAAGGCGAAGCCCACCGGCACACCCTGGCGCAGGCAGTATTCATCCCACACTGCGTTGAACGGCAGGGCCTTGAGCTCTTCCAGCAGCGCGAGCCGGCCCGTGTAGTCGCTGCCGACTTCCAGTGCGCGCGCCTTCTCATACGGTTCCAGCAGCGCCATCAGCAGCGCGTGCACCGTGTTGCGCGTGCCGATGACCCACGCCGCGATGCGGTTGATGCTGGCATCGAAGTAGTCCAGCCCGATGTGGACGCGATCGATGTAACTGCCCCGGACGATTTCCTGCGCAATGGCCTGCAGGTCGTCGGACAGAATCACGACGTGGTCGCTGTCCCAGCGGACGCCGCGGCTGACGTGCAGCAGCACCTCATCCACGAAGGTCAAGACCGCCGACAGCTTGTCGGAGATGGTCTCGGTCGGGTGATAGTGGCCGGAGTCGAGGCAGACCAGCGTCTTGTTCGCCACGGCATAAGCCAGGTAGAACTCGTGCGAGCCGACCGTGTAGCTCTCCGCGCCGATGCCGAACAGCTTGCCCTCGACGGCATCCAGGTGATACCTTGGGTCCAGCTTCTCGACCAGCACCTTATCGAGCGATTCCTTCAGCAGGAGACGCGGGGTCTTGCGATCCACCGGCACATCCTTCATGCCGTCGGGGATCCAGATGTTCGTGACGCACGGCGTGCCGAGCTCGCGACCGAAGTACTCGCCGACCTTGCGACAGGCGATGCAGTGCTCGACCCAGTAGTTGCGCACACCCTCGTCGTAGCTGGAGAGGGTGAAGCCCGAATCGGCCAGCGGGTGCGAGAAGAGCGTGGGGTTGAAATCGAGGCCGTGGCCCTTCTCCTTCGCCCAGCCCACCCAGTTCGCGAAGTGCTCCGGCTGCAGCGCGTTGCGCTCGACCCGCCTGCCGCCGGTCTCGGCATAGATGGCGTGCAGGGCCAGCCGGTGCCGGCCCGGGATCAGGCTGTAGGCGCGGTCGAGATCGGCGCGCAGCTCGTTGGCGGTGCGCGCCTTGCCCGGATAGTTGCCGGTCGCCTGGATGCCGCCCGTCAGCCCCGTCTCGGGCGACTCGAAGCCGCCCACGTCATCGCCCTGCCAGCAGTGCAGGCTGATGGGGATGCCTGTCAGCGTCTGCATGGCCTTCTCGGTGTCCACACCGAAAGCCGCGTAGCGCTCCTGCGCGAGTGCGTAAGCCGCGTGAATCTGATTGTCGGTTGGTTGGTTCATCACTCCTCCGTTAGCGCGCGCCGCACGCCTGCAGGCACGCCTGCATGTGCCCGCGCGACTCGGCTGCAATCACGGCGCATTGTACTACACTATATTCCTTTGCGCCGATAACTTCCAGGTCCAACGGCCCGGTGTAGCCGTTCTCGTGCAGGACACGAATGTAGCCGAGCAGGTCGATGTCGCCGCGGCCGTTGGCCTGCATCTCGGGCTTGCCGGGATTCATCTGCCGGCCCTTGCAGTCACGGATGTGGACGTGCTTGACCCGGTGAATGACCGCGGCCAGGGCCTCGACCGGGTTCTCGCCGCCCCGGTAGATGTGCGACGGGTCCATATCGATGCCGAACGCGGGCGAGGTCACCGCCTCCATCACCTTCAGCGTGGTGGGCGTGTTCCAGATGGCCGCGCCCACGTGCGCCTTCACGCACAGCGTCACGCCGTAGTGCGCCGCACGGTCCGCGAGCTGGCCGAGCGAATCAATCGTCTGCTGAAGGCTGTCCTCGTCGTCCTTCTTGCCGCCCGGCCCGCAGTTGACGATAGGGATGCCGATTTCTGCGGCAGCCTGGAAGGCCAGCTCCATCCGCGCGGGATCCCGCGAGGGCTGCTCCATCGCCAGCAGCTCCAGCCCATACTCGGCCGACAACCGCTTGATCTCGGACGCAATCTCCTGCCAGCGATCCAGCACGAGATGTTGGCTCATGCCGTCGATGGCAGAAAGCTCGATGCCGTCATACCCGGCCATCGCCACGTGTTTGAAGGCGGTCTCAAGATCATGTCCGCCGAACAGGACTGAGTTCGCACCTAGCTTCATGTCTTCCTCTCTCTTTTCTGTTAGTTGACCTGCACCACCTGCCCCGAGTCCAGCGACTCGATGGCAGCTTGCAGCACCTTCTGTACGGCCAGGCCATCCGCGCCGGAGCCGTCGATCTCCTCCGGGGCAGCGCCTGCGTCGACCTGCGCCACGAACTTGTGGATGCGGTTGCGGAAGGTATCCTCGAAGTCGCGGTGCCCGCCGAAGACGGGATTGCTGTAGACCCGTTTCTCCAGGTCGCCCGCAGCATAGAGGGTCACTTCGCGCCACATGTCCTCCAGCACGAACCGGCCCTTCGTCCCTGCCACCTCGCACCGCTCCATCGGGTGGCCGCGCTCGATGTCATAGGATGCCGTCAGCCCGCCGACGACGCCGTTCTTGAAGCGCATGCTAAAGTGCGCGGTGGACCAGATCTGCCGGCCCGGCGCCTTCTGCGCAAAGCACTGCACGGCTTCTACATCGCCGCAGAAGTGGCGCATAACATCAACGGTGTGCGGATTGAGCGCCTTGATCATGTAGTAGGGCGAGCTTTCCGCCGGGTTCTTGATCCACATGCTCATGTTGACGAACAACAGGTGGCCCAGCCGCCCCTCGTTCTGCCACCGCTTTGCAACGTAGGTCGCCTCGGTGAAGCGATGGTTCAAGTTGATGCCGTAGCAGAGGCCTTTCTCCCGCGCCTTCGCGACCATCTCCTCGGCCTTGGCGATCTCGTTGCTGATGGGCTTCTCACCCAGCACATGGCTGCCGGCTTCGAGCGCTTGCATGGTCGGCTCATAGTGGTCGCTGCTGTACTCGTAGCCGCCCGTGGTGACGCTCGTGATGTCGGGCTGCAGCGCCCGCAGCATCTCCTCCGCGTTGTAGAACGCAGGCACCCCCAACCGGGCCGCAGCCTTGTCGGCCCGCTCCTTGATGATGTCGCACACACCGACCAGTTCGGCCAGGGGAGTGGCCCGATACATGTCGGCGTGGCGGTTGCCGATCGGCCCCATGCCGATGACGCAGACTCTTTGCATGATAACCTCGATCTAATTAATTCTTAGACTTACGGGGTCCTGCCAGCCTCCGGCTGGCAGGACCCCGTAAGTCTTATTACCCCTCCACCGACGCGGGCACCGGGTACCCGTACTCCACCATGGCCGGCTCGAAGAAATCGTAGTAGCTGGGCTCCGGGTCAACCTTCCAGCGGTCGATCACCTCCGGCTTAACCGGGACGGTCGCCATTGGGATGCCCAGGAAGGCCTCCAGTCGCGCGAGCGTCTCCGGCTGGCGCAGGACGAAGTCCTCCAACCGCACCTCCATCCAGTGCTTCGGGCGGGGTGTAGACTTGACGAGCTTGTACTGGTACATCCAGGAGATGGCCCGGCGCAGGCGCAGATCGTCCGTCTCGCCGTAGGGCACGCCGAAGTCGTGCAGGTCATCGGTCAGGTGGCGGCCCAGGATGCAGTCACGCGGGTTGCGAATCCAGAAGATGTACCGGGCCTCCGGGAACATGCGCAAAATCCACGGGAAGACCAGCGTGGTCTCAGGAATCTTCCAGCCCTTGTGCTCTGCGTCGCTCGCCAGCACGACCTTGAGGTACTCCTGAATCAGGTCGGTGAACTCCTGGGGGATCGGCATCGAGAATGCCTCGCTCCAGTCCCATTCCAGGTCGCCCAGCCAGCGAACGTGGCGGGCGAACACGCGGCATGCGTCATACATGGCCTGCGGGGGCAGCAGGTCGCCGGAGACATTGAGCGGCTCGCCCATGTAGACGCCGCTCTCGGACAGGGTGTGGGACATGGCGCGCGTGCCGGAGTGGCCGCGGCCGATGATGGTGATGAGTGACATATCGCTTTCTGCCAGGTTGATTTACTTACGTTCGCCTGCCTGCAGGCGCGCGGCCTGGGCAGGGTCACCGATGTGCAGGGTGTCATACGCCTGCTGCGAACTCTGGAACGCGCCAACACCCTCGTGGCCGTGCCAATCCACCTGGTGATGGATAGGATTCGGCAGGCCGGTCTCCGCCTCGCGCCGGGCAATCCAGCTCTCCATGCGTGCCTTCAGGAACTCGACGACCTCCGGCTGCTGGTCTGCCAGGTTGGTGTTCTCCAGCGGGTCCTCGATGAGGTTGTACAGCTCGACCGGCGGCTTGAAGTGGATGTCCGGCTCCAGTGCGGAGATGAGCTTCCACTGGGGCGTGCGCCAGCCGTGCTTGCGCATCCACGTGCACTCGGTCAGGTAGAACTCGCTGCGGTTGTGCGCGACTTCCCCGCTTACCATGGGCAGGAGGCTCTTGCCGTCGAACGGGATGCCCGTCTCAATGCCGGCCAGTTCCAGGAGCGTCGGGACGAGGTCCTGGTGCAGGTTGTAGCCGGCGACGCGGCGGCCCATCGGCAGCCGCTGCGGGTAGCGGATGATGAGGGGCACGTGCAGGGTCGGGTCGTACAGCCCGTGATGGTCGAAGTAGCAGTCGTGGTCGTAAAGCGTCTCGCCATGGTCCGAGTTGATGACCACGATGGTGTTGTCGAGCAGGTCTCGGGCTTCGAGCGCGGTGAACAGGGTGCGGATGGCCGCATCCATGTACGCGACTGCGCCATCATACTGCGCAATCACGTAGTCCTTATCGGTAATGCCCGGCGGCATCCAGCTCGCGAAAAAGTCGCGGAACGGCTTGAAGTTCATCACCGGCTCCATCGACTTGTTCGCGGGGTCCGTCTCGTTGCCGTGATAGAAGGCCCGCTCGTAGGGTTCGGGCGGCAGGTACGGCGCGTGCGGGTCCATGTGGCGGAGGAACAGGAAGAAGGGATCGCCGGCCTTGTCCAGCCGTTCCAGTTCCGGGATCGTCACCTTGTTGAGGTTCTCGGCCTTCGGGCTGCGGCCCTCGTTCCAACTGCCCCAGCCGGGGAAATCGATGTAGGTGTCGAACCCGCGCGACGCGGGGTTGCCGCGGAAGCCGACGCAGGTCGTGTTGTAGCCCTGCTCCTTGAGAATCTCAGGCAGCGTCCTGACCTCCGACCGCATCGGGCCCTTGTGCCGCAGCGCGACGACCTGGGTCGAGAAGATGTCCATGCCGGTCAGCATGGAGGAGTACGCGCTGGTCGTCGGAATGAACGCACTGTATGTACGCTCGAACAGGACGCCCTCACGGGCAAAATGGTCGATGTGGGGCGTCGTCAGGCGGCCATACCCATAACCGCTCATGTGGTCGGCTCGCAGCGAGTCGATGCCGAAGAAGACGATGTTGGGCTTACGCCCATGGCTGGTTGGCATGCGGATACACTCCTCTACAAGTCTCTCCTGCTCCCTGAATTATCGCCAATTCAACGATTAGTGCAATTCGAGGCAAATCGTTTTTACTCACAGCCCGGCGCGGGCGCGACGCTCTGGCCGAGCTGTGAGCTGCGCTGCGCGGCGTCGATGACGCCGATCACGCGGCGCGCTTGCTCCGGCTTGACCAGCAGCTCCTCGCCCAGCAGCAGGTGGTCTGCCACGTTGCGGTAGTACTGCACCGACCCGTAGCCCGGCAGCGTGACCTTGACCGTGCTGTCCTGCCGCACACCGGACGCGAACGACACCAGCCGGATCTCGTCCTTCCAGTCCGCGGTGATGGCGCCCTTCGTACCCAGGATGAGCCACTTGGGCCGCGAGATGGCCGCAATCGAGGAGATCCAGTAGTCCGCGGTCACGCCGTTCTCGAAGCGCATATACGCCTGGCCGTGGTCCTCGTTGGTCACTGCGTTCCAGACACGCTTCTGGAAGTCACCCGTGACCTGGGTAATCTTCGACGGCACGAGATTGAGAATCCAGTCGAGGAAATGCGCGCCCCAGTCGTGCATCACCCCGCCGCTGATGGCCTTGTCCGACCGCCACCAGAACCCCGGATGGCTGAAGTTGCCCTGCCCACACTCGATGTGGAAGATATCGCCGATCAGCCCGCGGCCGATCAGGTCACGGATGGTCAGGTAGTCGCCGTCCCAGCGGCGATTGTGGAAGAGGCTGAGCATCAGGTTGCGGCTATGGGCCGCGTCGATCATCGCGTTGGCTTCGTCCACCGTGATGGCGAACGGCTTCTCCAACACCACGTGCTTGCCCGCCTCCAGGCAGCACAGCGTCATGGGCGCATGGAGGTTGTGGGGCAGGATGTTGACCACGAGGTCGAGGTCGGCCATCGCCAGCAGGTCGTTTACGTCGGTGTAATAGCCGGCGAGGTCCGGCAGCTCCTGCCGCGCGGCCTCGACGCGGGCCGGACTGGCGTCGCACATTGCCACCGTGCGCATGCCCGGCGTATCGTTGATCCAGCTTGCGTGTCCCTTGCCCATGTTGAAGGCAGGGCCATAGCCGAGCAGACCGCAGCGGATGGTGCGGTCGGGAGCGTTCGCGCCGGTGCTCCAGCGGATCGAGCGCAATACCAGCTTCTTGAACTCCCCGTGCTGCCATGCCTGCGCAGTGTGGCCGAGCGCGACATACGCGACGCGGCCTGCACCATAGGTCCGCGCATAGGCCATCGGCGCCTGCTGGCCCTGCCACTGCGTCTCCGCAAGAACCGTGCAGGCCGCGGGGTCAAAGTTCTGCAGGTGGTACATCTCGTCGTAGATGTTGAAGTCGCCCATGCGCGCGATGAGGTCCTGCCCCTCGCCCGCGCCGTTCGCCGCGTGCTTCACGGCCACCTTGAACTCGTGGTGCTCGGGGTGGTGCAGGAACTCGCCGTTGAGCATCTCCACGTATGCGCGGCTGCCGCGGAAGCTGTCGGTCGCGGAGTGGATGCCGACGAAGCCGCCGCCCCCGCGCACAAAGTCGAGCAGCCCGGCCTCGCGCGCCGGCGTCAGGTCATCCTTGAAGCCAGTCGTATAGACGACGACTGCCGCATACTGGCCGCCGGGGAGACTGGCAAACGCGTCGAGGTCGTTCGTCATCTCCAGCTCGTAACGCCCGTCCGCCGCGAGCCAGCCGCTCAGAATCTTGCCGCCAAGCTCCGTCGGGTGGAACTCGGGGCCGCCGTAGATGTACAGGACTTTCTGCATGATACCTCCAGGGCTAAATACGACAGTGAGCACAGCAATGCGCTCTGGAAATTAACGCCGGTTTGCCACTCTCTCGATTTCGGCAACGGCACGCGCCACGCCATCCTCGGCGGCCATGTGCATGCCGATCGTCTGCGCGGCGGCACGCATTGCAGGATCACGCGCGATGCGTTCGATTGCACCTGCCAGCCGCGGGACGTTGAGCTGCCTGACCGGGATCGGCTCGGGACCCGCGCCGAGGGCTGCCACCCGTGCGCCCCAAAACGGCTGATCGCCGAAGGTCGGCACGACCAGCGTCGGCCGGCCGGCGCGGAGCCCCTCCGCAGTCGTGCCCGCGCCACCGTGATGTACGACCGCCGCCACATGCGGGAAGACCCAACTGTGCGGCGCGGCCTGCATGACCAGGATAGCATCGCCGGTCGCGACATTGCTGAGCCCGGCCGTACCGCTGAAGACCAGACCGCGGACACCGGCCTGGCGCAGCGCGTCCACAATCAGCCGCGTGGCATGCTCCGGATCCTGCGAAGGCATGCTGCCAAACCCGACATAGACGGGCGGCTCACCGGCGGCAAGGAAATTCACCAGCTCGACCGGCGGCTGCCATTGCGCTTCGGCCTGCAGAAACCAGGAGCCGGTTACGACGACGTTGGACGGCCAGTCTGCCGGCCGCGGGACGATGTATTGGCTGTATCCGTAAAGGGTCAGCGCGATGGGAGCAGGGTCGTGCCGGACGGACGGCAGGCTGAGCGTCTGTTTGCGCCACTGGTTAACCATGCCAGTATATGGGGCATAGACCGCAGCCAGGAACGCGGACCAGCTTGCGCGGTTCAGCACCCCGCCCATGCTCCGCCCGCCACGGATGACCGGGGCCGGGAATTCTGCTGTCGGGACGTAAAGCGGCACCACGTGGGCGCGCACCGCCGGAACGCCGAGACGCTGCGCGACATGCTCGCTGGCCAGAGTCTTGGGGTGAAACACGATCACGTCTGCGTCCTGCGCCGCCAACCATACCTCATCCAGCATGGCCCGCAACATCGGCATGACCTTCTTGAAGACGCCGAGCGGGTTGCCTCCAGCAAGGGCCTTCTTGCCCTCGGGCGTGTCGAGCAGTTGAAGGAACTCGCCGCGCAGGGGTGCAAAGTCGAGCCCCTCACGCGTGACAAATGACTCGAACGCAGCCGACGTCACGATGCGCACTTTGTGGCCTGCGCTGCGCAGCCCCTGGCCGAGCGCGACATAGGGCTGCACGTCGCCGCGCGTACCTACAGTGGGGATCACGACCTGCATTGAGCCTGCCTCCTTCTATTACCTCTGCGCCGTTTCAGGTGTACAGCTCCTCGCGCCGCACGGCCCGGCCGTCATCCTGCGCCGAGCGGTAGGCTGCGTCGAGCAGCTCGACCGCGCGCCAGCCGACCGCCCCGGATGCGAAGTTCGGTGCGCGGCCGAGAACGACGTCCACCAGGTTGTGTGCGGGCAGAAAACGGCTGTCCAGGCCGCGCTCGAAGCCGAGGTCCTCCCGGCTGCCGTCGGCGCGGCGGATGAGTGCGTGCTGGCTGACCGTGTCGATGTCCACCGCGCCCGCTTCGCAGTACAGCGTGATGCCGAGCTTGTAGTTGCGCCCCGCGTTGCCCGTCCCACCTATTACGCCGAGCGCGCCGCCCGTAAACTGCACCGTCATCGCGTCCACCAGGTCCAGCGCCAGGCCGTGGTTCGCCATCAGTGCATGCGCCCGCTCTACGCGCAGGTCCGTCAGAAAGAACAGCAGACCCAGGAGATGCGTCATCTGGAGGTGGCCGTGACCGCCGCCAAGCAACTGCGGCCGGTTGTAGTCCTCGCCCGGGCCGTGCAGCCGGAACAGCATCTGGATGGGCGGCCGGTCTGGGCTGATGTGACCGCCGAGGAAGTTGCGCACGTCGGATGCAAAGGTGCCGTTGACGTACTGGACCGCGCCCAGTTCGCCCGAGTCGAGCACCCCCTTGAGCTGCTGGACGAACGGCAGGTGGGGGTACGGATAGCCGACCATTAACTCGCGGCGCTGCGCCTGGGCCAGCTCGACGAGGTAACGCGCATCGCGCGCATGGAGGGTCATCGGCTTCTCGACGAGCACATGCCGCCCCGCCAGCAGGCAATCAGCCACGATCTCGTAGTGCGTTGCATGCGGGGTCACGACGATGGTCGCGTCGACATCAGCCTCGCGCAGCATGGCGCGATAGTCGGTGTAGAGCTGCGGGGCCGGCGGCGGACCGGGCTGGGCCGCAATCCAGTCGAGCGCAGCCTGGGCCTTGTCAGCCCGCGTGTCGCAGACCGCAGCCAGCTCCGCATCGGGGTTGGCGAGCAGGGCTGGGATATGTGCATCGGTGGCCCACCAGCCCGTGCCGATGATCGCGACGCGTACGCGTTTAGTTGTGTTCGTCATGGGGTACGCCCTGTCTGCTAACTGCCCTGGCGGTTAAAACCGCGGCTACCACTGCCAAGTCGGCCTGCGCCGACTGTGCGTCAGCTACGCTGATATCCGGTCGCCTGCGAAGGCAGGCTTCGTGATGGTGGCCGCGATTTCAATCGCCAGGAGACCTCAATGGAGTGAGTTACTTCGGCTCGACGACGTACAGCCAGTGACCGGCGAGGTCCTCGCCGTAGTCCACGACCAGCGCGCCATCCTCGACCTCGAACGGGACCTGCCGCTCGCCGTAACCGGCGCGGCCCTGGCCCTCCCGCCGGCGGCGCCGCGTGTTGCCCGCCTCGTATGCGCCCAGCCACACTTCCACAGCCCGGCCGTCCAGGTTGAGCGGGATGCGCACCTTGCCTTCGCTGCCACACCAGACGCGGTAGAGGGGTCGGTACGCGTCCGTCTCGAACTCCGGCAGGAGCGGATGCCACGCCACGCTGACCGGCGCATCCGACCAGGTGAATTCGCGGCCGTTGACAGTGATGCCGGTGCTGCCGATGCCGGAGAAGCCGACCAGGTCGCCGGCCTTGTTCAGCCGCCAGACGAGCGCATGTCGCCCCTGGTAAGTCAACCTCTGCCCTGCCACGCCGAAGTCCACCAGGTCAATCGTGTCGTCGGGGACGGGGTTGACGCGCATGACCTGCTCGTCCACCTTCTCGTCCCGGAAGAAGCCGCCCGGCCAGCTTTCCTCGTGCGTCCGGTAGTGCGGACAGAGGCCCAGCGCGCCATTCGGGAACGCGCACGCCAGGTAGTCGGTCGTGCGGGAGATGACGGACGGGTTGTCTGCGCCGGCATACGCACCGAGCGCGTGCAGGATCTCGAACCAGGTGCGCACTTCCGCGCCGGTGGACGCAGCCTGGTCATCGCGCGGGCGGAAGCCCAGGTAGACTGCCTGCCCGCCGCCCTCGTACTGGCGCCGCGTGCCGATGATGAGCGGCCGCGCCGCGCCGCCCGTGCGCAGTGTGGCAACCGGCTCCGTGCCGGCCAAGGGGGTGACAGGAAAGATGCGATCCACCGGGAAGTCAGTCAGGATCGGCATGGCCGCCACGTCGCCCAGGCTGCCCGCGAACTGCACCGTCCGGCCCGGGACCGGCAGGCCCAGCGGGTCTGCGGCCGGCAGGTCGGTCCTGCCCTGCTCCGCGGCCAGCGCCAGGCCGATCGGGTCCACCGCCGGCTCGAAGCGCACGCCGCACAGGTCAGCCACGCGCTGCCGCGCGGCGGCATCGCCCGCCGCGTCGAGCAGCGGCGGCACGCTCGTCCAAACGACGCGGCCGCCCCGCTGCACGAACCCGGCCAGCAGGTCGATCAGCGCGGGGCTGGGGAACGGCTCGTAGAGCAGCGCCACCGTGCCGTAGCGCCAGCCCTTGACATCCAACGCGCCGTCCGCCGCGACCCGGCCGTACTGCACCAGCTTCTGTGCGGAGATGAGGTTGGCATAGCCGTACTGCACCATCCAGCTCCCGAAGCGCTCGTCCACGGCCACCAGCGCGTCCGGATACACGAACAACACCTCGACCTGCCGCGGCGCGTAATCCTCGACTGAGCGGAATGCGGGATGGCCAAGCGCGCCGAAGACCTGGCTGACCGCGAACATGCGCTCCGACACCGGGCCGGGCATCCCCCACATGCCCGCGCTGGCGAGCGGCCGCCGGTTCAGGCTGGCGAGGGAGCAGGCCAGCACGCGGCCGTAGTAGTTGCGGTCCGCATAGCCGCCCTCGGGCGTGTCATCGTTGCCGCCCGTCAGGTACTCGTTCCACGCAAACTGGTCCGCGCACGCGGCCGCGGCCTGGTGCACCGTGTTCGACCAGACGAAGTCGGGCGTGTACTCGTACTTGCGCCGGTGCTCCTCGTAAGTCCAGCTCCGGTGCACGCCGCCGATCGACCACGCGTCGCAGGTCGGCGACTCGGCCCACGTCGAATGGTAGTAGATGTCCAGCGAGCAGCCGTTGAGCTGCTCCATCTTGTTGCGCGCATCGACCATCAACTGCACGACGCTGTGTTCGAGGAACTGGTAGTAGTTGCGGCGGAAGAGCATCGTGCGGGCGATGTCGGCTTCGCTTGAGCCGAACACATGCTGGGAGGGCAGCTTGGGGTCGTGGTTGTTGAGGAAGTCGTGCTGGTGCGCTGCGAAGTAGAGCATGTACGGCGCGAAGTCGGCGTACTCTGCGCCGAACCGCGCGGCGAACGCACGCTCGAACCCCTCGGAGACATAGCGCACCATGAACTGGCCCGCGTCCATGTGGTCGTGATACGACCAATCCTGCTGGATATGCGTCTCGTCCGCATAGATGCCGGTCAGCCGGATGCCGCGGTCGTGGTACTGCTGCACGAGGTCATCGAGGAACTGCGCCGCGCTGGGGCTGAAGTAGTCCATCTCGATGGTTTGATACTGCAGGACGACCAGCACGCGGTCCAGCGGCTGCGCGCCGCCCGCCGCGTCGCCTGCCGCGGCCTCCCGGACCGTGCCCGCGGAGGACCGGCTGGGTCCCGCGGATGCGGTCGTCACCGGCCCGCCGGTCCCCGAGATGCGCACGCGCACCGCGCTGTAATGGGAGGTGTTGTGGATGACCGCGCCCGGCATCTCCTCGACGGCCGGCGGAGTCTCCGACATGTTCGGCGGTGGCATCTCCTCGACGGCCGGCGCAGGCAGCTCCACGATGCCCTGTGGGTCCACCGCAAAGAAAGGCGTGCCGGGGATGCGCTCCTCGTGGAACGCAAACGCGCGGATTCCCATGAGAGTGACGGGGAGCGGCCCCTTGTTGTTGCACCACTCGGTCTGCTGCCACAACATCACGGTATAGTCGCCGGTCTGCGGGTCGCGCAGCCCCTCGCGATAGTGCAGCCAGCGGGCGCTCTCGCCGGTCTTGGCATGGTAGCCGGCGCCCAGTTCCAGCGGCGACAGCACGCTCGGCTCCAGCCCGATGCCGTACTGCGCAGCGACGTCGTGGACCTTCTTGAGCGCGTCCTGGAACGCGTCGGTGTCCGGGTAGAGGCTGCGCTCGCTGCCGCCAAAGAAGTAGTCGTAAGCCAGCCGGAGCGTCGATGCGCCGCGCGCGGCTGCCTCGCGGCAGTAATCGCGCAGGCTGACCTTATCGTCCGCCCATGGGTACATCTTCTCCACTGCCTCGTCGGGGTGGTTGGCCAGGTTGACGAACTGCTCGTCGGAGATCAGGATGATGTGGATGGATGGATCCTCGCTCTTCCAGGGCCAATCCATGTTCGCGAGCCGGACGAGCTGAGATGATTCCTGGTTGGGTGCTGCCATGTTGTCTCCTTTGTTGTGGACCTCACCCCCCGGCCCCCTCTCCTGAGCAACCGAAAAGCTGTTGCTCAGGAGAGGGGGAGATGCCGGATGGCCTTCGTCTCCCCCTCTCCTGAACGGTCTTTTTCGTTCAGGAGAGGGGGCCGGGGGGTGAGGCCCGTTACTTCCAGTTCTCTGCGCCCACGACCGACTTCGCCCAGGCCAGCACCTCGGCGCGGCGCGGGCCGTCGATGTCGCGGAAGACGTCGTAGATGGGCTTCGGGCTGCCCGGCTTGCTGGGCAGGTCGCTCGTCGGGTCGCGGCGCCAGATGCCCAGGTTCAGGCCGAACTCGTCGCGGTTGTCCACGTGCGCGTGGAGGATGAACGACTCGATGCCCGGGGTCTGCTCGACTTTCCAGTACGCATACGCGTAGGCCGCGGCCTGCAAGCACTCCCCCGCCTCCGTGCCATCCGAGTTGAAGCCCTGCTCCGACAGGATGATATGGCGCATCCTGCCCTCGTAGAGCAGGTGCGGCTGGGCGAAGTATTGCGTCAGGATGTGCAGGTTCTTGAAGGTGATGCGCGGGGTGTCGAACGAGTCCACTGCGGTCTTGTCATGCCAGAAATCCGGGTGATTCAGGTTCTCCGGGTAGGGATGATACGCGACCGACCAGTCGAAGTTGCAGTCGGACGTACACGCGGTGTTGAGCAGCTCGACCACGTCGCGACCCCGGTACGTGCGCAGCGGGTTGTTCAGGTGCGAGATGGTCCAGAGGTGGTCGAGCGAGACATAGACCCGCGCCTGCGCATACTTGGAACGCGCCGCGCCGAACGCGGTCCGCAGCGCGATGGCATACTCGCCCACGTACTGCTCGACGGGCATCTCGCCCGCGTTGGCCCAGACCCACGCGCTGTTGACCTCGTTGGCGATGATGTAACCGCATGCGCGGCCGTACTGCTGGTCGGGCCGGGTGTAGCGTTCCGCGACGAACTCGACGAACGCGCGGTAGTGGGCCAGGCCGTCCTCCGTGACGACATTGAACGCGCTGATAAGGCCCTCCGGGTCGTACGCCGGGTGCAGCAGCGCGGCGCGCAGCTCGGGGAAGACCTCGACCCCGTCCCACTTCGGGCTGTTGAGCAGGATCAGCGTCACGACGATGCCGTGGTCCGACAGCTCCTTGATCCGGCGGTCATAGCGCGCCATATATTCCGCGTCGAAGTAGAACTCGCGGCCGCCGGAGACGTAGGTGATCGTGCGGTCGGACGCGGCCGGACGCATGATGGTGCCCTGGTTGAGGTTGAGCGCCGCGTGGCCCACGCCGAGCTTGAGCGCGTCGTCCACCATATGGACCTGCAACCCCTTCAGGGTCGGGTTGGTCGGATAGGGATAGTCCCAGGTCATGTGATACCTCTTGAGTCTGTTTCTGTGGCGGCGCAACGGATAGAGGCGAACCTGCGGTTCGCACCGGATAAACGGATGGAGGCAGTCCGCCCATAGCCATATCCGTTCCTATCAGTTGCCGCGCAATTCGATCGTCTCGCCCGCGAGCGTGTCTATCTCCAGCAGCGGCCCCGCAATGCGGCTGCGGGTGCCGTCCCCGCGGGTGACTTCCGCGCCCGCGGCGCACGGGATGACCATCTTCAGCGGCGCGCCGGCCTCGCTTGTGATGCGGACCCACTGCACCTGCCCGTCTGCGCACGCCGCGCTGACCAGGAAGGCGCCCACCGCGCGCAGCGTGTGGAACTCCGCCCGCTCGTCCAGCGGCCAGTTGGGGAACAGGCGCAGCGTGCCGTCGTAGCTCTGCAGCAAGCACTCATTGATGACGAACGGCACCGCAAAGTTCTCGAACCAGATGCCCATGTTCACCATGAAGTCGAACGGCGTGGTGTCCGAGTAGCGGCCCAGCGCCTGCATCGCCAGATCCGAGTGGGTGCCGTTGGGCAGCAGGCAGTAGCGCAGTTGGCGGCGGAAGCGGTCGAGGTCCAGCAGGCCGAGCCGCGCGCCCTGCACATTGAGGAACACCAGGTCGTTACCGCCTTCATTACTCTGGTTGCGGTAGGTCGTCGCGGCCAGCTCATACTGCTCGCGCGGGGAGCCGAGGCCCACTTCCTCGCCCGGGAAGATAGGCATGGTGCTCGTCGCACAGTTGTAGACGATCTCCGGGTGCTCGCCCGGCACGGACACCCACACCGTCCCGCGCTGCGATTCGGCGGTGGGATACTCGGGGAAGTGCCCCAGGATGTTGCGCACCTGCGCGACCGTCTCCGCCTCCGCGTCCGCCCGGCCGAGGATATCGCATGCCTGGAGATACGCGTTGAAGACAAAGCGGATCAGCGTCAGGTCCGCGATGCAGTCGTGGTTGAACCGGAAGCCGGGCATGAGGCCGTATAGCTCCGGCGGGACGGTCGGGAAGACGTGGTAGCGGTCGTCGCCCCAGCCCTCGCCATGCACGTCGGGCCGAGTCATGTAATCCACCAGGAACAGCACGCTCTCCTTGACCGGCTCGAACACCCGCTCCGCCAGGAACGCGCGATCCTGCGTGTAGAGATAGTGCCACCAGAGGCTCTGCACGCTCCACGGCGTCTCGCAGACCTCCCAGCCCCAGCCCGGCACGGGATAGGGAAACATGTTCATCTCGACCGGGTAGGCCGAGTGCGGGTAGTATGCGCCGCGCAGCCCGTAGTAGTCGCGCGCCCACTGGCGGCTGATGGGCCGGAGGAAGTCCACCAAGTCCACGTAGGGCAAGTGCTTGTCCACGTGGTTCGAGGAAAAGGTGACCCAGAACGGCTGCTGCGTGTTGTAGTTCATGTGATAGTCGCCGTGCCACGCGGTGCCGATGTTCTTGTAGCTCCAGTTGGCGAACAGGCCGGGGCAGGTGACGCCCTCGCGGACCGCACAGTTGAGGAAGTAGAGGTTGCGATACCACGCGCGTTCGAGCTCGGGGTCGCTCAGCTTCACGCCGGAGCGCCGCCAGTACGCCTCCCACGACGCGTCCGCGGCCTCCCGCGCCGCGTCGTACCCCGCCATATCCGCGGCGGGCAGGTCCACGGGGCCGGTCACGTCGGACGCCAGGCCGTGGTCAAGCTGGACGCACGCGACGACGGGTGCTTCTGCCTCCACCATCGCCCGTTCCAGCGCATCCATCGGCTGGGGCACCGCGGAGACGGTGTTCTCGCGCACCCGGTGTTCGAGCGGCTGGTTGACAGAGAGGCTCAGGCAGAACGCGCGGTCCTTCGGGTGGCCGGTCGCGGGGTCGTACTCCTCCGGCACCTGGAACGGCAGCACCTGGCGGAATGCGAGGCTGCCGTCGCCCAATCCTTCGACCGGCGCCGGGTGCGGAATGCCGGCTTCCGAGCCATCGGAGAGAAAGCGACTGCTGAACGTATCGGGATCGGGAACCAGCCGCACGCGGTTAAAGGGGTTCCCCATCGGCTCGCCGTTATCGTCCATCAGCCGAATCCAGAGCCGGTCTGTCTGCATATCAGTAAAAATCTGGAGCGCACAGGGCATCCCGTCTGCCAGCAGGCTCACCTCACAGAGGCCCGTCTCAATGAACAGAGAGTGACCGAGCACCTGGACATGACGGCGGTCAAACCCGATCACGAACGTGCCGCAGGGGAAGGGCCGCGGATAGGGCTTGCGGTAGTTCGCCTGCATCTTGAGGTAGTAGTCGTTGAACCACTCGTCCATCTCGAGCCGCGACAGGTCAGGAGGGATGGCCTTCACCTTTTCCATGACTTCCTGGAAGGTGCCGACCTCATCCTTGTAGTCCTCAGCCACGCGGATGTCCCACACGCTATTGTGGCCGAAGTGAATCGCGATCGCGTCGGGCCGTGTGGTCACGACCACGCCCAGGCCGCCGTTGCCGAGCAGCGCGCCTTCGAAGAAGTTGCGCGTTGGCCGGTCCAGGGTAACAGGGTGCTCCGCCGCGCGGGCCAAGGGGTCAAAGCTCGTCGTTGTCGTCATCATACCTCACGGGATTTCGGTGATGTCTGTCGTTGCAGTCTCTTCGTAAGGGAGGAAGTGCGCGGCCAGGCTCCAGCCCCAGAAGGGATCCAGCCCGCAGCCGCCGCCGGTCTCCGCATCGTAATACTCGCAGTTGCCGGCGCGGCGCACCAGGTTCATCGTATGGTGCGCGAGCACCGAGGCCAGCTCGCGATAGCCGTACCAGCGCAGGCCGTGGTAAAGCATGTAGTTGGTGGGAATCCAGGTCTTGGCGCGCCAGTCGCAGCCCAGGTCTGCAGGGTGAAAGTCATGGCTGTACCAGCGCTCATCCCGAGCCATCGCGGGGACCGGATAGGCCGACCAGAATTCGGCCGCGTTGAGCAGGTGGTCATAGACGAGCCGCCGCGCCTGCTCGGGCGTCGCGACGCGCGCCCACAGCGGCGCGAACCCGGCCACCGTCTTGACGCGGATGCGGCCGTCCGCCCCCTGGCGGTTGTTCATGGCCGATGCCCAACCCGCGTGGCGGCTGAACGGCTGCTCGCCGGCCCGCGCGTTGCCATCGTAGAAGAAGCCGTCCTGCTCATCCCACATGACCGTGCGGATGCGCCCGGCCAGCGCGTCCGCATGGCCGCGATACACCTCTGCCAGGCTCGTCCGGCCGTGCAGCTCCGCCAGCCGCGCAAACGCGCGACACTCACGCACGAGGTAGCAGTTGAGGTCCACGCCCTCGCAGAAGCGGTCCAGCCAAAAGCCCGCGCGCTCGTGCTGGTTGTCCATGCCGGTGTGGGGGCTGCTCATCCACTCGCTCAGCCCGTTGCCGTTGCCGTCCATGTCCTCCAGCCAATAATCCAGGTAGCGCCGGAGCCGGCCGAAATAGTGGTCGTTCAGGATCCAGTCAGCCTCGCCGTAGTTATTGATGACCATGAGGGCCATCTGCGAGAGGAACGGCTTGACGTGCTCCGGGTCGTGGTACTCGTTCGAGGGGACGGAGCGGGAGATCAGGCCCGACTCGCGCTGGTGGTCGAGGAAGATGGTGACGCCGTTGCGGATGTAATCGGCGGGCCAGCCCATGTACACCTGCACGATGCTCTCAAAGTACTGATCCCAGTCGTACAGCGTCCGGTACGCATAGCCCGTGAAGTAGGGGCGGCCCGTGTCCGCGTCGGTGAAGATGCCGCGCTGCATCAGGTCCTGTTCGGCCCGAAGTTCGCGGCGCAGTTCGGCCAGTTGGGGGTCGTCGGACAAACGATTCATGCCGGTTCACTCTCCTGTTTCCCCAGGATGCCCAGGATGTTGACGGCAATCGCGTCGGGCGGGATCGCCATGCCACCGTAGTTGCCGGTCACGCTGTTGTGCGTGTCCGCAAAACACATGTCGAGCTGCCCCTGCTCGTAGAGATCCAGCGTCCACGGCAAGTTGTGCGGCAGCCAGTTGCGGTCGCGATGGTCAAGCATCCAGCGGCAGGCGGCTGTCGTGACGCCGAGATGGTAGCGGTCCCAGTCGAGCGCGGGGTCGACCTGCGCCCAGTCAATGCCGAGCCGGAGCGAAAGCGCAAAGGTCTCGAGGACCTCCCACTGCACGTGGTCGCGCACCCAGTTGGCGAAGTACCAGTCGCTCGAACAAAGACACGGCTTGGTGTTGTAGAGCATGCGCGGCCCGTTGGGTCCGCTCAGCACGCCCTCCGGCTGCCAGAGATGGGTGAAGGGCAGCAGGCTGCGGATCCAGTGGATGGCCTTGGCAAGATAACGGTCATCCCCGAACGCGCGGTAACCCAGGAGGTACGCGACCGCCGCATGGCCGGCCGCCAGCAGGTTCGGCGCGTGCAGCGGCGTCTCCCAGAAGTCGCCGCCTTCCGGCCGCGTCATCGGGAGGCAGAAGTCCAGCGCGCGCTGCGCGGCATCCCGGAAGTCCGGCTGGCCGGTCGCATCCGCCAGTCGCAGCAGCTCCAGCGCAGGAAGGATCGTGATGTCGAGCGCGGTGTCGCCCGCCAGTCCCATCGGCTCCAGGTAGGTCGTCGCAACGACGAAATCATCCTTGCGATAGTGGCGGCCCTGCGGCTCGAACGGGAAGGACCCATCGGGCCGCTGCCACGCCAGCAGGTCACGACCCCGGCGCAGCAACTCCTCGTGCGGAAGCACGGCCAGTTCCTCCTGCGAGGCGCGACTACGCCGGGCATCCGCGTCCCCCTGGCCGCGGCACCAGGCCACCTGCTGCCGGAGTTCTTCCGCCAGCGGCTTGCGGGGATAGCGCGCGATGTAGGCGTCTGCGAAGGCAGGCACATGCGGGCCGATGCCGTCCGGCCACTGCAAGCTGCCGAAGCCGCGGCCCTCGTGCCACAGATGGCCGGTGTAGGCCGCCGCGATGCGGTCGAGCGTCTCCTCCAGGGGCCAGCGCAGCTCCGGCTCGGGCAAGCCGTGACGCTGCACCCAGTCGACCAGCACCTCCAGGCTGCCGGACTGGCTCTCACCCTGTACCAGGGAGATTTCCGCGTCAAACTGGATGCGCTGCTGCAGATGCAGCTCCAGCGGCGGCTCCGCCCAGACCCGGTTTTCTTCCGCCTCCGTTTCGACCGCCGGCACCATCAGGCCCAGCAGGTGGTTGTTCCGGCGGTCCACGAAGTTGGGCGATGCGAAGACGGGCTGCGGCCGGTGGCGGCGGTAGTTGAACCAGCCGGTCGCGTGCTGGTTGGCATCCCAGGCCAGGCCGATGCCGACTCCGTCATGGCTGACGGCCATGACAGGCATGGCGACCTTGTTGGGATGCGGCACGCTGCGCATGGCCCACGGGTCCTTGAACCAGTCCGTGCCGCTCGACCACTCCTCGTCGACCAACCACTCGACGCCGGGGAAGATGGCGTCGGTCTTGGCCGCGCCGAACGTGCCCTCCCCGACCTTCAGCCACGGCCCGCGCACGTAGCGCGCGTACTGGTTGGCCTGCGAGATCAGCCGGTAGGAGAGGCAGATGACGGGCCGGTCGGGCGGCAGGGTGATCGTGACCGTGCCGGTCATGCAGTGCAGGTCGAGCGGGTAGTTGAGCCACGGCTCGAAGGACGTATTACGCAGCTTCTCCTTGACGATCAGCGATTTGACTTCCAGGGTCAGCCGGTCGCCGAAGTCGCCGGTCTCGTGCACGACCTCGTCCGCCTCCAGCCGCATGGGGATTTCCTGGTCACGCAGCATCAGCTCGCCCAGGTGGTCGAGCACGGCCATGCAGCGGCCATCCGGCGTGCAGACCTCACCCCAGCCCCAGCCGGTGACCCGCTTGTGGAAGTCCAAGCGGATGTGCGGGTTGCGCAGGGTGAGCGATTCGCCCGCGTAAGTGGCGTGTTGGTAGACGGGAGTGATGGTTGATGTCATCGGTGAATGCTCCGAGTCCAGGGCGGTTGAAACCGCTGCCACCGTTACGAAGTCTCCCTTCGGAGACTGTGCGACTGTGCTTCACGATAGCGGTAATCGAAGCGCCGGCTGGGCGCATGGTCGCCGTCCACGAAGAAGCCGGGCACGTCGTTCGCCGTCTGCTCTCGGCGCACGGGCAGCGGCACGTTGTCCATCCAGTGAAAATCGAACGCCACCGGCCCGTCCATCATGCCCAGCAGCGCCCGCGGCACTGCCAGCATAAGCTCGCGGCCCTCGACGCAGTAGCGCGCCTCGCCGACCGTCTCCCAGGCCCAGCCGCCCGTGTTGCGCTTGACCGTCGTCCGGCTGCCGTCGAGCGTGGGCATGTTGACCGCGTAGTCGTAACCCTCCCAGCCGGTGTCCTTGCGGCCGTCCGCGTTGATGAACAGCATCATCCAGTTCGCGTTGCCTGTGGGCGTGATAGGGCCGCGCGTTGCCGCGTAGAAATAGATGTGGGCGTCATCGCGCGCAACCTTGAGCGTCACGAACTCGTTGCGCCCCGACCGGTTGACGTATGGCCCCGCGCTGCCCCAGCCGGACTCGTTCCGGTGCTCGGTGTCGTAGAGATGGTCGCGATACTCCGGCATCACGTCCGCCCACTGGCCGAAGCTGCCCGCGAGGTCGATGGTGACCGGCGCAGAGGCCGGCTCCGGCGGGCGGACGCCCTTATAACGGCGGATGTTGGCGGCGAGCTGGTAGTAGTAGTTGTCGGTGTGCAGCCCCTGTGCCGGCTCGGCGTCGCGGCTGAACTCCTGGTTGTACTGGTCGATGAAGTACAGTTCGCCCAGCTTCAGCGGCCGCGTCGCCTTGCCCAGCTGCGCTCCGGGGAAGAAGTCCCACAGCCCCTGCAGCGCCTCCTGGCTCGGGTCATCGCAGACTGCCGCGCCAGCCAGCCACTCGTTCCAGCCCGTCACAAACACGAACTCCGGGTCCACAGCGAGTGCGTGCTCCCACTGCTCCGCGAAGTGCAGGCCGAGGTGTGTCTCCGGCGTCACGTCATATTCATTCACCGCGGGCTGTTCGCCGTTATGGTAACTGCGCCCGATACCCGACAGGGGATGCTGGCCGACCGCGACCGCCACGTGCTCCGCAACGCCGGGCCGGTCCCAGCCGGGCGTTTGCGGATAGTGTGCCACCCACGGCCAGCGATGCCGGCCCTCGTCGCCCCACCACGGGAGGCTGTCCCATGCCCAGGAGCGGCGCACGGTGAAGAACTCGTGGATGCGCTTCGGCAGCTCGATATTCGCCATGTACCCGCGCTTGTCGTGCTGCCCGAACAGCAGCAGCGGCTTGCCCTGCCAGCGGAACCACAGGTCCGCGTACTTGCCGGGCTTGTAGAACTCCTCCCAGAGCAGCTCGATGGAGCGTTCGCTGGCGAGGAAGCAGACGTCTGGTGTCCGCTCCCCTTCCCCGCGCACCTGCTGGAAGACATCACAGACCGCGGTGTAAGTCTCCGGGTACGTGCGGTCGTTGGTCACGTCGAAGATGAGCGTGTCCACGCCCGCGTCGGCCAGCATGTACGCGTGCTTGCGGATGACCCAGCGGTCGGTGGAGCGGTAGTAGCCCAGCTCCGGCTCGCCCCACCAGTGCGGAAAGCCGGGCATGAAGCCGGGATCGGCGGGATTGGCGGCCAGCATCTTCGTGACATCGCGCGGGGCCTCTGGCCCGTCATAGGTATTGCAGATGAAGTAGAAGATGCCGACGTGGCGGTTGGCTCGGGGCGGCCCGACCTGCTCTAAGCCGGGCAGTTCCCGCCCCAGCGCGTCCGTCGCGGCCCAGGTATCACTGTATGTGTCGTGTCGCATTGGACTTCCTGTCAGTTAAGGAGAAATAGAACGCTGATGCCGTGCCAACCGAAGGTTGGCCCAGATTTTACTGATCTACGCAGATTTTAAGTTATGATATGGATTCCCGACCTCTTCGCGTGCGATGAGCGTCCAGCGGTCGAAGCGCTCGGGATGATGCTCGCAGGTGTGCGTGTCCTTGAGGATCATCTCCAGCACGCAGCCTCCCTGCCGCGCGATCTCTATCGTATGGCGGATGTATGCACGGATTGCGGCCTCGTCGAAGTCGCCGACAAGGTGCGCCGGATGCGGCTTCCAGGAGAAGATGGCCTGCCCACCGAGCTTTTCGGCCGCGCGGTCCACGTTTGCGAAGGGCGAAATGGAGATACGGCGGATGTGTGGGATGGTCAGGACATCGTCCAGCTTGCGCACCAGGTCCTCGCAGCAGCCGTAGCCCGCCAACCCGAACGGCTCCAGCAGTCGCTTCTCGTAGGCCAGCGCGAACTCGGCGTGCTGCTTCGGTCCGACCTGCGCCAACTCCTGCGATTCTGCGCTCGCCCACATGTCGCAGGGACGCACGCGCGCCGGGTCGAACCCTGCCGCAGGCAGCTCATCCGTGTAGCCCACCCCGCCCGAGCTGTGATACATGCCGTCGTTGTTGAGCGAAAGCAGGTTCTGCGCGACTAGCTGCCGCAGCACGCCGTGATGCCCCTCTTCCAGCCGCGCCATGGCCTCGTGTAACATGCCGGGCTGCAGGTGCATGTCCAGCATGGTCTCTTCAAGCCCGCGCCAGTCGCTGTATTGCGACATGAGGTGGTAGGAGATGTGGCTGACGCCCTTGAGCTTCACCTCGAGGATGTCTCCGAACAGGTCCTGGGCTGCAGCCAGGTCACGCTGTGTCGCGGGCTCGTCGTAGCTGATCTCCGGGTAGTGCAGCTTCGCCAGGTCCGCCGCATCCTGCAGGATGGGATCGAACTTCCATGCCCCCCGCTCAGCCGGCGCGGGGATGCGCTTGCCTGCCAACCCCCATCCGGAATTATGGATGACCTTCGGGACCACCCATTCGCGCTCGGTCACCGTGTCGTCGACAAAATGCTCGTGGCAGTAGATGCGGCGGCGCAGCTCCCACTCGATGCGACGGCCGGCTTCATCCTCGCAGGCCAGGACTGCGTCGGGCAGCAGCTCCACCCAGGAACCCTCCGGGAAGATGAGGATCATCGGCCCGGCGGTCGCATCGAGGCGGTTGTGCCGCCGCCAGCGCGCGCGGCGCTCCGCCTGAACGGGCAGCGCGGCCATGTCCGCGACGCGGCGCGCGAGCTCACGCAGGATGGTGCGATCGTTGCTGCTCATAGGGTCCCTTCCAGGTAGCCAACCCGAACTGATGCGAGGGCGAGACCCGCGGGGCCGAGCTGGTGCTCGGCGATCCGATTGACTGCGGGTTCCACCCTGGAATGAGATTAGCCGGTCGCGGCCTCATCCAGCGGGACGGCCATGAACCCCATCGTGTAGAGGTTGTAGTACTCCCCGCGGCGGGTCAGGAGTTCCTCGTGCGTGCCGCGCTCGATGATCTGCCCCGCGGCCAACACGAGAATCTGGTCCGCGCGCACGATCGTGCTGAGCCGGTGCGCGATGACGAACGCAGTACGGCCCTCCAGCAGCACATCCATGGCCTCCTGGATCAGCTTCTCGGTCTGGGTGTCGATGCTGGAGGTCGCCTCATCGAGGATCAGGATGCGCGGGTCGGCCAGGAGCGCACGCGCGAACGCCAAGAGCTGCCGCTGCCCGACAGAGAGGTTGGCGCCGCCCTCTTCCACATGCGTATAGTAGCCATCGGGCTGATTTACGATGAACTCGTGCGCGCCGACCGCGCGCGCGGCGCGCTCGATATCGTCTTGCGTCGCGTCCAGCCGGCCGTAGCGGATGTTGTCGGCCACGGTCCCGCGGAACAGAAAGGTCTCCTGCAGCACGATGCCCATCTGCCGGCGCAGGGAGGTCAGTTCTACATCGCGCACGTCGTGGCCGTCAATCAGCAGCCGGCCGGACTGGATGTCATACGACCGGTTGAGCAATTTGACCAGGCTGCTCTTGCCCGAGCCGGTCGGCCCGACCAGCGCAACCAGCTCGCCCGGCCTGACGTGCAGGTTGATGTCCCGGAGGATGGGCAGTTCGGGCGTGTACGCGAAGTTGACGTTTTCAAAGATGACTTCGCCCCGGATCGACGGCATATCAGACGCACCGGGCTTGCTGTCGATCGCCAGCGGCCGGTCCAGCAGGTTGAACAGCCGCTCGCCTGCGGCCATCGCGGCCTGCAGGGTGTTGTAACGCTCGGCCAGGTCGCGGATGGGATCGAAGAACCGCCCGATGTACAACGTGAAGGCCACCAGCACGCCGGGCGTAATCTGCTCGCCCAAGACGGCTGAACCGCCGAAGCCGATCACCAGCGCAATCGCCAGCGAGCCCAGGAAGTCCACGCCAGGGAAGAAGAGTGCTGACAGCCGGGCGGCATTGCCCTGCGCCTGGTTGAAGCGGAAGTTGACTTCCTCGACGAACTTCCTGAGGTTCAGGTCCTCGCGCGTATAAGCTTGCACGACGCGCACACCCTGGATGTTCTCCTCGATGAAACCCAACATGCGGCCGTGATAATAGCGGACCTTGCGCCACCGGTTGCGCGCGCGGATACGCCAGAGGGTCGTCAGTATGAACATGATGGGCAGCACAGCGAACGTCAGCAGCGACAGATAGACGTTCAGCGAGAGCATCGCGATGATGATGCCGCCGAGCGTGAACAGGTCCGCTGCGGTGCCGATGACCGCCCAGGTGACGAGGTCCTGCAGCGCGTTGACATCGGAGGTCAGCCGCGAGATGAGTACACCGACGTCCGCGTGGTCAAAGAAGCTGAGTGAGTGCCGCTGCAGCCGCTCGAACAGCGACCGGCGCACCTGATAGATGCTGTTCTGGCCCGCGCCGACCATTGCGACAATCTGGCCGGAGCGCGCGAACCAGCTGATGAGGTTGACGCCGACAAACGCAGCCACGAGGCGCATGAGCAGCGGCACGTTGCCTTTCGCGATGGCCTCGTCGAGCATCTGCGCGATCAGATACGGCACGGCCAGTGCGGCCACGGTGACAATGGCGATCAGGATGATCGCAATGATCATCTCGCGCATGTACGGCCGCACGTAGCTCAGCAGGCGCAACGCAATGCGCGAGTCGTACTGCTTGTCCTGCAGGTTCTCTGGCAGGTCGGAGACCAGCAGCGCCTCGTCATAGCCTGCCACGCGGCGCCACCAGCGATGGAGTTTCGACGTGGAAGTGTTCTCTGTCATCACTTATCTCATGGATGAACCGCGAAGACGCAAAGAACGCGAAGGATTTTCTTTATTGTTTCTTCGCGTCCTTCGCGTCTTCGCGGTTCAATAAACATCATCGGCCCGTCCGCGCGACATCCGCGGCGGCTTCTTCCTGGTCGCGCAACTGGAGATCGTACACCTCGCGATATGGTCCCGGCTGGGCAATCAGCTCGGCATGCGTGCCGCGCTGCGCGATGCGGCCATGATCGAGGACGAGCACCTGGTCCGCGTTCTTGACCGTCGTCAGCCGCTGCGCAATGACGAAGGAGGTGCGCCCCTGCATCAACGTGTTGAGCGCCTGCTGGATCTCATATTCGGTCTCCGTGTCCACGCTGGAGGTCGAGTCATCCATGATCAGGATGCGCGGGTCCACCAGGAGGGCGCGGGCGATGGCGACGCGCTGGCGCTGGCCGCCGGAGAGGGTGATGCCGCGCTCGCCCACGATGGTGTCATAGCCCTCCGGGAAGGAAGTGATGAAGTCGTGCGCGCGGGCCGCCTTCGCCGCGACGACGACTTCCTCCTGCGTCGCATCCGGCCGGCCGTACGCGATGTTCTCGCGGATCGTCGCGGAGAACAGGAGCGGGTCCTGCAGCACCAGGCCAATCTGCCGCCGCAGCGACTTCAGCGTGACATGGCGGATGTCGTGGCCGTCCACCGTGACGCGACCGTGCGTGACATCGTAGAAGCGCAGAATGAGGTTGACCAGCGTGCTCTTGCCCGAGCCGGTATGCCCCACGAGCGCAATGGTCTGGCCGGAACAGGCCTCCAGGTTGATATCGTGCAGCGCAGCCTGCCTGCTGTCGCCATACCGGAAGTCCACGCCCTCGAAGCGCACGCAGCCATCGACCGCGGGCAGTTCGATTGCGCCCGGCGCATCCTTGATGTCCTGCGGCGCGTTGAGCACCTCGAAGATGCGATCACCCGAGGCAGCCGCCTCCGCCGCCATGTTGATGGTATTGCCGAGCCGCTGCACCGGGCCCGACAGCATCACCACATAGCTGTTGATGGCGACGAGCACGCCCAGTGTCAACTCGCCACGGATCACCATCGGACCGCCGAATGCAAAGGCCAGCGCGGTTCCGCACGCGACCAGAAAGCCCAACAACGGCGAGGCCATGCCCCAGAAGCGCACCGTGCGCAGCCGTTCGCGCATGTAGTCTCGGTTCGCGATGTCAAACTTCTCCATCTCGTACGGCTCACGGGCAAACGCGCGGACGACCTGCACGCCGGTCAGGTTCTCCTGGAGCACGGTGCTGACCTGCGCAAACGCCTGCTGGACGCGGCGCCAACGCGGGCGCATCACCTGGGCCAGATAGACGACCAGCACGGCCAGGAAGGGCATCGGCAGGAGGGTCAGCAGGGCGAGCCGCAGGTTGATCGAGACGAGAATGCCGATGATGATGACTAGCATAATCACCGCGCTCAACGCGTCCAGCAGGCCGACGCCCAGAAAACGCTGAACCGCGTTGACATCCTCCGCCATTCGCGACATGAGCTGGCCGGTCTGCGCGTGCGCGTGATAGGTGAAGCTGAGCCGCTGGATGTGGTCGTACAGGGCGTTGCGCACGTCGAACGAGATGAGCTGGCCGACGCGCTCCATGCCGTACCGCTGGCCGATGGAGAAGAGGGAGCGGAGCGCGCTGATGCCCGCGATGAGAAACGCCGCCTGAATCAGATAGGCTCGCTCCCCGCGGACCAGGCCGACGTCGATCACCTGCGCGACGATCCACGGGATAATCAGGTTGAGGATCGTCACGGCCATCAGGGCGAGGAACGTCAACACCGCCGCACGGCGGTGCGGCCGCATGTACTGGAGCAAACGTCGCAGTGTTTTCATGGCACCGGAATCACCCTGTCGCGCCCTTGCAGCTCCACACCGAGCCGGTCGTGTAGGTGTTCCGCTCGGAGGCCAGGAACTCCACGACCTCGGCGACCTCTTCCGCATCGGAATAGCGACCGATGGCGACGGGCGGATTCGCGAGAAACTCGGCGGAGAAGCGCGGGACGACCATCTCCGTGAGCGCGCGGCCCGGCTCCACCCCGTTGACAAAGACGCCTTCCTTCGGGAACGCGTTGCCGAGCGCGGCGACGAACGACCAGACCGCGCCCTTCGACGTGCCGTACGGGACCACGTGCATGGCGCCAAGCCGTGCGCCGGAGGTGATCGTCACGCAGCGGCCCCAGCCCTGCTTCAGCATATGCGGGATGGCGGCTTGGTGCGCGTAGAACACGCCGTAGACGTTGATCTTCATCACCCGATCGAACATCTCTGCAGTCTGTTCGAGGAAGGGGATCTCCTTGCCCAGCGTGCCCGCGCAACAGACCAGGATGTCAAGCCGCCCGAACGAGTCCAGCGTCTGCGCAACCGCCTCATCGACCGCGGCCTCGTCGGCCACATCCGTGTGGATGTAGAGCGCACGCTGGCCCAGCGCCTCGATCTCCGCGACCGTCTGCTGCCCTTCAGTGTCCAGCACATCCGCGATGACGATGTCGCGGCCTTCTTCGGCAATCCGCAGGGCCGATGCGCGGCCGATGCCCCGCGCGCCGCCCGTGACCAGCGCCGCCCGCCGCTCGCGCGGTGCGGCAAACCTTAGATTCGGCATGCAATCCCCCAATCGAGAATGACGAATTACGAATTAAGAATTACGAGCAGCACGCTTCCTAATTCGTAATTCTTAATTCCTAATTCACCACCGTGATGCCCAGCTCGCGCGCGAGCCCGTGAAACAGCGCGCTGACCTGGGGGAGTTCTTCCGTGTTGTTGCCTTCGGCAATGACCGGGTAGTCCGGCGAGAGGGCTTCCATCCGGCGAAACAGCGTCCGGAAGTCCAGCAGGCCCTTACCCGGGCAGCCATCCTGCAAGTGTAACGCTAACCGGTTTTCAATCCAAATGTCCTTCGCGTGGCAACTGATGATCCGGTCGCCCAGGACATCGAAATGCCGGTCGAGCGCGGGGCCGGTGTCGAACACCTCGCGGCGGGTGATCCAGTTGGCCGAGTCGTAGTCGCTCCTGACCCACGGTGAGCCCACCTCGTCGATGATCTCCGCGGTCACTTCCGGGCTCTCCAGCGTGACCAGTTGGTGTCCTTCCAGGCTCAGGTACACCCCGGCAGCCTCCGCCGCGGGAGCAGCCTCGCGCAGGCTCTTGACGAGCTGGTGGCGCGCGGTCTGCGTCCAGTTGTACGGGTGCGGGAACCAGGGGCCGTCCGGATTCACCGAGCCGGGGCCGGTGTCGATGCCCCGGGCGCCGAGCCAGCCCGCCAGCCGCAGCGCAGCCCGGAGCACGCGCACCGACTCGCTGCGCTGCGCCTCGTCCGGCGTCACGAGGTTCTGCCAGAAGCCGGTCGCCTGGTATAGGTGCACGCCCTCGTCCGCCAGCAGCCGGCGCACGCGATCTGCCTGTGCGCGCGACGTCTCCAGCGGGTGATTGCGGCGGAAACGCGTGAAGATGCCGCTGAATCCCAGGTCCCTGACCCGCCTGCAGATTTCCGGCGTCATGTCGTCCATGTTATCCGGCAGGAAACAGCCGGACATGCCAAAGCGCATGATGACCTCCTTTGGACTTCAATAGGAGTTTGCATCCTCAGATGCAAACAGGGACCCCGGGCAGGTGGGCCGTTCCGCATCCTCAGATGCGGAACTCCTCGTGCGATCAGACGCAGACCGCGATCCCGTCCGCCGTTTCGCACACTTCGACGAAGCGCGCCCGTTCATCTGGCGTACGGTTCGGCGTGTGGAACGTCATCCACAGCCGCCCGTCGAACGTGCGGAACAGCATCCCGTGGCCGCCGTCTGCCGCCCACAGCGGCTCGGCCACCTGCTCCCACGGCCCCTCCACCCGCCCGCTGAGCGAGCGCGCGAGCCCCATCGTGTAGCTGCCCGCGCCGAAGCTCGACCAGAGCATCAGCAGCCGGCCGGCGGCCAGCCGGTGGAGGAACGGCCCGTCGGTCACGTAGGTCGGGAAGCGGTAGCCGTCGCCGGGCCGCCGAGGGGGGTAGGGCTGCACCCAGGACGCTTCGGACGCGTTGAACAGGAACACGGGCCGCCCGGCCGGCTGCACCAGGTCCTCGCTGAGGCGCATGGCATAGATCGCGCCATTGTGCACCTGCACCCACTCGTGGCAGAAGATGATCCACGGGTGGCCGTCCTCGCCCAGGTGGAACGTTCCGTCGAGGCACTGCCAGTTGGCGGGCGTGACCGGGCCGTCGCTAATGGGGCGAAACGGGCCCTCCGGTGCATCGGCCGCGAGGATCTGCGTGCCGCGATATCGGTCGGGCGCGATGAACGATGCGAACATGTAGTAGCGACCGCGGTAACGGTGGACCTCGGGCGCCCAGAAGTTCGTCTCGGCCCAGAAATCAGCGGGCGGCCGGAATGCAGGCAGCGGCCCTTCCCATTCCGCCAGGTCGCGGCTGCGATAGCAGTTGAAGCCCTCCCCGCGGCCGCGCCACGCGTCCGCGTCGGTCGTGCCATAAAGATAGTACATGCCCTGCTCCGGGATGGGCAGGACGAAGGGGTCACGAATCTGGATATCAGACAGACGCATGGTTGTCCTTTCCATATTCAACGCATTGCCTCCACCCAGGCGACGAGATTCTCGACCGGCACGTCCTCCTGGATTTCGTGCGCGGGGGCCATCACATAGCCGCCGCCCGCGCCGAGGACGTCCGCGAGCCGGACAACCTCCCGCCGCACTTCATCGGGCGTGGCATGCGGCAGGAACTGCTGCACGTCCACCCCGCCCCAGAAGACGATACGTTCACCGAAGCGCGCCTTCAGGCCCGCCGGTTCCATCCCTGCGGCCGATGTCTGGACCGGGTTGAGGATGTCCACCCCGCAGGCGATGATATCATCAAGCAGCGCAGTCACCGAACCACAGCTATGATGCCAGAAGTAGCAACCCGCAAGTTCCTTCGTCCGCGCGATGCGCGCTGTAAAGTAGGGTGCGATGAAGCGGCGGAACGCCCGTGGGGACAGCAGCGGGCCGCGCTGCATGCCGAAGTCGTCGCCGCTCGTCGTCAGGTCGATGTATGGCCCCAGGACCGCATAATACTGCTCGATCACGGCAAGCTGGATCGCGTACACCCGGTCGAAGAAGGCCAGGACAAAGTCAGGGTCTGCGGCCAGCCGCATCAGGAAGTCATCGTAGCCGCACATCCAGCAGCCCAGCTCGAGAATGCCGAAGACCGGGTGCTCGGCCACGACCACATAGCGGCCCTCAGCCGCGAGCCGCTGTGCATCGGCCAGCCAGCCGGCGAGCAGCGCCTCGTCCACGCGCGGCTCCGGCCACGAGAACCGGGCCAGGTCCTCAACGGTCGCCCCCTTGAGCGGGTAACCGGTAATCTGGTACTCGCCGCCCACCTGTTCGCGGCGCACGCCCCAGCAGTCCACGGCCGGGCCGCCCTGTTCGGACGGACGCTGCGTGAGCGGGCTGGGCAGGTCGACGATCGCGCCGACCGAGCGAAAGTCGGTCCCGGCCCATGCCAGGATCCGCTCGTCGATCCGCCCGTTCATTAACCGCGGCGCGCCGGTGAAGCCGAGCACGTCCGCCAGGCGCCGCGCGACGCCGGGTCGCATCCCCGTCAGTGTCGTGCCGCCAATGTCGATGGGAACGCGGTCGGGCACCACGGGAGATGCGGACGGCGCCCCGGACGCGCGGCCATTCCGCATCTGAGGGTGCTCCACTCCTCTTCGGCTTAGGAAAGACCGGATTCTCCCCGCCATCGCGGCTGCGAACCGCTCCCGGCTGTTCAAGGCTGCACCGCCAAGCGATAGGGAACCAAGGCGAAGGCAGGTGCGTCGATCCGCAGGATGTGCCCGGCCGGGCCGGGAGCGGGCTGCCACATCCCCTGCCGGTCCAGGCGCTCGACGCGCCACGCACGACCAGATGCACCCTCAAAAATACTGGCGGCATCCAGGATGCCGCTGATGTCGAGCCATGCGCCGGCCACGTCATCCGCAGAGAGGTTGGCGACCGCGAGCAGCCAGCTGCCGTCGCCCGGCCGATGGAATGCCAGCGGGTAGAGGTTGACCCCGCGCGTAACCCGGCAGGGCAGGCTGCGCCCGCTCACCCAGCCGACGAGCGCGGCCCACTGCTCGCGGTGCGCGATGTTCAGCAGCGCGGGTGTCGGCACGGCCAGCGCGTACGGCAGCAGGGCGATGCGGAACGGCGCAGGCATCCGCGGGTTGACCGAGGGTCGCTCCAGCGCGATGACTGCGGGGCCGCGGTCCTCGCCATCCACATTGAGCCAACGCGAGAGCACTGTGCTGCCCTCCGCGTCGACGTCGAAGGTGTAGAGCTGCTCGGGGCGCACGTGGTTGTACGCCGGCAGGATGTGGCCGACGTGACGCTCAGATGGGCCCGGCAGACCGGCGACGATGAGTTCGTTGACGCCGTCACCGACGGAGCGCACGGCACGGATGCCCAGCCGCTCGCCCCAGCCCATCCCGATCAGCGCACGGGCGGCCAGGGGGTCCAGGATCAGCCCCTCGGGCAGCGCCATTCCGATGTCATAACCTGACAACGACCGCACCGCTTCCCCGGCCAGCCAGTGAGGGCCCTGGTCAGGCCGGCCGATGGGGAAGCCGCTGCGCGCGAGCATCTGCTCCCAGGGCCGCGGCTCCAGCCAGGCCATCAGCGGCCGGCCAGCCAGCGGCACGTGCCGCGCGTAGTCCTCGCTGTCCAGGATGCCGATGCCGCGGCGCTGGCGGCCCGCCCGTTCGCGCGCCAGCGCATCGAGGAACGGCCGCTGCTCCGCCAGGGCCAAAGCCAGCCCGCTGCCCTCCGGCTCCAGCGGGCCGGTCCCGCCCATGCTCGTCAGCACGTTCAGGCTGAGGTCGGGCATCCCGGCCAGCACGTCCAGCGCCAGTTCCAGCGCGAGGATGCGCCCGGACTTACCGTAGGGGGTGTACGGGTGGTTCTCGACCTCCGCGACGACCTGCACGTCGGCGCCCAGGTACGCGGCCTGCCGCGCACCGTCCTCGCTCTTGTCCAGCACGCCTGCCGGCGTCCAGTCGCTGTAGTAGCCGGAGCCCGGGCGAATCGCCGGCCGCGTGCCGCCGGCCAGCGTGCGCAGCAGCCGGTCCGACCGGCGGCCCTCGGCCGTGTGATAGGACGTGCCGATGGTCATCAAGCCGATGCGCATGGCCGGATCGACGCGGTGGACCGCGGCTTCGACCGTCCGCGCGAGGCTGAGCATCGCCTCCTCCTGCACGTCGAACCAGGCGCAGCGCACCGCGGGGCCGGCGTCGGTCGCACCGACGACAGTCAGATCGGCGACGGCCGCACCGGACGGCACGGGCCGGGCCGCGGCGGGCGCAGCCTCGTCGCGCAGCGCGTCGACCACTTCCCCGCGCGTCCAGGCCCGCCCGGTCGCGCGCTCCAGCGCGGCCAGGTGGTGCGGGCAGAAGCAGGGCATGCCCGGAATGTCGTGCAGCACGAACCGCACGTCGTCGTCCACCCACACGGCATCCGCGCCGCACTCTGCGGCCAGACGGTACATCTCCGCGACATATTCAAGGAAGGCCGGGTCCAGCGGGCAGGCGGTCGAGCGGGAGGTGTCGCCGTGCTCGTTGACCTGGAACTGGAACGGAAAGCGCTCGGGCCGCGCGGAGCCTGCATCCACATGGCCGACGGTGATCATCACGTTGATGTGGACCTCAGGAACAACCGCGCGGAACCGCGGCACGATCTCCCGGAGCCGCGCAAAGCGTGCCCGCAACTGGTCGGGCGTCAGCAGCGCGGGGTCCATGTCGTAGGAGGCCTCGAACAGCAGGACGCCGTCGGCCTTCACAGCCTGCAGGAAGCCCAGCGCTTCGTCCACGCGGTCATCGGTCGCAATGGCGGGATGGTACAGGCGGACGTAGTAGCGCGCGCCCTCTGCGCCGGGCAGCGGCCGCGCCGCCTGCCCGAAATCGAGCGCGAGCGCGATGGCCGCGGCGTCGTCGAGCGACGCGGGCGGCCGGTACCCGACCTGTTCGAGATGGTAGAGCGTCGGCCCGATGAAGTGCAGGTGGTTGAGCAGCGGCTCAGTGTAGTTGATGTCACCGTAGAGGACGCCGTCCACGTGGTGCCGGCGGGTGACGTGATTGTTCCAATCCACGCCTTCGGTCAGGAAGCCGTGCGGGCCGTGGTGGTGCCGCGCGATGGCTTCGAGCACCGCCAGCCCGCGGGCGGTCAGCGCGGCGTCCCCGATCTCGCGGCCCGCCTCCAGCCACGCGTGCGCGGCCTCCGCGTTCTCCCACAGGTAGGAGGTGTCCCAACTCGCCTCCATCCACAGCAGGCCCTTCACCGGCACGCCGTTGCGGTCCTCGTGCATGACGAACCGGTCCAATCCAGGCAACGCAATGTGGTATGCGAAGTCGCGCCACGCGGGCCGTTCGCAGACCTCCGCTGCGCGGCGGAGGATGCGGAAGGCCGATGCATAGGCCACGTCCTCGTGGTCGTCGTAGGTGTCGTGGTTGATGCTGCCCCAAAAGCCGCCCGCGGCCGCAAACGCGTCACCGAGGGCGGTCGCCTCGGCCCGGTAGTCCGCCAGCCCGCGGCCGGTCAGCTCCGCGTATAACTGGAGCAGGTACAGGCCGTCCGCGCTGTGGTCGTAGATGGGATCCGGCGCACCATGAGGGTTCAACGGGTACGGCTCGCCCGCGGGCGTGATGCGCCGGGGCGCCCACCCGTTCGGCAGGGGCGGGACGTGCGCCTTGAGCCAGCCCGCGAGCCGCACCGCGGTCGCGACTGCGACCGGCCTGTCCGCCTGCTCAGCGGGCAGCAGGTCGGCCAGCTCCAGCAACTGCACGCCGATCTTCGCCAGCGAGCCGGGGCACAGCCAGGCGTCCCCGTGGTCATAGTTGAGGCAGAAACGGCCCGCGGCCAGGTCGTAGTAGGGGCGGATGAAACCGGTCGCCTCGTCCACGAAGCCGTCGTGCAGGACGTGAGCCAGGATGCCGGTCGCCTCTGCCGCGAGCTGCTCGTCGCCCATGTAACGCGCCCAGCGGTAGAGCAGCGTCGCGCCGCCGACTGCGTTGGCGGCCCAGCCGGGACCTTCCAGGTCACCGAAGTCGTGCCAATGCATGGCCTCGCCGTCCGGCGTCACGAAGCTCGACTTCGCGCGCAGGCCGGTGGCTGCTGGCTCGAGGCAGCGCCGCGCGAATGCGACCGAGGCGCGCGCGCTGGCGAACAGGATGTCGTCAAGTTGCACGTCGCTCAACAGGAACCTCCCAAGAGATTGACCTCACGCCCGCGTCACGGCCAGGGTCATGCGCGGGCTGCTGAAATGCACCTTGATGCCGACCACGTGATGTTCTGCCAGCCACTGCCAGCCCTGTGGCGCCGCGTCCAGGTCGGTCACTTCCGCCAGAGGCTCACCGTCGCACGTACAGTGCGCCGGTCGGCCCAGGCCTGCAATCAGGGTAACGCTGCTCGCGCCGGGCTGGTCCTCCAAGGCCACCACCAAGGTTCCACCTTCGACGCGCGTCGCATCGCGCAGCGCCGCGCCGCTGGTAATGTGCACGGCGACGGCCTCGTCGCGCAGGACGACCGGTTCGAGGTCCAGCGGCAGCCCGGCCAACGGGAAGGTGTTCAGCCCGACCAACTGCGGGTTGAGCCACCAGGTATATTCCTCGTCCCCGCGCACCGGGCTGAACGCATCGGGGTACATGCCCAGGTGAGGCCCGGCGCGCATCTGCTCCTGCATCCCGTGCCGCGTGATGCCCTCAGCGATCTGCGGCCAATCCGCGGAGCCGTCGGCGGGCCGGTAGCGCGCCAGCCGGAAGAGCGCATCCGCATAGACCAGTCCGTTCCACTGGACGATGACGCCGAACCACGACTGCACGTCGTGGAAGGTGACGCCGAAGACGGGCACGGTCCCGTAGAGCATGACCGGCCGGTAGTACGCGTGCCAGAGATAGGTGAAGGGCAGGCCGGTCCACGCCCAGCGGGTCGCGGCATCGAGATATTGCTCGTCGCCGGTCAGCTCGTACGCGCCGAGGTTGAGGTCGATCAGATAGGGCGCGGCCAGGACGTCGGGCACGTGCAGGTGGAGCTCCCACGTCTGCGCGCCTTCGGGCCGGCGCTGCCCATTGCACCAGTCCGCGGCCCGCAGCACCGCCGCAGCAGCGGCCCGGTCACCCGTCAGCAGCGCATATTGGAGGACGGGCCGGACCTTGCTGGCAGTGAAGCCGGTCGCGCTGTCGTGCTCGCGGCCCATGAGTGCCAGCCGGTCCGCGGTGTGGAACTGCCCGTTCTGCACGACGTTCGGCTGCCAGGGCCAGGAGCCGTCGGCGGATTGCTCGGCCAGCAGGGTACGTGTGGTCTCCGCGAGCGTGCCCAAGGCATTCGAAACGTCACCGTAGACGAGCGCCAGGTCCGGGTGCGGCGCATGCCGCGGCTTTTCGGCTGCCGCCGCGGCCTGTTGGCCGCGCAGCACGCCCCGCGTCACCTGGTCACGCGCCCGCGCGGCCAGCCCGGCGCCGGCCTGCGACCAGCGCGCGTAGCGCCACAGCTGGTTCGCGAGGTGCGCCTCGTAGCGCGGGCCCCATGGATCGGACAGGGTGTGATGCCAGCCTTCCGCCGTCTCGTCCCATGCAACATCCAGATAGGAGCGTATGCAGAGGTCCACGTTGGCGCGGTAGTCCTCTCCAACGGCAACCTCCGGCAGCGCGGGCACGCCGTAGGCCGCCAGCCACGCACGCAATACACCTATGACGCCCCCTTCTCCCGGCGCCACAAAGCGGGCCGACAAGGTAAACGGCGAATTCGGGCCGATGCCGCAGGGCTGATGAGCCTCTAACTCGCCCTCGTTGCGCCAGCGCGGCTCCACTGCGGGCGCAGCCAGCGCCATGTAAGCGAGCCCGCCTTCACCGGTAAGGGTGTCAGGCGCGGCGAACAGCGCGGCGGGGTGCCGCCAGGCGCTGTGCCAGTCCTGGTTCGGGTCCCACAGCAGGCCGACCGCGCGACCCTGCCCGGCAACCGCCATCAGCGGGATCGTGATGCGGTAGGGATGCGGGATCGTGCGGTTGGCGTACTTCGTCGCCGCGAAGCGCGTGTCAGAGGAGGGCTCATCATCCAGCAGATATTCCAGGCCAGGAAACAGGGCCTCATCGCGCGGGCTGCCGCCGATGTCCGCGCCGACATGCAGCGCGGGGCCGCGCCAGTCCAGTACCTGCGCTGCCGCATCGGCGGCGAGCGTGTAGTAGACGGAAAACTGATCCAGCTCTGCGGCCTGTGCCAGGCGGACCGTCAGCCGCCAGGTGATGCCGTCCACGTCGCGGTGCTCTCCGGTGAGCGTCAGGCCCTCCGGCTCCGCCTGCACAACGGTGGCGGCCAGATCCACCGCCTGGCGATTGCCTGCTTTGTCGCGATACACCAGCCGGCTGAGCGGCTGCACGCGGGCAAGTGTCCGCCAATCATCCCCCTCGCGGCGGGCCAGGGTGAGGCCGATAACCCGCTCTCCCTCGACCACGGGGCTGAGGCGGGACATGCCGTGTTCAAGCGTAGTTGTGAGAGACATAGACACTCCTTTTATCTCGCCCCTGCCATGGTTGCGGCTACCTGGATAACTCCACCCGCACTTCCGCCTCGCCGGACGACCCGAACGGGATGCGGACCAGCAGCAGGCCGCCCGCGTAGGTCCAGGAGGGTGCAGCGGCGGCCGCAGCGATGCCGGCTGTATCGGTCGAGTCCTCCGCGGTTGCTGGGCCGGCCTCGCGGCCGTCCACGGTGACGCGGGCGGGCGCGGCGGCCAGCGGCGAGAACAGCAGCGCGGCCAACTGGCCCGCGGGATAGCGCACGCGCACGGTCACGTGGCCCGCGTCCCCAGTCGCGCTCAGGATCTCGCCGGGCGCGTTGACGTGGATGCGGTCGCCGGCCACGTCCACCAGCGCGGTGTGCACCTGCGCTCCCGGCTCGCCGTCGAGCAGCAGCAGGTTGTGCGCCAGGTACGTCGGCGCCAGCCACCAGGTGTATGCCTCTGTGCCCGCGACCACATCCCAGGCGTCGGGATACATGCCGAGGTAGGGGCCGGACTCGGGCTGCATCTGCGCGGTCGCGACGGTGATGCCCTCGGCTACCTGCCGCCAGTCGAGCTGCGCGGGCCGGCCCGTGGCCTGTAACTCCGCGGCCAGCGCCTGCAGCCCGTAGGCATAGTCCAGCCCGTTCCACTGCACCGGGCGGCCGAACCACGGGAAGATGTAGTTCGACGCGCCATAGACGGGTATGGTCGTGTAGCGCATGATGGGCCGGTCAGGCGCGTTCCACAGGTAGACGAACGGCAGGCCCGCCACCGCCCACCGCTCCGCCAGGTCCAGGTAGCGCAGTTCGCCGGTCAGCCGGTAGCCCTCCACGAACGATTGGACCGCCCAAGCCGACGCCAGCAGGTCAGGCACGTGCAGCGAAAGCTCCCACGTCTGTGCGCCCTCCGGCCGCAGGGGGGACGCCTCCAGATAGGCGAGCGCGCGCTGGCCCGCGGCGACGAGCGCGGGATGGCCGGTCAGCCGGGCCATGTAGAGCACGGGAAACGCAGAGGTCGCCACCCAGCCGTTCGATGAGTCGCCCGCCTTGCCGAACGTGCGCTGCGCCGCCGGGTTGGGCGTGTAGGGCCACGAGCCGTCGGGCTGCTGCCGCGCGGCGATGTCGAGCGCTGCCTGGAGCGCCTGCTGCATCTCCACTGCGTGGCCGCCCGTGTGGAGCAACCAGAGGGGGCGGTAAAACCAGGGGTTCGGCTGGCCGCCGACGGGCGGGCTGCCCGCGCTGGACAGGGCCATGTCGCGGCGGACAGCCGCCGCCTCGGCCTGCGGCTCCGCCAGCGTGCTCAGCCACAGGTGCAGCGCGATGGCCGGATTGCTACCGGGGCCCCACGGGTCGTGGATGGCGTAGCGCCAGCCGAGCGCGTCCGGCACCCAGGTCACGGTCGTGTAGTTCTCCAGCGCAAGCCGCAGCGAGCCGGCATCGGACCGCGGCCGCGGCTGGACGTCGGGCAGCGGATTGGCCGCGGCCCAGACGTCCAGCGGGGCGAGCGCATCGGCAGAGGGCGCGGCGAACAGCCGCGCGCTCAGGTGCAACGCCTGCCCCGCAGGCAACGCATACGGCCGGTCAAGCTGGGCCTGGTTTTCCTGCAGACCCGCGGTCATACCGGGCACGAACAGCCGCATGAGGTGATTGGACTGCCCCTCCCAGCGGTTCGGGGATGCGAAGAGCGCGGCCGGCCGGTCGTGGCCTGCGGCGTCCCACGCCTGCAGCGGGTCCCACATCAGGCCCGCAGTGCCGCCCTCACCGGTGACGGCCGTCCACGGGATGGTGATCTTGTTCGGGTGCGGGACGTAGCGCGCCGCGGCGGATGCATCCACGTAATCCGTGCCCGAGCTCATCTCGTCGCCGGTCAGGAACTCCAGGCCGGGGAAGAGCGCGCTGTCACGGCGGTAGCCGGCCTGCCCCTCACCCAAGTACAGCTCCGGGCCGGTCCACGCGAGAAGCTGTGCGGGCCGGTTCGCGGTCAGCGTGTACGCTGCGGTCAGCCACGGCCCGTCGGCGCTGCGCTCGAAGTGCGCGGTCAGCCGCCACGTCAGGTCGCCGTCGATGTGCCGCGCGTCCGCCTCCAGCCAATTGCTCGCGGGGTCGGCGGCCAGCTCCGGTGCGAAGAACGCGGCCTGCCGCTCAGTTCCGTCATCCCCGAGATAGATGAGCGTACCGAAGCTGCGCAGCCGGCCCGCGACCAGCCAGTCGTCGCCGCTGCGCCATTCGAGGGTCGCAGGTCCGTAGCCGAACGAGTGGTCAGTGAAGCGGAGGCGCACGTCGTCGCCGGACAGCGCGAGTTCCGCGCCGGTCGGATCCTCGGCAATGACCAGCGCCTGCGCCAGCTGCTGCCCGTCCACGTTCAGGCCGAGCGTGTGCGCACCGGCCGCCGCGCTGACGGTCCATGTGCCGGTGATGGCCGCGCCGGGCTGCACCGCGGCGAACGTTGTTGTCGCATCGCCGGTCACCGTCACGCCGTCCGGTGGGTCGAGCCGCAGGCCGGCTGACTCCGCGGTCTGGTCGCCCCGGTTGACCGCGACGGCATGTACCGTGAACGGCTCGCCCGCGCGCGGCAGCGCGACTGCCGCGCCGAAGCTGGCAATCTCCAGCGCGGCGGGGAGCGCGCCGAGGCCGCGAATGTGGGCGATCGTCACGTTGGCCCCCTGCTGCGTCGTCGGGTCGAGCCGCAGCCGGGCGATGGATCCCTGCCAGCCCGCGTGCCCCTTCAGCGTGAGGCGATAGTCGTGCCACTCGCCATCGGGCACGATCGTGAAGTGCAGGCTGTCGGCCTCGTTGAAGCTCTGGCCCGCGCGCTCCCAGAAGAGCTGCGCCGCGCTGCCCCCGTCATGCCGCATCCGAATCTCGATGTGGAGCGCGTCTGCCGCGTCCAAATCCAGTGCCGGCCCGACCGTGTACGGATCGCCGCCCGTCGAGGCAGTTGTCAGGCCCTCTGCACCGGTCGTGAACTGCGCCAGGTCGTTGGTCGCATTCCAGCCCAGCGCGGAGCCCTCGCCTGCAAAATCATAGGTGAAGACGATGGGGGCCGGCGGGGTCGCAATA
>CAZTMA010000021.1:0-16934 GCA_964614645.1 uncultured Anaerolineales bacterium
GCAGCTCGAATACGGTCTTGTTGTACAGGTAGGAATAGTAGTTGTGCATCCTGGCCGGGTCCGAGCCGTCGTACCAAACGACATCGGTCGGGATGCGCTCACCGAAATCGGTCTTGAAGCAGTCCACGCCCATGTCGAGCAGGCCGCGCAGCTTGTCGGCATACCAGCGGCACGCGCGGGGGTTGGTGAAGTCCACCAGGCCCATGCCCGACTGCCACTTATCCCACTGCCAGACATCCCCATCGGGCGTCTTAACCAGGTAACCCTCGGCCATGCCCTCGTCGAACAGCGGCGACCGCTGCGCAATGTACGGGTTGATCCACACGCAGATGCGCAGCCCGCGCGCCTTGAGCCGCGCCAGCATCGCCACCGGGTCGGGGAAGACTCGGCGGTCCCACTGGAAGTCGCACCAGTGGAACTCCTTCATCCAGAAGCAGTCGAAATGGAAGACGTGGAGCGGGATATCCCGGTCGGCCATGCCCTGGATGAAGCTGCTGACAGTCGCCTCGTCGTAATCCGTGGTGAACGAGGTCGTCAGCCAGAGGCCGAACGACCAGGACGGCGGCAGCGCGGCCCGTCCGGTCAGCGCGGTATAGCGCGCGAGGATCTCCTTCGGGGTCGGGCCGTAGATGATGAAGTAATCCAGCGTCTCGCCCGGCACGCTGAACTGCACCCGCTCGACCTTCTCTGACGCTACCTCGTAGGAGACGCGCTCGGGGTGGTTGACGAAGACGCCGTAGCCCCGGTTGGTCAGGTAGAAGGGCACGTTCTTGTACGCCAGCTCGCTCGCGGTGCCGCCGTCCTCGTTCCACAGGTCCACGACCTGCCCGTTCCTGACGAACGGCGTGAACCGCTCGCCCAGCCCGTACACGCACTCGCCGACGCCGAGGTTGAGCTGTTCGTGGATGAACCGGCCGGCAGGCGTGTCCACGATGCCCAGGCCGCGCCAGCCGCTCGAAGTCAGCACGCGGTCGCCCGCGAGGAAATCCACGCGCCAGTCCGCGCCCTTCGCCACGCGCACGGTCAGCCCGCCGCTCGTCAGCGTCGCGGCCATCTCGCCGTCCTCTATGCGCACGGGCGGGTGCTCGCCGGCCAGCCCGAAGTGTGGCCCGCGGTCGCGCTGCCCCTTGTGGTGGACGGCCTGCACGCGGATGACGCCCGGCATGGGCGACGAATAGCGCACGGTCAGCAGCGGCTGGTTGAGCGTGTCCCCGCGGCCGTTCAGCCGCCGGGTGACAGCGTACGCGGTCATCGAGTCCGCATCGTGCTCGGTCTCATGGACGTGCACCGCATAGTGCGGCGTCACGCCGGGCCGCATTTCCCAGTAACCATCGGTGAACTTCATGGGGGGAACTCCTTGTGGCTGAAAGAAGAAGGAAATCAGTAGGGATAACTGACTACAATTTGTATACGATCGTATACAAATTGTAGTCAGATGCGGCGCCCCAGTCAGGTCCTATGCCACGCGCACCGGCCCGCGGGTGCGGCCCGAGCGGTAGATCGCGTCGAATAGCGCGACGGCCTGCCGCCCGTCCTCGCCGGTGATCGCAGGGGCGCGATCTTCGGTGAGGGCCGCAACGAAGTCGGCCACCTGCCGCCGCGTGTAGTCGCTCATGATGTCCAGCGTCTCGATGCGGCAGCGGTCTTCCGCCTGCCAGCCGGGCAGCAGCTCCATCTCGCCTGCCACGGTCCACAGGTCGTTGACCGGCGGTTCCACGGTCGCGGTCTGGCCGACGAAGAACATCGAGCCGCCGTCCGTCTGCACGCCGACCGTCGCGCCGTTCGAGCCGTGGACGTGGATGTTGCCGTGGATGCCGGGGTTCTGGCAGTTGCTCACGACCAGGCTGCCCAGCGCGCCGTTGCGGAAGCGCAGCGCGGCCACCGCGGTGTCTTCCACTTCGATGTACGGGTGCGTGAGGTTGTCCCAGTAGCCGCAAACTTCCTCGACCGGCCCCATGAACCACTGGAAGAGGTCGAGCTGGTGCGAGGTCTGGTTGACGAGCACGCCGCCGCCCTCCGCATCCCACTTGCCGCGCCAGGGGTCCATCGCGTAATACTCCGGCCCGCGCCAGCCGAGCACCGTCACCGTGCCGAGGATGGGCCGGCCGATCTTGCCCGCGTCGATGGCATCCTTGACGCGGCGCACCGGCTCATACCACCGGCGCTGGCTGACTACGCCGAGCTTGACCCTTGCGCAGGCCGCCGCATCGATCATCGCATCGCACTCCGCCGGGGTCACGGCCATCGGCTTCTCGACCAGCACATGACGGCCGGCCTGCAGCACCGCGACGGCCTGCTCCGCATGCTGCGGATGGGGCGTGCAGATGATCGCCGCGTCGACCGCCGGGCCGGCCAGCAGCGCGGTCAGGTCGGTGTATGGCTGCGCGCCGTACTGCGCGGCGAAGGCCGCGGTGCGCTCCGCGTTGCGCCCGCAGACCGCCGTGAGCTGCGCGCCGGGCAGCGCGGACAGGATGCGCGCGTGGATGTGGCCCACCTTGCCGGGGCCGATGATGGCAAAACCAAGCTCACTCATGTGGGTCCTCTTTGGTTTGAACCGCGAAGGCGCGAAGGACGCAAAGATGACTAAAAAAGATCAACTTAGCGTTCTTCCCGTCTTCGCGGTTTCAGTCTACGGCTTGAGCACGATCTTGATGGCGTCCAACTGGCCCTTCGCCAGCTCCGTGACCACGCGCGGCCCCTCGGACAGCGGCAGGACGTCCTCCACCAGCGCCATGACATCCACGCGGCCCGCCCGGATGGCCTCGATCGCGTCTCCGAACTCCCGGTTGAACGCGTATGCGCCGCGGATGGTGATCTCGCGCGTGACGATGGACGGCATGTTGACCTCGATCATCGGCTGTGAGTTGCCGATCCAGGTGACATGCCCGCCGGGACGCACCAGTTCGAGCGACTGCCGGGCCGTGGCCGCCGCGCCGACGGCCTCGATGACGACCGGCGCGCCGGACGGCCCCGCGTGCTCGCGCACGACCGCGGCCAGGTCCGCCTCACGCGGGTTGACCGTCACATCCGCGCCGAGCCGCCGCGCGACCTCCAGACGGTGCGGGCTGAGGTCGGTCACGATGATCGTGCCCGCGCCCTTTAGCCGGACGGCCATCAGGGTCAGCAGGCCGATGGTGCCCGCGCCGAAGATGAGCACGGTGTCCATGAGCCGGATGGGGGTCAGGTTGGCCGCGTGCATGCCGACGGCCAGCGGCTCCACCATCGCGCCGGCCTCCCACGACACCTCTGGCGGCAGCGGGTACAACTGCCGCGCGGGCACGCGCACCGCATCCGCGTACGCGCCGTCGGTCGTCATCATGCCGAGCCCGCTGCGGTTCATACAGATGTTAGGCAGGCCCGCGCGGCAGTTGGCGCACGTGCCGCACGAGATGGTGGGCAGGACGGTGACGCGCGCGCCCTGCTCCCAGCCGTCCACGCCCGCGCCGATCGCGCTGACCTCGCCGGAGAACTCATGGCCCATGATCATGGGGGGGATGCGCCGGCCCGTCGAGCCGGTGAAGCCGTGCACGTCCGACCCGCAGACGCCGACCGCGCGCACTGCCACGACCACCTCGCCGGGCTGGGGCTCCGGCTGCGCCACCTCGCGCAGCGGCATCTGCCACGGCGCTTCATACACGAGTGCTTTCATGATGTGTCCTTTTCCGTGTGTTCCGTCTGTTCCGTTGTTATCTCAGAAGGCCCGTTCCATGCGCGCGATGAGCTCATCCATCACCCGGTCATACTCCTCGTTCACGATCTGCCGCGCAGGGTCGGCGTCGTACCAGGCGATGATCTCCCGCGCGCCCTCGCTGAACGGGGTCGTCGCGGCAAAGCCCGGCACAAAACGCTTGATCTTGCTGTTGTCGAAGACGTGCGAGTGGGTCTTCTCACCAAGCAGGCCCGCACCCCATTGAGGGTGATAACGGTTGATGACCGAAGACGGGACGTGGACCACGCGCAGTTCCACACCTGCCGCAGCGGCCAGCGCGGCGTAAATCTGGTTCCACTCCTGCGCCTCGTCCGACGTGATGTGGAACGCCTCAGCGACGGCCCGCGCGTTGCCGAGCAGCCCCACCAGTCCCTTGGCCAGGTCGCGAGAGTGCGTCAGCACCCACAGCGACGTGCCGTCACCGGGCACGACCACTGCCTTGCCCTGGCGCAGCCGGTGTACGCCTGTCCACCCACCCCCGCCCGGCACCTTCGTCTGGTCATACGTGTGGGAGGGCCGGACGATGGTGTACGGGAACTTCTCCTCCCGAAACGCCCGCACCAGCCGCTCCTCACACGCAATCTTGTCGCGCGAGTACTGCCAGAAGGGATTGCCAAGCAGCGTGGATTCGGTGATGGGCAAGCTACATGGCGTCTGGTAAGCCGACGCGGAGCTGATGAAGACGTACTGACCCGTCCGCCCGCGGAACAGCTCGATGTCCGCCTCGACATGTTCCGGTTTGAACGCCACCCAGTCGACGACCGCATCGAACGTCCGGCCGGCCAGCGCAGCCTCCGTCGCGGCGCGGTCGCGGATGTCCGCCAGCACGACCTCCGCACCCTCCGGGACCGGATGCGTGCCCGAGCGTCCCCGGTTGAGCAGCGTCAGTTGAATCCCGCGCGCCAGCGCCAGCTCCGCGCATGACGAGCTGATGACCCCCGTCCCACCGATGAATAGGACCCGCATGTGGTACCTCACCTTTCAATGGAACGCTGATGACGCTGATTAAACTGATTGATCTGGATTAGGCTATCAGCGTCAATCAGTCTAATCAGCGTCATCAGCGTGCTATTCCGTCGCTGCCAGCGGCTCAAGATGCCGCACGAAGTGGCGTTCGAGCGCGGCATAGTGCTCTTCCTCGTGCGCATTCAGCCCGGCAAACAGCCGCGCCTTGAACTGCTCCGTCGTCAGCACGGAGCCGAACGTCACGTGCAGCACCTGCCGCGCATCGAACTGCTCCAGCAGGCCGGGCAGCTCCGCGTCGGTGAGCGTCCCGGGTCGCGGCACGCGGCTGAGCGAGCCGGAGACGTGATAGCTCGCACGATCCGTCTCGTAGCGTTCGATCGCGAATGCGTAAATCTCCCGGAACAGGTCCGGGTCGAACCCAGCGGTCGCGCGCAGCGCTTCGAGATAGCTGGTGCCCGCGGTCTTGAGATGCAGCAGGCCATGCGCATGGGCCGCGGCGCGGTCGTAGATGCTGAACTTGTCGGAGCCGGTGTGCAGGCTCAGCTTGTACGGGCCGAAGCGGGCCGCGATGGCCGCGTGGCCGGCAAAGTCCGCGTCGAACTCCGACAGGCTGCCGATGTAGTCGACGCCCTTCTCGAAGCGGCCCACGTAGCGCGGGGCCAGGCTGACCCAGCGCACGCCGAGCCGGTGCAGTTCGTTGGCGACGAAGAGGTGCTCGGCATGGGTGGTCGGCGTATCCGTCTCGTCCACCGAGACCTCCAGCTCGCACGGCCGTCCGGCCATGACCTCGATCAGGTGGTGGTACATCGCGGCGACGTGCGCGACCGCGCGGCCGTACTTGACCGCGGCCCGGTAGAGCGTCACCTCATCGAAGCTGAGGCCGCGGTCCGCCAGGTCGAAGCGCCGCCCGGCATAGCTTTCGGCCAGCGCGGACGGCGAGCTGTCGAGCCGCGCCCAGGGCAGGGCCAGGTAACGTTCGCGCAGTGTCGTAGCATCCCCGCGATCCGCAGTCGGGTCCACATGCTCGCCGGGGTCGATCGTGTAGAAGGTGAAGCCCGCGGCGGCGCAGCGGTCGATGTCCTCCGTTGTCTTGAGGTGGTCGGCGTCCGCGCCGACCGGCGCGCGCCAGCCCGCCTGGAACGCACCCCACAGCGCGTCGTCCATCACGTCGTCGGGCGACCGGCCCGTGCGCGTCATCTCGCGGATGGATTGCTGTGCGAAGATCATGGCGATAGGGTTGGCTGCGTCGCGCGCGCTCATCTGCTGCGCAGCGCGGGCGTGGCCCGGGGTGGCGATGCCCAGCCGGTCGCCGCAGCCCGCGGAGGTCGCCAGGCCGAGCGGAACGGGCCGCAGCCAGAGCAGCGTCTCGCGCAGCGCGGCCGCGTTGGCGTGCGTCAGCGGGCACAGGAGCAGGTCGCGGCCCGCAGCCTCGCTCCGCTCCCCCGCGAAGCCGGACGGCAGCGCGGCGCCTGCCCCGGCGAGCATGCCCAGGCGCTTGTCACCCGGCCCGAGGCGGGCCAGGAAGTAAGTTGTACCTGCATGTTCGACGACCGAACTGGCATAGATGGGGAGGTTGATCTCAGCGATGTTGAGAGGGGCCATAGACATTTCCTTTGGTGAGCTTGGGTTGGCGGTTCCTGTATGCGGACATTTTAACATGGTGTGGCAGCAGAGGGAAATGGGCTGCTGAAGTGGCGTTCGTGGCCTTTGGCTGTCCTCTCGAACCAGGGGTATAATCTCGCCATGCACTCATCCTGTCGATGGAGCTTTGAGGAGCACCCGTGACGCACACCCACTATCCCCTGATCGGCATTCCGGCGTCGACCGCGTTCGGCCCGGAAGCCTTCAGCCCCTACACCTACCGTTTTGAGGGCAGCTACACCGCAGCCATCGCGGCCGCCGGCGGCCTGCCGGTCGTCATTCCGCTGAACCTGCCCCTGCCGGCCCTCCGCAGCCTGTTCGAGCGGCTGGATGGCCTGCTGCTGGCCGGCGGGGTCGATGTCGATCCGGTGCAGTACGGCGAAGCCCCGCACCCTGACCTGGGCCGGGTGGACGCGGCGCGCGACGAGGTCGAGCTCACGCTCACGCGCTGGGCGCTCGACGCAGACCTGCCGGTGTTCGGCATCTGCCGCGGCATCCAGTTGCTCAACGTGGCCGCGGGCGGCAGTCTCTGGCAGGACATCCCGGCGCAACTGCACCGCCAGCCGCGGCACGATTATACCACCGCGGAGAGCCCGCGCGGTCGGGCCACGCATGGCGTGCAGGTCGTGAGCGGCAGCCGGCTGGCCGGGGTGATGGAGACCTGTGACGCCATGGTCAACAGCTATCACCACCAGGCCGTCAAGCAGGTGGCGGACGGCTTTGCAGTCGTCGCGCACTCGCCCGACGGCATCATCGAGGGCATCGAGGATCCCGCGCGGCGGTACGTCGTGGGCGTGCAGTGGCATCCGGAGGGCATGGTCGATACGGAGCCGACCGCACCGCGGCTGTTTGCGGCGTTCGTCGCGGCTGCGCGGGGCCAATGACCGCGGCAGAGACGGGCGGCCCCGCGCCGCTCGGCATCTTCGATTCCGGCGTGGGCGGGCTGTCGGTCGTGCGCGAGCTGATGGCCCAGCTCCCCGGCCATCCGCTGCTCTACCTGGCCGACCAGGTCCATGCGCCCTACGGGGAGCGCGGGCTCGCGGAGATTCGCGGCTTGTCCGAGGGCATCACCCGTTTCCTGCTGGCCGAGGGCGCGCAGCTGGTCGTCGTCGCCTGCAACACGGCATCGGCGGCTGCGCTGCATTGGCTGCGCGAACGCTTCCCAGCAGTGCCGTTCGTCGGCATGGAGCCGGCAGTCAAGCCCGCGGTCGAGCGCACGCACGCGGGCCGCGTCGGGGTGCTGGCGACCCGCGCGACCTTCCAGGGGGAGTTGTTTGCGAGCCTGCTGGCGCGCTATGCCGCCAACGTGACCGTCCACACGCGCATCTGCTCGGAGTGGGTCCCGCTGGTCGAAGCGGGCGAGCTGGACAGCGCGCGGGCGCGCGCTGCGGTCCGGCGGGACCTTGCACCGCTGCTCGCTGCGGGCGTTGACGAGCTCGTGTTGGGCTGCACCCACTATCCCTTCCTGCGGCCGCTCATCGAGGAGGCCGCGGGGCCTGCCGTGGAGATCATCGACCCTGCGCCTGCCGTGGCGCGACAGACCGGTCGCGTGCTGGCCCGCGAGGGCTGGCTCGTAGCGCCGGCCGGCGAGTCAGCCCACCGGTTCTTCACGACGGGGGATCCTGCCGCGTTCGGTCGCGCGCTGGAGCATCTGCTGGGCCTCGGCCTGCCCGTCGAGCAGGCCGTATGGAATGGTGAAGGGACGCTATATCCCAAATAACCCAATTAACTTGGGATATAGTTGGGATATCGGGCGGTTGACAGCCCCACATAAACAAGGTATAACTCGTACAACTACGACATTCGCATCGGTAGAGACTTACCCACAATATCGCGCCCCGAGAAGGTGAGCCATGCCCGAGGTCCCTGCCTGGGATGACCTGCCGCTGGTCATGACTACTGAACAGGTTGCCGACCTTCTGCATCTTCACGTCAACACGGTCAAGGCACTATGCCGTTCGGGCACGCTGCCCGCGGCCAAGATCGGCCACGTCTGGCGCATCCAGCGGGCGGATGTGCTGGCCCTGTTCGCGAGCCGCCAACCCGCGCCGGAGCCTGCGCTGCGCACACCGCACACCCTTCACACGCCCGACGAGCATCAGGACCTGGCGCGGCGTCTGGTAGAGGTGCAGGAGGCGGAGCGCCGGGCCATTGCGCGAGAACTCCACGACGAGGCCGGGCAGATGATGACCGCGCTCAAGCTGAAGCTGAGCCTGCTGCGCCGCAACGAGCGTTTCTCCGAAGATGTGCAGGATGAGCTGGCCGGGCTGCAGGCCAGCATCGATGAGGTCATGCTCGGCCTGCATCAACTGGCCATGAACCTGCGCCCGCCCAGCCTCGACCGCTACGGCCTCGTGCCCGCGCTGGAGCAGTACATCGCCGCGTTCGGCCACCAGCGGGACATCCGCGTCGAGTTCCTCGTCGAAGGACTGGACCAACGTCGCCCGCCCGACCATGTGGCAACCGCCATCTATCGCATCGTGCAGGAAGGTCTCACCAACATCGCGCGGCACGCGCAGGCGCACCAGGCCGGCATCGTGCTGGCCGCGCGCGGGGGCCATCTCAACCTCGTCATCGAGGATGATGGGCAGGGCTTCGATGTGACGGCTGCCTTCCGCACGGCCCGGCTGGGGCTGCTGGGCATGCGCGAGCGCGTGGAGATGTTGGGCGGCACCCTGGACATCGAGAGCGGGCCGGGCGGCACGCGGCTCTTCGTGGACGTGCCCTGCCCGGCATCGGGCGACACCGCGGGAACGGAGGCCGGCGGGCAGGCCCTGCTCCGCGAGGTGCAGCCCTTCGTCTCGCTGTCGGTGGTGGACGAGCGCACCGGCGGGACGGAGGTCAGCTCTTCCGCGTCCGCGGAGCTGGCGCGCGCCAAGACGCTGGGTGACCACCTGCACGAACTGCACCTCGCGCTCGACATGCTCACCGACGACGATGCCATCCTGCAGCGCGTGGCCGTCGACGGCGCAGCCGCCTTGGGTTGCGAGGGCGTGACCATCTTGCTGCGCGAGGATGAAGGCTGGGCCGTGCGGGCCGTCCACGGTCTGCCGCCGGAGACGCTCGGTACGCATGTGACCGAGGCCGAGTTCCCGCTGCTGCGCCTCCTGGGCCAGTCGGGCCGCGTGATTGTGGAAAATGACGCGCGCAGCCTGCACGCGTCTTACCGGGACGGTATGGCCCGGCTGGGGATGCATGCTCTCGTCATCACGCCCGTGAACATCGCGGGCCAGGTGAGCGGGATGATTGCGTGCTCCAGCCATTTCCCCGGCCGGCAGTTCCAGCCGTCGGAGGTGGAGTTCGTGCGGCGGTTGGGCACAACGCTGGCACTGGCGCTGGAAAGCGCGCAGTTGCGCCGCAGCCAGGCCGAGCTGCTGGCGGAACTGGACACCGTGTTGGCTGCGATTCCGGATGCCCTCGTCATCTATGACGCACAGGGCCGCATTGTACGCATGAACCGTGTCGCAGAAGAAATGCTGGGCTACAACACCACTGCTGAGGGCTGGGATCTGCAGCAGCGGCTGGTGTTCGGGGTGCCGGCAACGATAGACGGCCGGCCCTATCCGCTGGACCAGCTTCCGCTGGCGCGCGCGCTGCGCGGCGAGACGGTGCGCAACGATATCATGGTCTTTCCGCCTTCTGCCGCACGTGCTCGGCTGATCTGGGCGGTCGTGAGCGCGGCGCCGATCAGCGCGGCGGACGGCAGCCTGCGGGGGGCCGTTGCCACGCTCAGCGATATCACCGAACTGCGCACCGCGCAGACGGCGCTGCAGGCGGCGAACGCCAGCCTGGAAGATGCCCGCGCGGACCTCGAGCGCCGCGTCGCCGCGCGCACGCAGGAGCTGGAGCAGGCGAACGCCGGGCTGCAGCGCCACAGCGAGCAGCTCCAGGTCCTGAACCGCATCCACAGGGCCATCCTGGCCTCGCAGTCTGCCGGTGAGATTGCCCGCCTTGCGCTGGCCGGCATCCGCCGGCTGACCGGCGCCGTGCGGGCCAGTGTGCAGCTCTTCGATGTCGGGCAAGGCGTAGCCGAGGTGTTAGCCGCCGATGGCCCGGTTTCACCGGCATCGGCCACGGGGACACGGCTGTCCATCCATGCCACGTCGATTCTGCGACAGGTCTTCGAGGGACAGGTGAGCCAGTTCACCGACCTGGCTGCGGAGGCTGACCCCAGTCCCGTGACGCGGGCGCTGCTGGCGGACGGCGTGCAGGCCGTCGTCGCGGTGCCGCTCACTGTTGGCGAGCGCAAGCTGGGTGCGCTGCTGTTGGGCAAGGGCGAGGCGGGCCCGTGGGCGGAGGAGACGCTGGCGCTGGCGACCCAGGTGGCGGACTCACTGGCCGTGGCGCTTGCCAATGCGGCCCTCTATGAGGAGGTTGAGGCGGCCGGCGCACAGCTCCGGGCGCTCTCGCGGCGCGTGCTTGAGGTCCAGGAGCACGAACGGCGCCATGTCGCGGACCAACTGTACAATGAAGCTGCTCAGGTGCTGGCCGCGCTCAAGTTCCAGCTCAAGCTGACCGCACAGGAGCTGGCGGGGGGACCGGCTGCGCCGGCGGCCGTGCAGACCGGTGAACGCATCGCGCAGATGCAGGCGATGGCCGACCAGATTCTGGCCGACCTGCACAGCCTGGCGGTGGACCTGCGGCCTGCGAGCCTGGACCGACTCGGCCTTGCCCCGGCGCTCAAGCAGTACTGCGAGGAGTTTGGCCGCGAGCACGGGCTGGCCGTGCAGTTCGAGACCCTCGGCCTGCGGGGGCTGTCCATCCCACCGGCGGTCAAGGTGGCACTTTACCGCGTGGCGCAGGAGGCGCTATCCAACGTGGCGCGCCATGCGCAGGCCGATACGGTGGGCATCGGCGTGAGCTGGGCGAACCGGCGGCTGACCCTGCTGGTCGAGGATAACGGCGCCGGATTTGACCCCGTGGCAGCCCAGCGCCGCGGCGCGCTCGGCCTCCTGGGCATGCGCGAGCGCGTGGCGGCTATCGGCGGCCACCTGGTCGTGGAAAGCGCAGCCGGTGCGGGCACGACTCTCTTCGTGGAGGTAGCTCTTGACGACTTCGACCCCTCTGCCTGAACGATCGATTCGCGTGCTGGTGGCCGACGATCACCGGATGGCGCGCGCCGGACTGTGTATGTTGTTGCGCCTTGAGCCGGACCTTGAGATCGTAGGCGAGGCGGATGACGGGCATGCCGCGCTGGCCCTGGCCGTGGAATTGCGCCCGGACGTACTGCTGGCCGATGTCAACATGCCCGGCCCTGGGGGCATCGAGCTGGCCCGCCGGCTCCGTGATACGCTGCCGGACGTGCATGTGGTTGTGTTGACGATGCATGAGGACTCAAATCTTGTGCGCGAGGCGTTGACAGCCGGGGCATATGGGTATATCATCAAACGGACCGCGGAGTCGGACCTCGTTGCGGCCGTCCATGCCAGCGCGGCCGGCGAAGTGTATGTGGATCGCCAGATGCGCCGGGCGCAGGGCGCAGAGGTGACAGCGCCGTCCACAACACCGGTGCCTGTCGCGGCGGCTGCACAGTTGACACCGGCGGAGGCTGAGTTGCTGCGCTTGTTGGGGCAGGGCCTGTCCATGCAGCAGGTCACGGCCACTCTGAAGATGGAACCCGAGCGGGTTGAGTGCATGCGCCAGGACCTGGGCGAGCGCCTGGGGCTCCGTACGCGTGTCGCCATCATGCGGTATGTGCGGGAGCATGACCTGTTGAGTCAATGATTGGGAGAGCCAATCTGCTGGAAAGGAGAGGATTACGACACAGGGCGGAACTATTCCGCACTTGTGGCGTTAATCGTTCTAGAGCCAGGCTGGTCTTGCTCCGAACCTAGACCGGAAAAGGAGATACCACCCTATGCCTATTTTCAAACGTGAGCCCGACCCGCCCCCTGCCCCACAGGGGTCCGCGGCCAGTCGCGCCGGTTACACCACGGCAAGCGACCGGGCCGCGCGGGTAGCTGCCTCGCAACCCACACCCGTCACGCCCGCAACACCGGCGGCGGCTGCGCCGGCTGATGCACCCGCCAACGAACCCGTCTCGACACCCGCTCCCGAAGACAGCCCGCAACCTGCGCAGGCGCCGCGTGTCAACCGTGAAGAGGCCGCGGTCATCGATCGTAATACCGATATCACGGGCACGCTCCATTCGCAGGGTCATGTCCTGGTCGAGGGGCTGTTCCAGGGTGAAATCGAGGCCAAGCAGACCGTCTGGGTTGAAGATGGGGCGCAAACCCAGGGGCAGATCCGTGCGAACGATGCCGTGATTTCCGGCTCGTTCGACGGCGAAATCGTCTGCCAGCACCGGCTGCAGATTGCGGCTTCGGCCACGATCAGCGGCGAAATCAAGACGCCGGTACTGGTCATCGAAGAAGGCGCGACCGTCAACTGCCGCTTCAGCATGGCGCGTGCCGGGAGGTAATGCAGATATATGAGCACAACGACACTCCCAGTGAGTTCACTGCGGGGCACAGCTCAGGCAGAGCAGCCACCGAGTGAAAGCCGGATTGACTCCGACTCCCACTTCAACGGCCTTTATGAAACGCGGCAGAACTTGCGCATCGAAGGTGTAGCAGAGGGCGAAATCCAGTGCGAAGGCACGCTCACGGTGGCAGAAGGCGCACGCGTGAAGGCTAAGGTCACAGCCAGCACCATCACGATCGCGGGCGAGCTGCAGGGTGAGGTGGTCTGCCGGGGCATCTTCCAGATCATGCCGACCGGCGAGGTCGAAGCGACCGTGTCGGCGCGCCGCCTGGTCGTGCAGGAGGGTGGGCTCTTCAACGGCGACTTCCACATGATCACCGATGAGGCCGCACAGAAGCTGGCGTCCGCGCCGCGTCCCGCCCGTGCGGCTGCACCGGCGGAACCGCGCACGGCCGCCGCCCCCGCAGCCGAAGCGCCCACCGAAGATGTCATCGGGTCGGACGAATGGTGGGCCAAGATATCCGGCCAGCCGCCGACCGGCGATGATGCTGCGCCGGAGAACGACGCACAGCCCTAACCGGCTGGCTCGCGTGCCGGTGCACGCTTCCTGGCTCTCTGAGGCGGTCCCTGACGGGGCCGCCTCCTCGTTTAAGGCCGGTAGCGCGCAATCAGGTCGCGGTTGATGCGCTTGAGGCTGGTGACGGGCAGCGCGGCGAGGAGCCGCCAGGCGAGCGCCAGCGTGTCCCCGATCGACCGGTCGTGCCGGCCCTGGCCGATGAACTCCCGCTCGAACGCCTCCGCGAACTGGAGGTAGAGCCGGTCCTCCCCAGACAGCGCGCCTTCCCCGATGATCGCCACCAGCCGGCGCAGGTCGCGACCTTGCGCGTATGAGGCGTAGAGCTGGTCGGCGACCTGGCGGTGATCCTCGCGCGTCTTACCCTCGCCGATGCCCGCGTTCATCAGCCGCGACAGGCTGGGCAGCACGTCGATCGGCGGGTAGATGCCGCGGCGGTGCAGGTCGCGCGAGAGCACGATCTGGCCCTCGGTGATGTACCCGGTCAGGTCCGGGATGGGGTGCGTGATGTCGTCGTCCGGCATGGTGACGATCATGAGCTGGGTGATGGAGCCGCGTTTGCCCTGGATGCGGCCCGCGCGTTCGTACAGCGCGGCCAGGTCCGTGTACATATAGCCGGGGTAGCCGCGGCGGCCGGGCACTTCCTCGCGCGCGGTGGACACCTCGCGCAGCGCCTCGGCGTAGTTGGTCATGTCGGTCATGATGACCAGCACGTGCATGTCCTGCTCGAACGCCAGGTATTCGGCGGCCGTCAGCGCGGCGCGGGGGGTCAACATGCGCTCGATGGTCGGGTCGTCCGCGCGGTTGAGGAACAGCACGGTGCGATCCAGCGCGCCGGAGGCCTCGAAGGTGCGCTGAAACGCGGTGGCCTCCCGGTGGGTGATGCCGATGGCTGCGAAGACCACCACGAACCGCTCCGCCGTCTGACCCGCATCCCGTTCGGAGTCGCTCGCCAATACGGCAGACTGGGTCGCAATCTGCGCGGCCAGGTCGTTGGCCGGCAGCCCGAACCCTGAGAAGATGGGCAGCTTCTGCCCGCGCACGAGGGTGTTCAGCCCGTCGATCGCGGAGATGCCGGTCTGGATGAACTCGGAGGGGTGGTCGCGCGCATACGGGTTGATGGGTTGGCCGTTGATGTCGAGCCGCGCGTCCGGCACGACGGGCGGTCCCCCGTCGATGGGATTGCCCGACCCGTCGAGCACGCGGCCGAGCATGGTCAGCGACACGCTCAGCCGTGCGACATCCCCCGTGAACATCACGCGCGTCCGCTCCAGGTCCAGCCCGCGCGTGCCCGCAAAGACCTGCACGACCGCGCGATCGCTGTCCACCTCCAGCACCTGCGCCAGCCGCCGCACGCCACCGGGCAGCATCACCCAGGCAATCTCGCCGTAGGAGATGTCGGTCGTCCGCTGCACCACGACCAGCGGCCCCGCGGCATAGCTGAGCGTGCGATACTCCTTGGTGAGCAGGCGGTGGGGGTGGGTTGTTCCGGGATCCATATGGCAGGTCTCCATGTATCGAGCGGAGTTTGCATCCTCAGATGCAAACGGTGCTGCCGGTCGAGCGGGCCGTTCCGCATCTGAGGATGCGGAACTCCGCCTGTCGATGACTGCGGCCGGCCCCACGGGTTCCTCATCACAACGCCAGGAAGGCCAGGTCGGCGCGCTCCATCAGCGCGAAGGCTTCCTCCTCCGCGCGCTCGGCCGGCCATTCGCGTATGTGGGCAATGTCGGCCACGATATCCGGGTTCAGCGCCCGGTCCAGGTGCACCCCGCGGCGCACCGCGCCGTCCAGCAGGTAGAAATGGTGCAGGATGACCTTGAGCATCCAGTACTGCTTGGCCGGCGGGCAGTAGGCGTCCGGGCCGAACGCGGATTGCTGCAGGAAGTCCTCGCGCAGCATCCGGCCCGCCTGGAGGATGGCCTGTTCGGTCTCGGCCAGCGCATCCGCGCCGACGAGCTGCACGGTTTCGAGCAGCTCACCCTCCCGCTGGAGCAGCGCGGCGGCCTCCCGGCGGTTCAGCTCCCACTCGTCGTGCACCTGGCTGCGGAACCAGCGGGCGAGGTCGTAGAGCGTGTAGCTGTTGCGCCAGTGGATGGCCGGGAAATGGCGGCGCCGCGCCAGGTCGGTGTCCAGTGCCCAGAAGGTGCCGGTCGTGCGCAGCGAGTGCTGGGTGATGGGCTCGGAGAAGTCGCCGCCGGGCGGAGAGACGGCCCCGATGAGCGTCACCGAGCCGTTGCGCGGCGGGCCGGCGTCGTGGTCGCTGCCCAGACAGCGGACGTTGCCCGAGCGCTCGTAGAACTCCGCCAGCCGGGCGGGCAGATACGCGGGGAAGCCCTCCTCGCCGGGGATCTCCTCCAGCCGGCCCGACACCTCGCGCAGCGCCTCGCCCCAGCGCGAGGTCGAATCGGCCATCAGCGCGACGTCGTAGCCCATGTCGCGAAAATACTCGGCAATGGTAATGCCGGTGTAGATCGACGCTTCGCGCGCGGCCACCGGCATGTTGGAGGTGTTGGCGATGAGGATCGTCCGGTTCATCAGCGGGCCGCCGTAGCGGGGGTCATCCAGCAGCGGGAACGACTGCAGCACCTCCGTCATCTCGTTGCCGCGCTCGCCGCAGCCGACGTAGACGATGACATCCGCATCGCTCCACTTCGCGAGGCTCTGCTGGGTCACGGTCTTGCCGGTCCCGAACCCGCCGGGGATGATTGCGGAGCCGCCCTTGGCGATGGGAAACAGGGTGTCGATGACGCGCTGGCCCGTGACGAGCGGCTCGTCCATGTCCAGCTTGCGCAGGTAGGGCCGCGGCTGGCGGACGGGCCACTGCTGCATGAGCGTCAGGGGCACGGGTTGGGCTTCTGCCTCGCCGTCCGCAGCGGCTGCCGGTCGGAGGGTCGCGATGACATCGGTCAGGCGGAACTCGCCCTCCCGGATGGCCTCGACCGTGCCGCTGAGGTGGGGAGGCACGAGGATGCGGTGGGCCAGGTGAGGAACCTCGGCCACCTCGCCCAGGATGTCGCCGGGCTGCACGCGGTCACCGGGCTGCACCAGGGGGCGGAAGGGCCAGGCTCGCTCGCGATCCAGTTGGGCCACGCGCGCGCCGCGGGCAATGAAATCGCCGTACGCGCGGCGGATGGCGGGCAGGGGGCGCTGGATGCCGTCGAACACGCTGCCCAGCAGGCCGGGGCCCAGCTCCACCTGGAGCGCGGCGCCGGTCGCCTCGACCGGGTCATCCGCCTGCAGGCCGGTCGTGTCCTCGTAGACCTGCACGGTCGCGCGCGTGCCGTTCAGCCGGATGATCTCGCCGATGAGCTGGTCGCGGCCGACATGGACGACGTCGTACAGCCGCGCGCCGACGAGCCCCTGCACGGTAATGACTGCGCCCGCGATCCCGCGGATGCGGCCGGGGGGGTGGTCCTGTGTTGGTGTGCCTGGATGCGACATGCTGCCTCTGTAGCAGACGTTGGTTTGTAGTAGGCGCTTCAGCGCCCTTTGGTGAAAGCGGGGGGCTGAAGCCCCTACTACGAACCACGGTGTTTGTAGTCGGCGCTTGAGCGCCCTTACGGAAGCGGGGGGCTGAAGCCCCTACTACGAACCACGGTGTTTGTAGTCGGCGCTTGA
>CAZTMA010000021.1:17034-24538 GCA_964614645.1 uncultured Anaerolineales bacterium
GCGCCCTTACGGAAGCGGGGGGCTGAAGCCCCTACTACGAACCACGGTGTGTGCGCGACTACCTGCTATTGTTCTCCTGGCTCCTCCGGCTGGAAGGTGATCTCGAACCCGATGGCCCGGCGCAGCATCCGCCGGACCTGCTCGCGGTGCGTGCCGGCCGCGCCGGTTTTGAGGCCGACGGGCAGGCTGATGACCACCGGGATGACCTGCTTCTCCATCTCGCGGCGCAAGCCGTCCTCCAGCTCGGCATAATAAGGCGCATGGACCGCGATGACGCTGACGTTGCCGGCCCGGCGGAGCGTCTCGATGTGCTGGGACGCCTCCTGGCTGGACCGCGCGACGAGGGTCTCCGCACCGGCCATCTGGTAGCCGGGCGCCAGGTCAGGTTCGGTGATGACGATGACGTGGGTCATATGCGTCTCGACTTCAGAGACCGGGTTTCGTGCGAATTGCAGCTTCGCCTGAGAAACCCGGTCTCTATCTTCTCATTCAAGAATATGCAACTCGTCGGTCACCTGCTCGTGCGGCAGGCCGTGCACCAGGCCCGCGGCGATCAGGCGCACGTTGCGCGCCTCGTTCTCCTTGGCCGCGAGATAGGCGATGACCGGCGCGATGGTCAGCGGGTCGTGGCGGAACAGGTAGACCAGCCGCACGGTCAGCTCCCGCTCCAGCGCGCGCTGCAGCTCGGTCAGGCTGCCGTGCTCGACCCAGGCGGCGAGCGCCGGCCGCCACGGGCCGCTGGGCTGCGCCTGCGCCAGGATGTCATAGACGCGGTGCGCGTCCGGCTCGTCCAGCAGTGCAGCCAGCAGCTCCTGTGCCAGCAGGCCGCCGGGCAGGTGCCACGCGGCGGCGCCTGGCGCGGTCGCCTCCGCAGGGAGCCGTGCGGGCCGGCCGCCCGGGTATTCGCGCAGCCGCGCCTGCCGCAGCCGCAGCGCGGCCAGCAGGTTCGCCAGGTCGCGCTCCCACGCCACGACCTGTCGCACGAGGCTGACGTTGTCCGAGGGGCGCAGCGCGGCCAGCCACGATGCGATATGCGCCGCATGCTGCCGGTCGAGCGCGGCCTCCAGGATGGCCGGATCGCCGTGAGCCGTCATCTCCGGCAGGGCATGGCGCAGCGCCGCGGCATAGGGCAGCCGCCACTGCGTCGCCAGGTCGATCATCGCGGCGAGGTCCGGCTGGTGCAGCAGGCCGGTCAGCGCGGTCTCGTCCAGTTCTCCCACCGGGGCCAGCGTGCCCGTCCCGGCCCCGTCCAGCCCGCCCACGCCCGCCGGCCCCTGGATCTGCTGCCGGAGCACGGTCAGCAGGTTGGTGCGATCCCAGCGCGCGAGCAGGATGCGCACCAGTTGCGCCGCCTCGCTGTCGGGCTGGTCCATCACCATCGTACGCACGCGGCCGAGTTGGGCGGTCAGGTCGCGGCGCAGCCCGTCGCGCAGCGCGGCCCAGCCGGTGTCACGCGCCAGCGCGGCCTCGATGCTCGGGCGGTAGGGCGTCTGCACGAGGGTCGCGAGCAGCTCGTCGACGTTCGTCCGGCTGAGCAGCTCGCCATACGTCCGCCGCGACAGCAGCCGGCTCTTCATGGCCCGCACGCGCGCGTTGATGTACCCGTAATCGTCAGGCATCGGGTGTGCCGTCCGTCTGCCAGACGGCAGAGACGACCGCAGGCAGGGCCGGTTCGGCCCGCGCCAGCCGCGACTCCAGGGTGTTGCGCACGATGATGCGGTTATCGGCCGTGCGCGCCTCCAGCCCGCCCCAGCCCTTCAGCCGGTGCTCCACCTGCGCGTCCACTTTGAGGTCGCGCAGCATCTCCGCCAGCCGCGGCTCGTCGCGCGGGGTCACGTTGACGACGGGCGTGCTGTCCAGCTCGGCCAGCGCTTCGAGCAGCAGGCTCCGCAGGGTGTCGCCATAGTCCGGGCGGTCGGGGACGGCCGCAAGCACCGCACGGGCCGCGTCCAGAGTGGCCTGGTAGGCTTCTTGCCACGCGGCGCTGCGCCGGCGGCCCGCCTCCAGCCGCGCCTGGTAGAGCAGCGCGGTGCGCTCGCTGTGCCTGACCTCCGCGCCCTGGCGCAGCTCCGCGGCGCGCAGGTCTGCGGCGCGGGCCTCGGCCTCCGCCTGGATCACGGCGGCGCGGCGGCCGGCTTCGGCCGCGATCTCCGCGCACACGCGGTCGCCCTCGGCCCGGATGGTTTGCAGGATGTCTTCCAGCGGCATGGCCGCGCTCCTCAGATCTTGTTGCCAAGGATCAGCAGGATCATGGCGGCCACGGCGAAGCCCAGGATGACCATGGTCTCCGGGATGGCGACCAGCAGGATGATGCGGCCGGCCAGTTCCGGCTTTTCAGCGATGGCGCCCGCGCCGGCCGAGCCGATCTTGCCCTGTGCGTAGCCGGTTGCCAGGGCCGCGAAGCCCACGGCGAGAGCAGCGCCGATGGCGATGAATCCCAAATCCATGTCGGTTCTCCCTTCGTGTCATGCAGATTCTTATTGGCGTCCGAAGGGGGAGAAAGCGGCGCCCCCTTCCTCGTAGAACTTGCCGAAAAACTCCACATAATGCAGACGGAGCGCGTGGATGGTCGGGCTGAACGCGCCCATCACCAGGTTCAGCGCATGGAAGAGCGCCGCGATGATCAGCCCCAGCCACACGCTGCCGACCATGCCCGCCATGTCGTTGGCGACCTGCGCCAGGTAGACGGATGCCAGGCCGATGGCTGCCAGGCGCAGGTACGACAGCACGTTGCCGATGGCGCTGAGGATTTCGATGGGCGCCATCAACAGGTTGGTCGGCCAATCCGCGCGCGCCAGGAGTGCGATGCCGACCAGCAGCGCGGCGACCGCGGGCGTCATGAAGCCGCGCGGGAGCTGCTGCGTGGCTGCGGCAATCAGCAGGAAGACGGCCACCAGCCCGAGGAGCAGCCCGCCGCGCTCGGCAAGCTGGTGGTGCGACTTGCTGCGCCACGCCTGCCAGATGCCCAGCAGCAGGCCGAGCACCACGTGGACGGCCCCGACCGCGATGGTCATCAACAGCAGGCTGGAGACGGCCTGCGGGTCCTCGCGGGCCAGCCAGAGCGGGTGCAGGCCGATGCGGTGGCCGAGAGTGCCGAGGAACTCGCCGTACACGAAGCCGAACACCACGGCCCAGCCGCTGCCGAGCGCCAGGATGTGCGCCAGGTCGTGCAGCGTGGCGTTGCTGCGGAAGCGCCGCGCGGCCCACAGCGAGAGGCCGAGCAGCACGAGCCCGTACGCGATGTCGCCGAGCATCATGCCGAAGAACAGCGGCATGAAGAACGCCATCAGGCCCGCGGGGTCGAGCGTGCCGTAGCGGGGCAGGGCCAGCAGGCGGATGAGGAACTCGAACGGCCGGGCGACCGGTGGGTTGTCCAGCAGGACGGGCGCGGCCCGGCGCTCTGCCGCGGTCAGGGGGAGCGTCTCGAGGATGACCCGGTCGCCGGCCTGCTCGGCCAGCGCCGCCTCCAGCCGGGGGAGCTCGGCGGCCGGCGTCCAGCCGGTCAGCACGAAGGCGTAATCGGTCTCCGCAAGCTGGCTGATGACCTCCAGTTGGGCCAGCCGCGCGCGCAGCGCCACAGCGGCCGCGGCCCAGGGTGCGCGCCAGCGCGCGGCATGCGCCTGCAGCCCCGCGTTCACGGCGGCGATCTCCGTGCCGACCTCGGCCAGGCGGCGCTCGATGTGGACGAGGGCCTGCTGCAGCGACATGCCGCTCATGTTCGGGGGCAGGCGCACCTGGGTGACCTGCTCGCGGCCCAGCAGGTTGTGCATCTCCGCGGAGATGGTGCGCGGGAAGACGACCAGCGCGCCGATGGTCTCGCTGTCCAGCGGCGCGGAGACGATGGTGTACTTCAGCTCGCTCAGCTCCTTGAGGGTCTGGTCGAGCAGGTCCAGCACCTCGCGGTAGCGGCGGTCCAGCAGCAGGGCGATGGTCTCGTAATCCCGGAACTCGGGCAGGTCGGAGGTGAGGGGGAGCAGCCGGGTGAGGGTGGCCTGGTAGCGGGGCAGGGCGACCTGTTCGTGGAGGAGTGCGTCGCGCTGCTGGGCGAGCGCCTGGACCTGCGGCATGACCTCATCCAGCCCGGCGCGCAGGGCCTTCATGTCCACCGGCGGCGGGTGTGCCGGCGGCGGAGGCGGCTGCGCTTCCTGCGGCGGGGGGAGGATCGCAAGCATGGCATCCAGCCGGGCGAGCAGGAACCGCGCTTCCTCGCGCTGGCCCAGGCGGTCCACATCCAGGGCCATCGCGCGCAGCGCGAGGGACTCCTTCGCAGGCTCGACCTGCACGAGCGCCAGCTCCTGCAGCACGGCGAGCGTGCTGTCGAGGCAGGCCTTGTGCCCCAGGATGCGCACCTTCGTCATGGGGACAATCATTGTCACCTTCTCCTGGAGTTCGGTAATCGGTGTGAGGAGTTCCGCATCCTCAGATGCGGAATTCCTCGCCTGGGCGACAGTGCCGTTTGCATCTGAGGATGCAAACTCCTCTGGCTCATTCGCAGATTTCAGTCGCCGGGCACATTTTCAGACAGCCCCTGCGGCAGGATATAGGCCACGATGGCGTCCACCGCGGCGGGCTGGCGCAGACGGGCGCGCGTGCGAATCTGCGCGGCATCTTCGTCCGCCGCGGCCAGCATGCGGGCGGTCTCGGCGGCCAGCTCGGCGCGGGCGGCTTCGAGCGCGGCGGCCACCTCGGCCCGGGCGTCCAGCCGCGCCTGCTGCTCGATGTCCTTGGCCCGGGCCTGGGCGCGGGCAATCCGGATTTCGGCGTCGGCCTCGGCCTGCCGGATGCGCTCGGCCGTGGCCTGTTCCGCGCTGCGGATAGCGGCGAGCGGGTCGGCGGCAAGCGGGTCGCGATGAGGGGCGTCAGCGGCGGGCGTCATCAGTCTGCCTCCGCGGTGCGCTCCAGGCGGGACTGCTGGAGCCGCTTGAAGCGGAAGATGTTCTCCCGCTCGCGTTCCTCGAGCATCATCTGGATGTAGTCCTTTTCGGCGCGCAGCCGGGGCAGCAGGACGTGCTCCAGCGCGTTCATGCGCCGCGTGGTGGAGCGGATCTCCTGGGCCAGCCGCCGCAGCCGGATCTCCTGGCTGGACAGCGTGAGCATCAGCCCCACGACGTTCTCGAAGCGGTCGGCGACCGCGTCGATGCGCGGGGTCGAGGCGGTGAGGGCATAGCCGCGCTCGTCCAGCCGCCGGCTGACGGGGGGCGCGGCCAGCTCGGGCACCTGCACGCCCATGATGTTGGCGACGCGCGCCTCGACCTGGATGCCCTTGCGCGTGGCGAGGGCGGTGGAGCGCACGGCCTCGGGCCCGTCGTAGGCCTCGGCCTCGGCGAGCGCATGGCGCGCGTCGGCCGCGGCCTCGTCCAGCGCGTCGCTGCGCACCATGACCTGTTCGGCCAGCCGCTGCAGTTCCTTGATGAGTGCGTTACGTTTTTCGGTGAGGAGGTCCCGGCCCTGTTGCGCCAGCTCGATCTGCGCGCGGCGCGCGAGCAGGTTCATGCGGGTTGGGCTGGCGTGTTCCACTGTCAAGCCTCCAGTGCTGGAGCCATCGTTCTGGGGTCGCAAGAGCTTGTCGCCGGGATTGGACTTGATTTTACTACGGGCCGCCGCGTTTGACAAGACCCATTTTTCGGCGGTCGGCCGGGGGGCGGGCGAGTGTTGCAATTTGTAACGTTGCAACGTTTCCGGGGTTGAAGGTTCGAAGGTTGAAGGTTGAATGTTACGGGTGGTCATGGATTGGGTGGCCGCGCCTCCTTGGCAGGGGCTATCGTAGCACGTTTGTGCGGCGATATCAATAGGTGATTTCGCGGGTATGGGTGATTTCATTGGAAGGCTGCTTGACAGCCGCGCAGCGCGTATGCTATTTTGCCCTCCTGAAAGTCGGCAATCATCCACGACAAGGAGCGTCTTATGCTGCTCAAGGATCGGGTCGTCATCATCACCGGCGCGAGCAAGGGGCTGGGCGTCGGCATTGCGGAGACGTGCGCGGCTGAGGGCGCCCGCGTGGTGCTGGCCGCACGCAGCTTCGACAAGCTGGCGGAGCTGGCCGAGCGGATCCGCGCGGGGGGCGGCACGGCGCACCCGGTGCGCTGCGACGTGGGCCGGCTGGACGACCTGGCTAGCCTCGTCGCGGAGACCGTCAGCACGTTCGGCCGCATCGACGGCCTGGTCAACAACGCGGGCGTCAACTACGTCAAGCCCTTCCTCGAGACCACGGAGGACGACTGGGAGCGGGTCATCAGCATCGACCTGAAGGGCTCGTTCTTCCTGACGCAGATGGCCGCGCAGCAGATGGTGCGCCAGGAGCCGCGCGGGGGCGCGATCGTGCAGATTGCCAGCGTGCATACCTATGCCTCGGTCGCGGGCGCGTCGCCCTACGATGCGGCGAAGCACGGGGTGGTCGGGTTCAGCAAGGCTGCAGCCATCGAGCTCGCGCGCGAGGGCGTGCGCATCAACGTCCTGTCGCCGGGGCTGTGCCGCACGGAGATCTGGCAGGGGCTGATCGACGCCGCACCCAGTGAGGAGGCGTGCCTGGCGTACTGGAACGCGAACATCCCGGCGGAGCGGCTGGTCGAGCCGGAGGAGATCGGCCGGGCCTGCGTCTTCCTGCTGAGCGACTACAGCAGCGCGCTGACCGGCGCGAACATCATGGCCGACCTGGGGATGACGAGCCAGCTGGTCAGCCGCGAGCCGTACCGGTCGAAGGCGATCGTCGGGACGTAGTGAGTGGGGGCATCGGCGCGTTTCGTATTGGGGGCGCGGCCATCGCGAATACGCGAATCACTCACGAATACGCGAATAGCATGCGTCGCGGCGGGGGACATTCGCGTATTCGTGCCCGGCGCCGCAGCGCCATTCGCGTATTCGCGATGGCCGCGCTTTGTGCTATATCTGGTCCGACTCGCGCGGCCGGATATGGGTGAGCGAGTGGAACGCGGGCCAGCTTGGCATGTACGACCCGGCCGCGGACGCGTGGCGCGAGTGGAAGCTGCCGGGCGACGGGCCGCGGGCCTACGCCGTGTACGTCGACGACCGGGACCAGGTCTGGGTCAGCGACTTCGGTGCGAACACGCTGGTCCGGTTCGACCCGGAGACCGAGCAGTTCACGTCGTACCCGCTGCCGAGCCCGAACGCCCAGGTGCGCCAGATATTGGGGCGGCCGGGGGAGGTGTGGGGTGCGGAGTCGGGGGCGGATGCGCTCGTGGTGATCGACGGCAGGTGACGATCTGCACGGCGCAAACCGGGCCTACGACCCATGGACGGTGTCTCCATCAACATGGTCGGCAGGCCCGCCACCGGTTTGTGCTTTTGCGTATAATGGATAGTTTGTGCTAGAATTTTATTCTATCAAAGAGAGATGCCTCGTTGCCGGATCCGGTTCCGAGGCGTGACCAGAGCAAGGGGCGCCCTGGCAAGCTGGACTGCACTTTCACCGGCCGCCCGTGGTTAGTACCCGAGGCGGCTTTTGCTTTCCGGCGCTCTGGCACCATCTCGATGATTACAGAGCCCT
>CAZTMA010000021.1:24548-31049 GCA_964614645.1 uncultured Anaerolineales bacterium
GGATTGTGGTTCTCTCTTCTGTTGCCCATCCTGACCAGAACCACAATTGCCTTTATACTCGCCGAGGTTGCCTCATGGATGTCTTTTCTCTGCGCGAACGGCTTATCGGTGACTATGCCGAGTATATCCAGAGCTTCATCCGGATCAAAGACTCCCGCATTTCACAGCACGTCGAGCAGGAGCTGCGCGCCGGCCTGTTGTGGCCCGATCCCTTGATCCAGCTCAACCCCAACTTCGAGCCTGGTGCGTGGATCGATGAACTCGTGGCCAACGGAACGCTCCATCCCGGATGTCGGAATGTCTTTCGTCTCAAGGAAACAGATGGCACGAGCAAGCCGTTGCGCTTGCACCGCCATCAATCCGATGCGGTCGCTGCTGCACGATCGGGCGCCAACTATGTGCTGACCACCGGCACCGGTTCCGGCAAGAGCCTGGCGTACATCGTGCCGATTGTGGATTTCGTGTTGCGGCAGGGAACCGGGAAGGGGATTCGCGCCATTGTCGTGTATCCCATGAATGCCTTGGCCAACAGCCAGCACAACGAGTTGGAGTAGTTTCTTTGTCGCGGCTACCCCCCGGGCCAGCCGCCGGTCACCTTCAATCGTTACACGGGCCAGGAAACGGAAGAGCAGCGAGAAGCAATCCTGGCGAATCCGCCGGATATCCTGTTGACCAACTATGTCATGTTGGAGCTGATGCTCACCCGGCCGAGAGAGATCAAAATCGTGGCCTCAGCTCGTCGCGCTCTGCAGTTCCTGGTACTGGACGAACTGCACACCTATCGTGGGCGGCAGGGCGCCGACGTGTCCCTCCTGGTGCGCCGCGTGCGCGAGGTCGTGGAGAGCAGCCAGCTACAGTGCGTGGGCACGTCGGCTACACTGGCGAAAGAAGGCACGCTGGCAGACCAACAGGCCCAGATTGCGAGCATCGCAGGACGTATCTTCGGCTCGCCGGTGCAGCCCACGCACGTCATCGGCGAGACGTTGCGCCGGGCCACGCGTGACCAGGCGCTGGATGATCTGTCCTTCAAGGCGGCGCTGACGGACCGCGTGCGTGATCTCGCCCATCAGCCGCCAACAACTTTTCAGGCCTTCCTGGACGACCCGCTGAATATCTGGATCGAGTCCACTTTCGGTCTAACGGCGGAACCGCAAACTGGCCGGCTGCGCCGCGCCAGACCCATCAGCATCACTGGGAAGGATGGCGCCGCCGGCAAACTGGCAGCGGCGACCGGTGTGCCGGAACCGCATTGCCGGAGCGCCATCCAGGCTGCGTTGCTGGCCGGTTATCAGGTCCATCATCCGGAGACCGGCTTCCCGGTATTCGCCTTCCGGCTGCACCAATTCATCAGCCGGGGCGATACGGTGTATGCCTCGCTGGAGGCGCCCGCAGGACGCTATATCACCACGCAGGGCCAGCAATACGTGCCTGGCGACCGGACCCGCATCCTCTTGCCCGTGGCCTTCTGCCGGGAGTGCGGGCAGGAGTACTACACAGTATACAGGCACGTAGACCCTAAGTCCGGGCGTATCACCTATCGGCCGCGCGAGGTATACGATCAATCCGGGGAGGAGTCGGCCACCACAGGCTTCCTCTACCCTGACTTCGATTACCCCTGGCCGGAGGATACGCCTGAGATCCTCGAGCGCCTGCCCGAGGACTGGTTGGAAGTCCACAAAGGCGCTAGACGCATAAAGGCGACTTACCGGACTAAGCAGCCTCTGCGCGTGCAGGTTGACGCGCAGGGAGGTGAAGCGCCAGACGGCGATGTCTATCACTTCGTGAGATCGCCTTTCCCTCTCTGCCTGAACTGCGGCGTGTCCTACGGGGGACGCGTAAGGTCAGACTACGGCAAGCTGGCCTCGCTTACTTCGGAAGGCCGGAGCACGGCCACAACCGTGTTGAGCCTCTCGTTGATCCGGGCCCTGCGCGCGGTTGCGGACCTGGCGCCAGAAGCCCGCAAGCTCCTGAGCTTCACCGACAACCGGCAGGATGCCTCACTGCAGGCCGGCCACTTCAACGACTTCGTGGAGGTTGCCCTGTTGCGCGGCGGCCTGTTCCGGGCGGTGCAGGCCGCGGGTGAGACGGGCTTGAGTCATGAGGTGTTGGCGCAGCGGCTGTTCGAGGCTCTGAATCTGCCGATGGCGTTATATGCCAGCGACCCAACGGTTGAGTTCCAGGCCAAGCGGGAAACCCAACGGGCCCTGCGCGAGGTCATGGCTTATCGTGTGTATCATGACCTGCGCCGCGGCTGGCGCGTCACATCACCGAACCTGGAACAGTGCGGCCTCCTGACCATCGAGTATGGGTCGCTGGACGAGTTGTGCGCCGCCGAGAAGCACTGGGCCGGCCTGCATCCCGCGCTGGCCGATGCTACGCCGGCCACGCGTTCTGCCATCGCCAAGGTGCTTCTGGATTACCTCCGGCGTGAGCTGGCCATCCGGGTCAACTATCTCGATCCGGTCTACCAGGAGAGTCTCCAGCAATTGAGCAGCCAGCGACTGCACGATCCGTGGGAGATCGACGATGGCGAGGTCATGGCGCATGCGTTCACCGCTTTCCCGCGCGCGGCCCAGCCAGCCGACAGCCAGGAGAGCCTCTATGTCTCGGGGCGAGGCGGCTATGGGCTCTACCTCCGCCGGCCGGGGACCTTGCCGGACTACGACGGAAAGCTCTCCATCGAGGAGTCGGAACTGGTCATCGGCCAGCTCTTCGAAACGTTGCGCGTGGCAGGGCTGGTCGAGGTCGTGCACGAGCCGCGCAACCAGGAGGATGTTCCCGGCTACCAGGTGCCGGCGTCAGCGCTCATCTGGCATGCCGGCGATGGTAAGACGCCTTTCCATGACCCAATCCGTGTGCCGCGGCAGTCCAGCGCCGAGACGCGCATCAACCCGTTTTTTGTGCACTTCTATCGTGACGTGGCCGCGACACTGTACGGTTTCGAGGCGCGCGAACATACGGCCCAGGTCAAGAACGAGGAGCGCATCGAGCGGGAGGAACGTTTCCGCCGCGCGGACCTCCCCATCCTATACTGCTCGCCCACCATGGAGCTGGGCGTTGATATCAGCCAGCTCAATGCCGTTAACCTGCGCAACGTGCCGCCCACACCGGCCAACTATGCTCAGCGCAGCGGCCGGGCAGGACGCAGCGGCCAGCCGGCCCTGGTCTTCGCCTACTGCACGACCGGCAGCTCGCACGACCAATACTTCTTCAAGCGGCCGGAGCAGATGGTTGCCGGCGCGGTGGCCCCGCCGCGCATCGACCTGGCCAACGAGGACCTGGTGCGCGCCCATGTTCACGCCGTGTGGCTGGCCGAGACGGCCCAGTCATTGGGCTCGTCGTTGGCTGATGTGCTGGACCTGGCCGGTGAGAACCCCACCCTGGAACTATTACCCTCGGTGCGGGCCGCGATCGGCTCTCCGTGGGCCAAGAAGCATGCTGCGCGGCGACTGGCCCACATCTTCGCCGGCCTGACCGATGAGCTGGCAAAAGGCGGCTGGTATGATGCGGAGTGGCTCGAGCGCGAACTTAACCAGGTCGAGACGCGTTTCGATCGCGCCTGCGACCGCTGGCGCAGCCTGTATCGTGCGGCACTGGCGCAGCGCGTCGTCCAGAACCGCGTGATCGTCGACGCCACGCGCAGCGCGTGGGATAAGCAGCAGGCCAAGCGCTTGCGCGCTGAGGCTGAGTCTCAGATGGACCTGCTGACCGAGAGTGATCAGGGCAGCCAGTCTGACTTCTACTCCTATCGCTACTTTGCCAGCGAGGGCTTTCTGCCCGGCTACAGCTTCCCGCGCCTGCCCCTATCGGCCTATCTACCCGGCCGTCGCCGCCGCAAGACTGAGGCTGACGAGTATCTGAGCCGGCCGCGCTTCCTGGCCATCTCCGAGTTCGGCCCGCGGAGCATCATCTATCACGAGGGCTCGCGCTACATCGTCAATAAGGTCATCCTGCCCGTCGAGGAACGGGCAGATGAGGGCTTGGTGACGACGACCGCCAAACTGTGCCCGCAGTGTGGCTACCTTCATCCGGTGATCGAGAATATTGCTGACCCCGACTGCTGCGAGCACTGTCACGCGCAGCTCACGACCGAGGCCACGAGGCGCCAGCTCTTCAAAATGCAGAACGTGGCCACCAAGCGCCGCGACCGCATCAACTCGGACGAGGAAGAGCGCATGCGCATGGGCTATGACCTGCTCACCACCGTGCGCTTCGAGGGCAGCAATCCGCTGACCAGCTCGCGGCAGGCCACCGTGGTCGGGCCCGATGGCGCCCCATTGCTGCGGCTGACCTACGGCCACGCTGCGACGCTGTGGCGGATCAACCTGGGCTGGCGCCGCCGCAAGGACCGGGACACCTACGGCTTCCTGCTGGATGCCGAGCGGGGCTACTGGGCCGCAAACAAGGAGGCCGTCGAGTCAGACCCCGATGACCCGATGAGTCCGTCGATCCAGCGCGTGGTGCCCTATGTGGAGGATCGGCGTAACTGCCTGCTGATCGAGCCTGCCCAGGCGCTCTCTGCGCCGGTCATGGCCTCGCTACAGCCCGCGCTGAAGAATGCCATCCAGGTGCTCTACCAGGTGGAGGAAAATGAACTGGCTGCGGAGCCACTGCCGGACGAGGATGAGCGACGCCTCATTCTGCTCTATGAGTCGGCCGAGGGGGGCGCAGGTGTGCTCCGGCAACTGCTGGAAACACCCGATGCGCTGGCGCAGGTGGCTGCCAAGGCACTGGAACTGTGTCATTTCGATGTGTCCGGCAACGACCTCGGCCGCGCGCCGGGCGCCAGGGAGGATTGCGAGGCGGCCTGCTATGACTGCCTGATGAGCTACACCAACCAGCGGGACCACGAGCTGCTGGACCGCCAGATCATCCGCGAGATCCTCCTCGCCCTGGCTGCCAGCCGCGTCGTTGCAGGGCCGGGTGCGTTGAGCCGCGGCGAGCATCTGGCCCGCCTGAAGGCCCTGTGCGACAGCGACCTCGAAGCGAAGTGGCTGGATTTCCTGGAGGCACACCAGCTGCGCCTGCCGGACGAAGCCCAGAAGCTGATCGAGTCATGTCACACGCGGGCCGATTTCTTTTTCTCAGGCGCGCAGGCTGCCGTCTACATCGACGGCCCTGTCCACGATCAACCGGACATCGCGGCTGAGGACCGCGCGGTTACCGAGCGCCTGGAATGGGAGTCCGGCTTGACGGTTGTCCGCTTCCGGTATGATGCGGATTGGCGCACCATCTGTGCTGAACACACCGGGATCTTCGGCAAGATGGAGGAGCGGTCATGAGCTATGTCCCAGGTTCCCTCGTCCAGGCCCGCGGCCGAGAATGGGTCGTCCTGCCCGATTCCACCGCCGATTTCCTGGTGTTGCGGCCCCTGGGCGGCACCGACCAGGAGGTGGCCGGCGTCTACCTGCCCCTGGAAGGTGCGGACGTGCGGCCGGCAGCGTTTGCGCCGCCCGATCCGGCACGGCCGGGGGACTTCAACGCGTGTCGCCTGTTACGCGATGCCACGCGGCTGAGCTTCCGATCCAGCGCGGGACCTTTTCGCTCCTTCGCCCGCATCAACGTCGAGCCGCGGCCCTATCAGTTGGTGCCGCTGTTGATGGCCCTAAAGTTGGACCCCATCCGCCTGCTCATCGCCGATGACGTCGGGATCGGCAAGACGATCGAGGCAGCCCTGGTCGCGCGCGAACTGCTCGACCGGGGCGAGGTCCGCCGGCTGGCCGTGCTGTGCCCACCCCACCTGGCCGAGCAGTGGCAGGCGGAGTTGGCGGAGAAGTTCCACATCCAGGCCGAGCTGGTGCTGGCAAGCACCGTGGCGCGGCTGGAACGCACGACGGCTATGGGGCAATCGCTCTTTGATCTTTACCCCTTCGTCATCGTCTCGACAGACTATATCAAATCGACCCGCCGTCGCGACGAATTCGTGCGGACCTGTCCCGAGCTGGTCATCGTGGACGAGGCGCACACCTGCGCTTTCTCCGCAGAGTCGCGTGGCGGCCGCCACCTGCGCCACCAGCTCCTGAAGACGCTGGCAGCCGACTCCGGCCGCCACATCGTCCTGGTCACCGCGACCCCGCACAGCGGCAACGAGGGCGCGTTCCGCTCGCTGCTGGCGCTGCTGCGTCCCGACTTTGCGGACCTGCCCGGCGATCTCTCGGGCCGTGCCAACGAGAAGTGGCGCCGCGAGGTCGCGGCCCACCTCGTCCAACGCCGTCGGGCCGATGCACGGGCCTACATGGGCGCGGACACCGTTTTCCCCGAGCGCGAGGAGGCGGAGGAGAGCTATACCCTGGCACCGGAGTATAAGAAGCTCTTCAAGAGCGTCCTGGAGTACGCGCGCGAGCGGGTGCAGGATACGACAGGCGGCGGCCAGCGCCAGCGCGTGCGCTGGTGGTCGGCGCTCGCACTGCTGAGGAGCCTCGCCAGCAGTCCCGCGGCCGCCGCGGCCACCTTGCGTACGCGCTCCATCACCGCGGGCGCCGGCGACACGGAAGAGGCCGA
>CAZTMA010000021.1:31100-46886 GCA_964614645.1 uncultured Anaerolineales bacterium
GGACGTGGCGCCGGGCGCGCTGGACGAATCAGAGGGCGAAAGCGAAGACGGGACAGAGGCTCTGGCACCCAATCGCGAGCGCCTGCTCCGCTTTGCGCGCCGTGCTGATGCACTACGCGGGCCCCAGCAGGATCTCAAGCTCGCCAAGGCCATCGAGATCGTCCGGAAGCTTCTCAAGGACGGCTTCGCCCCGATCGTATTCTGCCGCTTCATCCCCACCGCGGAGTACGTCGCCGCGCAGCTGCGAGCTGCGCTGCCACAGGCTGTAACGATCGAGGCTGTGACCGGGACGTTGCCGCCGGTGGAACGGGAGGCACGCGTAGCGGCCCTGGGCACGCAGCCGCACCGGGTTCTGGTCGCCACCGACTGCCTGAGCGAGGGCATCAACCTGCAGAAGCACTTCGACGCGGTGCTGCACTATGACCTGAGCTGGAACCCGACGCGGCACGAGCAACGCGAAGGCCGGGTGGACCGCTACGGCCAGGAGCGGCCCGTGGTGCGCGCAGTGACGTACTACGGCACCGACAACCAGATCGACGGGATCGTGCTGGATGTGCTGTTGCGCAAGCACCAGTCTATCCGCCATTCGCTGGGTATCTCTGTGCCGCTGCCGGCCAACAGCGGAGACGTGGTGCAGGCGCTGATGAACGGCCTCCTGCTGCGTGGGGACAGCGAGCCGGCCGGCCAGATGGCGTTCGGCTTTGTAGACGACATGGCCGCGGACCTGGCGCTTAAGTGGGACGCGGTCTCGGAGCGCGAGAAGCGCTCGCGCACCCTGTTTGCCCAGCATGCCCTGGACGTGAGCGAAGTTGCCCAGGAATGGCAGGCCGTCCGCCGGGCCATCGGCGCCGGGGTGGACGTGGAGCGGTTTGTGGCGGACGCAGTGCGGCTCCACGGCGGGGTCGCGGCCCGCAAGAACGGGACCCTGGACGCGCGCCTGCCCAACAGGCCCGCCCTGCGGGAGGCGTGTGGCGATGTGGAAGGCTTCACCGCGTGCTTCGAACTGCCCGGAGCCGACGACGCCATCTACCTGACGCGCACGCACCCGCTGGTCGAAGGGCTGGCAACCTATACATTGGAGGGCGCACTGGACCCGCTGTTGGACGGCCCGGCCCGCCGGTGTGGCGCCATCCGCACGCGCGCGGTCAGCCAGGTCACCACGCTGCTCCTGCTGCGCTTCCGGTATCATATCGCGACGCGTATTGGTGGTGGAGGGGGCGAGGCGACCTCGCCCTTGCTGGCGGAATCGTGCCAGGCGGTCGGCTTCCGCGGCCGGCCGGCAAGCCCCACCTGGCTGGCTGCGTCCGAGGTAGACGCGCTGCTCGAAGCGCATCCCGAGGCCGGCGTCGCGCCCCAGCAGGCCACCCAGTTCGTATCCCGGGTGCTGGAGGGGATGGGTGACCTGGAGGCGCCGCTGAACGAGATCGCCCGCCGGCAGGCCGACGAGCTCCTGGCGGCACACCAGCGCGTGCGCTCGGCTGCCCGCTTCACAGGGGTGCGCTACGAGGTGCAGCCGCAACTGCCACCTGATGTGTTGGGTGTGTTCGTCCTGCTACCGCAATCCGGGTGAAGTAATGAGCACATCACAGAGAAAAAGCCGCTGTCGTCAGCGGCTCTAAAAATCCTGCCAGGGATATAGGGTCACCCCGCCTCGACGGAGTCACCACACGGCATGGAGCCGACTTTTGTCCACTGGCAGAATCATTATAGCACAACCTCGCTGGCGGGTTACCGTCTTTTAAGTTTCTGCTCATACACACTTTCTAATCCTTACCACCGGGAGTAAAGGCCTGATGAAGAGAGACGCTAGCTCCTTCTCACGTTCAAGCGTCATCGTCGTGACTCTGGGTTCCGCTGCGATGGTAGCACTTGCGATTTTGGCCATCAACAGTGGCAGAACCCCTTTCGTAATCCTCGGCCAGCTAGTACTCGTAACTGCCTGGTGTCTTGTGCTTGCCTGGCTGTGGTATGTGGTGCAATCGAGGGCAAAGCGCGACGAGCAACTGCGGGCCCAGTTCAAGCGCGAGGTGCAAACAGCGCGAGAAGAGGGGTACAGCCAAGGCTTCAGGGAGTTAGCAAGGCGGCTTGTTAGCGAATCTGACACCTTCAGAAACATTGACCTGCTACTTACCAAATATCCTGACGGCGGCTTTGATGGAGGGGCTCGCATTGACACTGTTGAGTGCCTTCTTAGAGATTTCCGTCGGTATACAGGTCTTGAATCGATCCGAGTAGGTACCGTCACGGAGTATGATCCCAGGCAGCATCAAACTCATGAGCCTCTAGACCCTGGAGAACGAGTTGTGGTTGTTAAGCCAGGTTGGCGGTTGGGGACCGAGACTGTCCGGATGCCGGTAGTTCGGAGGTACTAGCGTTATGGCTAAGAATGTGAGTTTTGCCATCGGGATCGACTTCGGAACGACGACCAGCCGCATTCACTACTTCCGTGACACGGATACGATCTTCCCAGAGGAAGTGCCCGCAGTTCGCAGCATTGTGGCGGCTCTACCTGCTACCCCTCCCAGACAAAAACATGATTGGTATACAGGTCTCCAGGCCTATAACAAGCCAGGGTGTTTTGCCAGGTTCAAGCTCCAAATGGGTCGGATGACAGAGCTGCGTCCTGGTGCGGATTTTAGTCGCCCCGAAGTTCTTGCAGCAAGATTGATGTGGGTCCTTCGGAGGCGCTTGCAGGAGCACGTGGCCCGCCAGGAGCACGATTCTTCGGAATCCGTCGATGCGTTGGAGCGTAGCACCAGCGTCACTGTGACTGTTCCGGCAGGATGGACCACCGTTGAGCGCTCTGCGACCATCTTTGCCGCGAAAATGGCAGGATTTTCGAATGTGAATATCATCGAGGAGCCCGTCGCCGCGTTTCTTGCTATCGCGACACACTTCCGGGGTCGGATTGGCAATGCCGAAAATGTGCTTGTCTTTGACTGCGGCGGGGGTACACTTGATCTTGCGCTCGTAAGGCGAGACTTCACTCACAAGAAGCAGCTTCCCATCGTTGTAGGTCGGGCTATGGATACGAGCTGTGTAGTGGGCGAGAGAATCGATGAGATTATTGCCCAGAAATGGGCAGGCGACATGTGGGAAGACCTGCTTCCCGATGAGCGGTATCAACTGATGGAAGCGGCTCGAGAGGTGAAAGAGGCGCTCAATCCAGAGAGACCAGAAGTTAAGCCTCAACCGAGAGCATGGGCTACACACCCCATACTCATCCACGGCAAGGAGTTCAGTGTTGATGAGCTCTCGCTCACGTATGATGAGCTTGTCGTGATAGTAGAGCCACTCGTCGAGGTTGCCACCGAAAGGATCAAAAGTCTCCTGTTATCCAACGGTCTAAATGAGGCACAGGTCGCCCGAGTCATCATGGTGGGAGGTTCCAGCTATCTACGACATGTTAAGGAACGGATTGAGGCTCTCTTCCCTGCCCTTCCCTCGAAAGTCGTGTTGGTTAAGCCAGAAGCCGTCGTGGCGGTAGGGGCCGCAGACTACCAGTCATCCCTCAACCGCAAGGAGCTGATCTTCGTTCCTACCTTGAGCCTTGATACTTACCTGGAGTATCAGAAGAAGGTCGACGGAAGCGTTTCTTATGTGCCGTTTGCTCTGGGTGATGCTGGAGATAGCTTGCAGGAAGACCTTAAGAGCTCGTGGGCACCTGAAACAGTCACGATTCCGACGGATATCAGTTTCCCAGCAACCTGGAGAGTGTATCAGAAGCAGCGTATTCCCGGCAGTGAACCTCGAGAGATTGCGAGTGTCACAATCCCGGTTTGTCCGTCCTTTCGAAATGCCAGGCTCCAAGTGAGATACAGGATCAACCGAAATGGCGAACTGGCGCTTTGGGCCCCTCGTCTTCTCGGGAAAACCGATAATAAGGATCTGGAAGTCGCATACAAGTCTCCTTATGACTGGGACAAGGCCGAGCCTGTGAACCTGGCGATGCAACATGGAATCTCGGATCCAGAGCCTTAGGAGGTCGAGCACCAATGCGCTTTTTCTGGTTCCTGGTTCATATTATTCTCTGCGCTCCGACACTGTTGCTGGTGCTGCCACTGGCCGTTCTCTTTACGTGGCTGACAGTCACCCAGCCATACGTTTTCAGAACGCCAGCATATGTGCCGCAGCAGGTGATAGCACTACCAGAGCTGACCGTTGATGTGCAGTATCCAGATCACCTGAAAAGCGGGGCAAGAGCCGTCCCTGTGTATATCCAGGTATCATCTAGCATCACAACCAGCCAGCCAGTGTTGATTTCTCTTGGTTCTTCAGATAAGCAGGTCAAGCTGGTTCCCTATGAGAAGAGCTTCGGACCAGGTGCTCCGACCCGGTTCTATTCCGAAACCCAAATCAGTATCCAGTACCTGCCTTCACTCGCTGCCAATTCCGGATTTGCCCTTACGATGAACGTCGCCGGGCCTATCAGAACGACTGCCCAGGCTGTCGTTGGAGTGGACGGACTCACTACCCGGATCGCCGCGTGGCTATCAGGAGCGGGAACGGTACTCACCCTTCTTGTAAGTCTTATGAAGTTGCTCGGCAAGGGCGCGGGTTAGTACAAAGAACGCTAGCAGTACTCTCAAATCGGGGCAGCCAATGCACACTCTAACCCGCACCACCTTCACCACCGTCAAGACCGAGGGCGCGATACTGCCGGCGGACTTGCTGCAGCGCATCGCGGACGGCCGCGGGCTGGAAGGCCTGACCCCGGCCGACTATCACCTCGCGCCCAACGAACGGCTCAACGAGGCGATCAACCGCTCGTGGAACCGCTGCCTGGGCGTGTGGCGGAGCTTCGACGAGCAGCGGAGCCGCCTGCCTGCGGGCGACACTGGCATCACGCTGACTCGCGAACGGTGGCTGCTGATCCTGTTCCAGGAGCTCGGCTACGGCCGGCTGCCGTTCCAGGGCAAGCTGACGGTGGGAGGTGGCACCGAAGGCGCCGTCGACTATCCTATCAGCCACCAGTGGGAGCACGTGCCCATCCACCTGGTCAGCTTCCGGCAAGACCTGGATCGCCGCGACCCGCTCGCCAAACGCAGCCCCCACAGCCTGGTGCAGGAGTACCTCAACCGAGCGGACGACACCCTCTGGGGCTTTGCCAGCAATGGACTGCGGCTGCGGATCATGCGCGACAACGCCAGCCTGACCCGCGCCGCGTACGTGGAGTTCGACCTGGAGGCCATGCTGACCGGCGAGCTCTACGCGGACTTCAGCCTGCTGTGGCTGGTGTGCCATCAGAGTCGGGTGGAGGCAGGGCAGTTCTGGCTGGAGCGCTGGTCGCAGGCGGCAGCCGAGCAGGGCACTCGCGCGCTGGATGCGCTGCGCCAGGGCGTGCAGGACGCAATCGCCGCGCTGGGCCGCGGCTTCCTGCGCCATCCGGCGAACGGGGCCTTGAAGGCCGCGCTCCGGTCCGGCGAGTTGAGCCGGGACGGCTACTACCGCCAGTTGCTGCGCCTGGTCTACCGGCTGATCTTCCTGCTGGTGGCAGAGGACCGCGATCTGTTGCTCACGCCTGACGCCGGTCCCCTGGCGCGCGCGCGTTATCGCGACTACTACTCGGTGGATCGGCTGCGCAGCCTGGCCGAAGCGCGGCGCGGCGGCCCGCATCCGGACCTGTACCGCACGCTGCGGCTGGTCTGCGAGCAGTTGCGGGGCGGCAACGCGGCGCTGGGGCTGCCTGCATTGGGCGGCTTCCTCTTTTCATCGAACGCCACCCCCAATCTCGACGCGGCCGAGCTGGCCAACAGCGACCTGTTGGCCGCGCTGCGCGAGCTGGCCTTCACCGAGGAAGGGCGGGCGCGGCGGCCAGTAGACTACAAGAACCTCGGCTCCGAGGAGCTGGGCAGCGTCTACGAAAGCCTGCTGGAGCTGCACCCCCACCTCAACACGGACGCCGGGACCTTCGAACTGACCTTCGCGGCCGGATCGGAGCGCAAGACCACCGGCAGCTACTACACCCCCACCTCGCTCATCAACAGCCTGCTGGACAGCGCGCTTGAGCCGGTCGTCGAGGCGCGGTTGAAGGGTGCAGGTTCGCAGGTTGACAGGGAAAAGGCTGTTCTTTCGATCAAGGTGGTTGACCCGGCCGCGGGCTCCGGCCACTTCCTGATCGCCGCGGCGCACCGGCTCGCGCGGCACCTCGCGCGCATCCGCACGGGCGACGAGGAGCCCTCACCTGCGGCATTGCGCGCCGCGCTGCGCGACGTGGTGCGCCGCTGCATCCACGGCGTGGACATCAATCCGATGGCCGTGGAGCTGTGCAAGGTGGCGCTGTGGATGGAGACGCTCGACCCGGGCAAGCCCCTGAGCTTCCTGGACCGCAACATCCAGTGCGGCAACAGCCTGATCGGCGCGACCCCGCGCGGACTGGAGGAGGGCATCCCCGACGCCGCGTTCACCCCGGTCACGGGCGACGACAGGGCTTATTGCAGCGAATTCAAGCGGCTCAACAAGCGGGAGCGGGAGCAGCAGGCGCTCTTCACGCGCGACCTCCAGCCGTGGGAGCGGCTGGGCAGCCTGGCAGCGGGCATGGCGCAGCTGGACGCGACCGACGACGCCACCCTGGCCGGCGTGCAGCACCAGGAAGCGTTATACGAGGAGCTGGTGCGCTCGTCCGACTACCGCTACGGCCGCCTGCTCGCCGACGCCTGGGCCGCAGCGTTCGTGTGGCAGAAGACCAGGGCATTCGCCTACCCGATCACCGAGCAGGTCTTCCGGCAGATCGAGCGCAACCCCTTCAACCTGCCGAAGTGGATGGAGGAGGAGATCGAGCGGCTGGCCGGGCAGTACCAGTTCTTCCACTGGCACCTGGCGTTCCCCCACGTCTTCACCCTGCCGCGGGCGGGGGCAGGCGCGGACAATGAGACGGCAGGGTGGTGCGGCGGCTTCGACGTGGTGTGCGGCAACCCGCCGTGGGAGCGCATCAAGCTGCAGGAGCAGGAGTTCTTTGCGACGCGCGACCCGGAAATCGCGGCCGCGCCGAACAAGGCCGCGCGGCAGCGGCTGATCGACGCGTTGCCCAAGACGAACCCCGCATTGGCGCACGAGTTTGCGGCCGCGCAGTCTGCGGCGGAGGCGAGCAGCAAGTTCGTGCGCGCGTCCAGCCGCTTTCCGCTCACTGCGGTGGGCGACGTCAATACCTACGCGCTGTTTGCCGAACTGAGCCGCACGTTGCTGTCATCGGCGGGCCGCGCCGGCATCATCGTGCCCACGGGCATCGCGACGGACGATACCACCAAAGGCTTCTTGCGTGAACTGATCGAAACACATAGTCTTGTATCGTTTCTAGGCATGGACAACGAGGCATGCATTTACTTCCCCGGTATTGATCATCGCAATCGTTTTGGTCTACTATGTCTCGCGGGATCGGAAGCCCCCGTGTCGGAGAGCGTTTTTACCTTTTTCTGTAGTCGAATCGAGTTCACCAAAATGCCGGAACGTCGGTTCACCTTGAACAAGGATGACTTTGCCCTCCTAAATCCAAACTCCCGCACGTGTCCTGTGTTCAGAACGAGAGCGGATGCCGAGCTCACAAAACGTCTCTACCAACGTTTGCCTGTGTTGATCGAACAAGGAGGACAAAACCCGTGGGACCTCTCTTTCTTGCGCATGTTCGACATGTCGAACGACAGCCAATTCTTCGCTCTCGAACCCGTTCGAGAGTACCGGCCACTCTACGAAGCTAAACTGCTACACCATTTCGACCACCGGTGGGCAACGTTCCAGGGAGTGAGTGACGACGAACGGAGCAAGGGCTTGGCGCGCGATCTGAATCCTGTGGACAAAGCCGCGCCGACTCTCCCCATCGTGCCACGCTACTGGGTGCCGCAAGCGGAAGTAACGCTTCGCCTTTCAAATCGATCCAGGAAGTGGCTACTAGCATTTCGCGGCATAGCAAGCAGTAATCTCGAACGCACTGCTGTCCTTGGGTTGTTACCACTATCAGGCGTTGGAAACAGCGCTCCCGTCATCGAACTCATGGAGGCCGATACAGCGACAGCTGCTTGCTTCTTAGCCAACTTTAACAGCTTGTGCTTTGACTATGTGGCACGCCAGAAGATCGCCGGCGTCAATCTCAATTTCTTCGTCATTGAACAACTGCCCGCTCTTCCCCCCAAAGGATATCGCGGCCAAGACATCGTTTTCATCGTCCCGCGCGTCCTCGAACTGGTCTACACCGCCTGGGACATGGCACCGTTCGCGGCTGACCTTTGGAGGGAGTGGGGAGATAGTGAGATAGGAAGTCGGGAACTGCTGCATACGCAGTGGGAGGTGAATCGGGCTGTCACTGGCGGACACCCCTGGAACCCACCACGCTGGGCCAACCTACCCTCGTCTCCCGACGACCCATTCCCTACTCCCTACTGCCCATTCCCTCCGTTCAAATGGGACGAAGACCGCCGCGCCCTCCTGCGCGCCGAACTCGACGCCTACTACGCCCGGCTCTACAGCCTCACGCGCAAGCAGTTGCGCTACATCCTCGACCCGGCGGACCTGACCCCGGCCGAGCTGCGGGATATCCTCGACCCCTGGGAGGAGGTGGCCGATCCGCTCGACCCGGCAGGATACGCGGCCCGCGCTGCGGCCAGCGATTTTCCGGGCGAGACGTTCCGGGTGCTGAAGGAGAAGGAACAACGGGCGTTGGGCGAGTACCGCACGCGGCGGCTGGTGTTGGCCGCGTGGGACCGGCTGGAGGAGGAGCTGGGGCCGGTTGTGGTGCGCAACTATCGGGAGGAGATGGAAGCAGGGAGTAGTGAGATAGGGATTAAGGAGACTGGCCCGACATATCAGGCGGCAGCGCCACAGGCGGCGGCGCGTCCCCGGTTCGGCGCGGTTCAGCCTGCTGCGGCGCCCGCAAAGCCTGCTCCTGCTGCAGAATCGAGAGCGGACCCAGGCCAAGGCCCGCTGTTCGGTGGCGCACCTGTCGCGCCGTCCCCCGCTCCCGACCCGCCCCCAGCGGCCTACCGGCCCGCGCCGGCTGCGCAGCCCCAGGCGGTGCAACCGGCCCTGATTCCCACGCCGCCCCAGGGCAGCTACCAGCAGCGCCTCAGCCGGGTCATGGCGCTGCGCGGCAAGGGCACGTCCGAGGCCATTGGCGAACTGGTGGCCGCGCTGGGCGACGAGGACGGCAATATCCGCTGGCTGGCCGCGTCGGTGCTGCAGGGGCTCGGCGGCGGGGCGGTGATCGCGACGCTGCGCGCGTTCGTCGACCAGGCGCCGTCCGCGGTCGCGCGGGAGGAAGCAGAGAGGGTTTTGGGGAGGCTGGTAGGATGAATGAAACCAGCAACAGAAATCATTGGAGCGATGCATCGATAGAACCAAGCTTATCATAGTAGCCTAGAACGGAGAGAGGCATGGCGGACAAATTGGCCGATATCCAAGGATATGTGTACACAAAGGGGCTGGGAGGAATCCAACCGGTGATGGAGCCAGGCGGACATCACCGCCGAATCGCTTCCCAAAGGGTAAATGCGTTCTTGACTCCACGCGGGTATGCGGCGGATGGGACTCCTGTGTATGAAGTTCGGGACGAAATGGTAGCTCCGACTTCAGAGGGAGTGGGTGATATCCTGGCGACCATGTCGTGGCTCGGTGTGCTGATCGTTTCGGTCGCCCTCGCCCCTGTGGTGTTATTCATTGTGCTCGTCTATGTCGGTCTATCGATAGCTATTGATCGATTGTATAAAGCACGGAATATCCAGACGTCAGCACCACAATCCATCCCAAGATCGGAGTTCCGATCAGAGAGCATTTTGGCCGATTATGGAATCCGAACCAGGAGAATCTTGGCGTCTATCTGGACACGATATAGGCGCTTTTGGAGTGAGAACTTCTTTCGGGACACTGGATAGGACAATGGCTTGGCCCGGAGCCAGCCAATCGGTTGCTCGCCCTGGGCCAGCAGCGCACTCCGGGAGCCATCGGCGAGCAGGTCGCCGCCCAGGGCGACGAGGACGGCAACATCCGCTGGCTGGCCGCATCGGTGCTGCAGGGGATCGGCGGTGGGACGGTGATCGTCACGCTGCGCGCGTTCGTCGACCAGGCGCCGTCCGCGGTCGCGCGGGAGGAGGCGGAGAAGTTGTTGGGGAAGCTGGAAGGTTCCTGAACGACGTCTGAGCCGTACGGACCAGAGAGGGCAGAATGGACAACAGCCGGCCGACTTTCCAAGATCCGAGCACGCTTGAAGTGCGTGAAGTGGCGCCACGAAGCAATGGACCACAGGGACAGCTGTCACTGGAGTCTCAGGGCGAGCTGCAGCTACAAGCCCTGATCAAGAGCCTTCCCTCTGATCTGAAATCTCAGGTGCAGCGCGCGTACCGGCAATGGAACCTGATCATCCGCGACTACATGAGAAACGAGACGGGACTGAGACTCACAGTGGGAGATGACAGACAGGGCGTTCCAGTGCTAGTCGTAAACGGCCTTCCTGCTCCCCTCTATCACTTATTCGTGGATGCACCCCATCCTATCGACTGGTTTATCTATGCTAATCGTTCTGTGATTAAGGCTGCTCGCACGGGGCTAAACATGGTCAGCGAGAGTCTTCCGCCGGGTCGCTGGCCGGAGCAGCCTCCAGACTCCGCGAGCGATCAGGAGCTACTGCATACGGTCCGGTATCTGACATGGCTCGAGGATCGCGCCAGCCAGGTGAATCTCAGGGATGCCTTGCAAGACGTAAATCAGGACGTGCTGGGCGCCTATTTCTATCACGTGCCCCGGATCGAACTGTTCTGGCTTCCCATCGGTATCCTGGCCCGGTTTCTTCAGGTGTCGGTCGAAGCGCTCACACTTGTTGTGTTGGTGCATGAGGTGGCGCACGCGTATACGCACCTGGGCCGTGACATAGACGGTACGCGGTGGGATACCCATCAATTTGAAAAGGCCGATCTTGCGATTGTGGAAGGACTGGCGCAGTTTTACACGGGAGTTATCAGTGAACGCCTGCTCGAACGCTATCCCGCGGCCTCTGACGCGTATGAAAAGCTCCTGAACGTGCAATCCGCTGTCTATTGGAGCCACTATGCTTGGTTTCCGGATTGGTTTCCGAAAGCTGTGCCGCAGGCCGGCGAAATCGTACGCTCGGCCATGATCATCTGTCGATCGAAAGGCATCTCCGATTCCGGTGCCTTCAGGTCAGTGTTGCAGGATGTCGAGCGTCGGCTGCTCAGCTTGTCGGATGATGCCGCTCGCACGGAAAATAACGCGGAGGGCCGCAAAGGCCCTGGATGACGATGGCAGGAGAACAGCACCGATGCCACAAGACGCCATACCAACGCCTGCAGATCCGATTCAGAACTCGCACGTACCGATCTGGGCCGTTACAGTGTCCATCTTGGGTCCAATAAAAGTACGAAGTCGATATAGCTTGCTCGAGCCGAAGAACTCCCCCCGGAGCGATCTTTTTTACACCAACCTACTACTACAACCCGCGTCCGAGGGTGTTGGGGTGTCTGTCGAGGCGCGTGCGGAGACGGCGTCCCTTGCGGGCCGAGCAGCCCTGGTCTTTGTGGGACAGATGCTTGACGTTCTCGCGCTCCAGGTTGATCTGCCACTACGAGCCAGCCTTGGTGAGCGCCACGGACCGCCAGTGGAGGGCTATGCCGAACGCAGGATCATGGAGAAATCTGAGTGGCATGTGGCTTTCGAGAAGGCTCGGATATTATCGTACAGTGAACCGAGCTTTCTGCGGGCATTGGGTTGGTATCGAAAGGGGCTGTACACCGAGGATCCCTTCGATAGATTCCTGGCTTACTGGAATTCCATTGAGGTGGTGGCAGGCAAGTATCACGTCAGTAACGAGGAAACGAAGAAAGGGAGCAAGAACCAGATATTGGATTGCTTCACGCGTCTATGGGGCGATCCTTCCTCCTGGCCCGTTGTACAAGGTGACAGGAATTGGATCTCTGCCAACTATAACACTCGCAAAGATATCGCACATGGGCTGGCTGCTGTGACCGTTCACGATATCGAGACTGTCTTCTCCAAGATCAACTCTCTGAAACAGGTTGCCTACGCGTTCTTGAAAGAGTGGCAGGAGAAGCAACTCCGTCAGATTGTGCCGCCTGATCTGAGAGAGAGGTTTGGCCCGGCGGATCGACGCCATCGAGTTGTCCAGAACTCTCTGTGGTAATCGCCGGTCACCTGCCTGCGCGCGTGAGTAGTGCGCCGCCTACACACGTCGTAGCACCATTTGAATTCTGCCCCACCCTATTCGCCGGACCGGCGTCCGGCGGCTCTGCCCGCGCGACTGCGCCGGGAAGTGCGCGAGTTCTGAGAGGCGCTGCGCAAAACGCCGGAAGCGCTTCGCCTCTCTGGTCGGCCAGCCGCCGCGCGGCGCTGGTCGGGATCGGCCTGACGATTGTCGCAGCCAGCCTCCCCCCGGCGCAGGCCTGGGCGGGTAAGCTGTTTCTTTTCGGGGTCGGCCCCCTGAAGTAATAGGCGGGTTGCCGCATGAGAGTCTTGTTCTCTCGCAGCAAAGCCGCCGGGGATGGGTCTGGTTCGGTTGTCATGGATGGACTGAACGGAGGTGGGCGCGGGACAGTTCCTGGCTACACCACAAATGTCCACTACGCTTGATTTTTTGTTGGTGTAGACTGCTTGACTATGAATTTGTTTCGGCTTTATAATAAGGCTGATGGTAGACGGCATAGGACCGCCTACTAGTCTATGGATCAGGCCGCATGGCGGGGCTCGGTTAACGACCGGGTCAATGGGTTCAAATCCCGTTTACTGGTCCCTCCCCTGCCGCCTAGACGGCAGGGGTCTTTTTGTATGGGAGTGCACTCCTATGTGGCTGTATTTGCAGGTCCCGTTGGCCGATATGAGAGACTTTCTGCCCTCAACAGTACCGCGACTTGCTAGGCCGCAATGGCCAAACGCACAGGCTCCCGAGTTCATACGAAACTTCGGCGGTGTGCGCCCCAGAGGTAAGGGTGGCATCGGCAACTGGATTGGGGAGAATGACATTTGCGGTGCAGATAATGCGATTAAGTTCTGGCGACATCCCCGTCTCAATCTAGGGATCAACCGGTCAGTTTCGCTTCAAATCCAGTCGCGCCACCTCTACGCAGATGGTCAGGCAGTTGCGAAGTTCGATCTCATTTTTCGCACCTTGCATCGCATTCCGGCACTTGGTGTATCGGCGGACGAGGTCTGCTCGGCTCTGCTTGCCCTCCCGGCTAAAGTCGATCTTCATGACGATTCACACAACTTCATGCCGCTGGGTTCCGGGAAACTGCGCAAACGACTTGCTGCACGCTACCAAATCTCCACTGCGCGTCAAAGCCTCCGCGAGGAGGCTCTCCGATGTAATGGCGTCCGCGCGGGCACACCTCTCATTATTCTACAACCCTACGCAGACGAATTGGTCCGAATTCCAGCGCGTGCAAGGTCCATCTTACGCGATGATTACCTAGGGTTGTATCATTGGTGGCATACTGGCCAGTTCGGGGAGAAAATCCGGGTTTGGGCGTATACACGAGGCCTTTCAAGGGACGCGGCAGATAAGGGCCGGGTTCTTCGAATCTACCTTGATCGACTACATGCGGAACATGAATGTCTCCGATGTATCCTCGGAGCACTTAGCGCAGGCCGTTTGGAATTGGAGCCAGGAGGAGAGCGGTCTCAGCGCCTGCAACTGTATCTTAACGAGTCCTTATCTCACATATCTGACTATAACCATCGAGCGGAAAAGGAGTTTCAAACGCAGGAGATCGGCCAATTGGCATATCGGGCAATGTATCAGGCCAGCCCTGGCCAACAAGAATCGTTGCGCCTCAGCATCGAGCGCTCTCTCCAAATGCTGCAGGCAGCGCAAATCCGACCGCAGGTATACAAGAAGGTCGAGCAGCACTATCGAAAGTGCGTGTTTATTACTGGCGGCAACGTCACTGCAGGGAGGTCAATTATGGCAGACATGGATAGCGGAGACAAGTACGAGATTAAGGGCAGCATCATCGGTGCCGCTGGTCCGCACGCAGAAGGACGGGTCGAAGCTTCGGGAGCAAGCATTGTGCTTGGATCACAATCGACGGCCCAGTTGGCTGAAGAGCTGGCGCGCCTTCACTCGGAACTTCTCCTCGTGATGGACACCGACAAGGCTGATCAGTATGCAGATATCGGGAAAGTGGCAACGGCGCAAGCCGCTGCAAAGGCAGGCAAGCTAAACGAGGCACTGGCTCACCTAAAGAAGGTCGGCGGTTGGGTGGTTGATGTGGCGACGAAAATCGGTGTGACCGTGGCGGCTGCTGCGCTCAAGGAAGCGATGGGAATCAAATGAGAATCCCATAGGCAACCATCATAGCGTGGAAGAAGTGGTCCACTACTCCAGGATGTAGCAATCGCATCTTCATGATCGGTTCACGCGTATGCTCGTAGCTGCACCCAAGCACTGAAGTAGATCGGAGCACCATTGGAATTCTGCCAGACCTGATCCGCCGAACGCGCGGCTGGCTGCCCTGCCCTCTCGACTGCGCAATGAAGTGCGCGAGCTTCGAGGCATTGCGTAACACGCCGGAGGCGTTTCGCCTCGTCTGGTCGGCCAGCCGCTGCGCGGCGCAGGCGTGGGCGGCAAGCTCATCATCGATTCGGTGGTCGTGGCCGCTCGACAGGGCATGGAACCGATGGTCGGGCCGCGCTACGTCTTCCCCTATTTCCTGCTGGAGTTTGTGCCCCTACTCATTGGCTCCGTGGCCGGCCAGAGGCGCAGCCTGTCTGACCGGATGCTCCAGTCCCAGCTCACCAACCACGTCAACGGCGTGATGATCCGCAGTGACGGCGCGCGCGTGATAATGCTCTCTGAAGCTCCCTTGCCACAACCTTGTTCGCGGTCCTAAACGGAGTTTGCCAATGCTCGTATCTTGCTCGTGTTGTCTGTGTTCGTCTGCCTTGCACTCGCCGGCTCCATCCGGCCGGTGAGCGCGGCACCGTCGACACAGAGTGATGTCCCCGGTCGGTCGGAATGCTGGCAGGACGGTTCGGCTGATCCGTGCCATGATACGATGGATGCGCTGGCCTTCGCGTCGCCCAACAGCGGGCGGGCTGTGGGCGCGGAAGATGCGATTCTGCACTGGGATGGCCCCACGTGGGCGAAGACCGCCAGCGGGACGTCCGCCACGCTCACGAGCATCGCGTGATGCGTGCAGCCGATGGCGGCTGCTGCGTGCGCGGGGCCGGGCGAGCGGTTGCGCGGTTGCACGGGTCCAGGAGGCATATGGAACACGCTATATTTTTACAACGGGCCGCGTCCGCGTCAGCCGGCCAGTCGCGCGGCGCGACCAAGTGCAGCAGGCTGGCCCGCAGGCGTCACGCCGGAATATGCCGGTAGCCCTCCCTTTGGCCGTGTAACGGCGGCGCCCTAAAGTCCGGAGGGAGCGGGTCTATCTGGGAGTTCTCCCAGATAGCGCGGCGTTGCGGCTATTTGGCAGGCATCATGGAAGTCAGCGGAGGCGAGCCGTTCCGCATTGCGGTCGCTATGCGACCGACAGGATGCGGAACTCCTCCGATTTGGTGAATTCCCCCGATTGTGCCGGCCGGTGCGCGGCTACGGCAGCAGAACACGCTATCTGTAAATATTTACAGATAAGGCCATGGAGAGGCCTGCGCGGTCGAGGAAGCTGGCGGTGATGCGGGCGGGTGATGCGACCCGGTCATGTGGGTCCTGCTGTACGCCAGGCGCCTGCAGGTGGCCCCTACCGGTTTTGTCAGGTGTGCGCAGAAGCATCATACACATCATACACATCATACACATGGCGCCGAAGACAGCACGATGTGTATCAA
>CAZTMA010000022.1:0-36037 GCA_964614645.1 uncultured Anaerolineales bacterium
CGTGCTGCCGCTGGTGCATCCGCGGCGCAGCGTCGCAACGGTGCACGACCTGGGGTTTCTGCGCTATCCCGCAGCCCATCGGCCCCGCGACCTGCGCTATCTGCGCTGGTCGACGGGCTGGAATGCGCGGCAGGCCGCGGCGGTCATCGCGGATTCGGCTGCGACGAAGGCTGACCTGGTGGAGGCTTACGGCATCGCTGCCGGCAAGGTTCACATCGTTTATCTGGGCGGACCGGAGGGCATGACGGCGTCTTCGACTGGTCTTGACTCGTCGATCGCCTTGCATTGCACACCCGCTCAGGCTGCCCGCGTCGAGGTCCTGTCCAGGTATGGCCTGACGGATGCAACCGGCAGTGGTTATGCGCCGTATCTGCTCTACGTCGGGACGCTGCAGCCGCGCAAAAACCTGGCCCGCGTGATCGACGCGTTCGCCCGTATCGCCGCTGACCTCGCATTGGCACGGTACCGGCTCGTCCTCGGCGGCAAACAGGGCTGGCTGTATGAGGACCTGTCTGCGCAGGTGGAGCGTCTGGGGCTGTCTGGCCGCGTGTTGTTCCCCGGCTACATCCCGGATGCTGATTTGCCTGCCTTGATGCGCGGCGCGCGCGCGTTTGTTTACCCATCCCTCTATGAAGGCTTCGGGCTTCCGGTGCTCGAAGCAGGAGCGTCTGGCGTGCCTGTCATCACCAGCACTACTTCCTCTCTGCCCGAGGTTGCGGGCGATGCCGCCCTGCTCGTGGACCCGCACGACGTGGACGCCATCGCCGCGGCCATGTACCGGCTCGTGACCGACGATGCGCTGGCCGCGGAGTTGGCGCGGCGCGGCCGCGAGAACGTCAGGCGTTTCTCCTGGGAGAAGTGCGCACGGGAGACACTGGCCGTGCTCGAAAGCGTGGCGCGGGGTAGGTGATGGCCGAGGGCATACCGTCGGTGCGGATTCTCGGCGTGCGTGTCGACGCGCTGACCTACGCCGACCTGCTTGACAGCATTCGTCGGTTCATTGCTGAGGGCGGGCCGCACCACATCTGCACCACGAATCCCGAATTCGTGATGGAGGCACGGCGCAACCCGGCCTTCCGCGCCGTGCTGGAGCGCGCCGACCTGTGCATGGCCGACGGCGTCGGGCTGCTGTGGGCCGCTCGGCGGCAGGGTCGCCCGCTGCCCGAACGCGTCACGGGGTCGGATGGGGTCCCGCTCATCGCGGAGCGCGCTGCGGCCCAGGGCTGGCGGCTGTACCTGCTCGGTGCGGGGCCGGGCATTGCTGCGCGCGCGGGCGAGATCCTGTGTGCACGCCATCCCGGCCTGCAGATAGCGGGGGTGCACGAGGGCTCGCCGGCAGATGCCGATGCACCCGGCATCATTGCACGCATCACCGCAGCGCAGCCCGACATCCTGTTCGTGGCCTACGGAGCGCCGCGACAGGACCTGTGGATCGCGCAGCACCGTGACGCGTTGCGCGTGCCGGTGATGATGGGCGTGGGCGGCACGTTCGACCACATCACGGGGACGCGCAAGCGGGCCCCGCGCTGGGTGCAGCGCCTGAACCTGGAATGGCTGTACCGGCTGCTCACCCAGCCGTGGCGCTGGCGCCGGCAGCTCGATATTCCCCGCTTCGTGTGGGCAGTTCTCAGAGCAGGTCACTGACAGGAGGCGCGCTTGGGACGGGTGATGACACTGGATGAGGCGCGGGCGTGGCGCGCGGGGCGGGAGGGACCGGTCGTCCTCACCAACGGCCATTTCGACCTGCTGCACGTCGGCCACGTGCGCTATTTGCAGGCGGCCCGCAACCTGGGCGGCGCGCTCATCGTAGGGTTGAACAGTGACGCTTCGACTGCCGCGCGCAAGCCGGGGCGCCCGCTCGTGCCAGAGACGGATCGTGCAGAGCTGCTGGCCGCGCTTGGCTGTGTGGACGCCGTCGTCATCTTCGATGCGTTGACTGCCAACGAGCTGGTCGTTTCCCTGCGGCCTGACATCTACGTGAAGGGCGGCGACTGGGGCCGGCCCGGAGGCCCGCAGCCGCCGGAGGCCGAGCTGGTCACGACACAGGGCGGGCGGGTGGTTTACCTGCCCTATGTGCCCGATCGCTCCACCACGTTGATTATCCAACGGATTCGTGCCCTGCCTGCTGAATGAATACGCCTGACGGGGCGGCCCGCCCCGAACCCGGCCTCGCACGCTCCGCGAGCATCCTGGGCCTCGGCAACATTGCCAGCCGGGTAATCGGCCTTGCGCGCGAGTCGGTCATCTCCGGCTTCTATGGTTCGGGCGGCGAGCTGAGCGCGTTCAACCTGGCTGCGCGTGTCCCCACGATGATCTACGACCTGCTGGTCGGCGGGATGCTGAGCGCCGCGCTCGTGCCGGTCTTCAGCGACTATGCCCGGCGGCAGCAGCGCGACGAGCTGGCACGGGTGGTCAGCACGGTCTTCAGCCTCATCGCCATCGCCATGGCCAGCGTCGTCATCCTGCTGGAGGTTTTCGCCGCGCCGCTTGCCGGCCTGCTCGGTGACTTCGAAGACCCGGCGCTGCAGCGTGTGCTGACGAACTCGCTGCGCATTATCTCGCCGGCCATCCTGTTCTTCGGCCTATCCGGTGCGGCAACCGGGCTGCTCTACGCGCTGCGCCGCTTCTCCTACACGGCCGTGAGCGGCGCGGTGTTCAACCTGGGCATCGTGCTCGCGGTTCCGTTGCTGGCGCCGTGGCTCGGCGTCTACGCACTGCCCATCGGCGTGGTCGGCGGCAGCATCCTCCAGCTTGCCGTCATGGCGCCCGGCCTGCGCGGCATTCCGGTGCGCTTCTCGACTGCATGGCAGCATCCCGCAGTCCGGCGCATCCTGCGCCTGTACCTGCCCATTGCGCTGGGGCTGATCGTCACCCAGATTCAGATCATCGTGGATGGCCGCTGGGCTTCGGCGACGGGCAGCCAGAGCGTGAGCTGGATGCGGTATGCGACCACCCTGATTCAGTTCCCGTTGGGCCTGGTGCCCGTGGCCGTGTCGCTGGCCGCGCTGCCCACCCTCTCGCGCCACGCGGCCCAGATGGACTGGGACAGCTTCCGCAGCGTCCTGGGCCGGGGGCTGCGCCTGGTCCTGCTGCTGCTGCTGCCCGCCACGACCGGCCTGCTGGTGTTGGGCGGGCCGGTCGTCCGGCTCCTGTTCGAGCACGGCGTCTTTCAGCCCGCAGACACGGTGATGACGGTGCGTGCCCTGCGGCTGTACCTGATTGGCCTGCCTTTCGCCGGTGTGGATTTCCTGCTGAACTACACCTTCTATGCGCGGCAGAACACCCGGACGCCGGCCATCGTAGGGGTCATCTCGATCGGGTTCTACTTCGTGGCTGCGGCTACATTGAAGGGGCCGTTGGGCTTCCTGGGCCTGGTGCTCGCCGACTCGGTCAAGCAGGCCGCGCATGCGCTCATCATGGTGGTGCTGCTGCTGCGCAGTGTGGGTCGGCCGCAGGGCGAGAACATCGTCTCGACGTTCGTCCGCGCGGGGGTCGCGTCGGCCGGCATGGCCCTTGCGGTCGGGCTCCTGATCCCGCCGCTGGAAGGCCTGCTGCCCGACCATGTCCTGGCCGAAGTGCTGGTCGTGGCGATCGGCGGCCTGGTGGGGGGTGGCCTGTATCTGCTGGCGCTGCGGCTCCTGGGCGTCGGAGAGCTGTCTCTCCTCGTCTCAGGAATCACAGCCCGGCTGGTGCGCCTTGTGAGGCGCTGAACTGCCCTGCTGTTTGCTCCCGGACATACGGCGTCCTGCATCCCCAGATGCGGGATTCCGCTTGGTGGACATCGACGTTTGCATCCTCAGATGCAAACTCCCCCAAAGCTTGTAAATCGGCAGTGGCTGAATTGGCGCTGCGCGAACGATGGCGGTATAATAGCGGCGAACTTATTGGGAGGAGACTTTCCCCTTATGGCAAAGAAGAAACCGCAAGTCCGGCGCGTGCCCCGCGCCGCTGAGCCCCGCATGTATGGCGACGGCAAGCCGTCCCAGGTGGCGCAACAGCCGGGAAGTGCCGCGACCACCGGCGCTGCGCCTGCTGCGCGCACTACGGCCCCGCGTGCTGCGGCGCCGGCCCGGCCCGCCAATGCTGCCTCGCGTATGGCAGGGGCGGCCCCGCGCGTGCCGGTCACTGTGACCACCGATTATCACTATGTGTTGAAGGACCTGCGGCGGCTGGGCATCCTGGCTGCCACGTTCTTCGCCATCCTGGTCGGGCTGGGTCTGATCATCCGCTAAACTGGACGGGGAGTACTGTTCATCAGCTTCGGGGCGCCGGCTGGTTTCGACACGAAACGGCTTGCGCCCCGAAGCTTTTTTGGGCCTGCCTGCAGGCACGACTGCCGGCAGGCAGTCACGCCTGCTCAGGGGCCGTGCGTAGCGGCAGCCAGCCGGTGACGACTGTCTCCACGATCAGGTGACAGGCGAGGCACAGCCAGAAGCTGCGGGTCAGCGTGAAAAGGGCGGTGGTTGCCACTGCCAGGGCTACCGTGCGAAGTGCGTTCTCCTGCAGGCCCGGCGTGCGCAGCCGGGCGCGGGCGAAGGGGTTGAGCCCGAACTCGAGCCCCACCAGCATCATCCCGAGCCAGCTGCCCCAGTAGAGCGGTTCGGCAGCCAGGGCCGTCGCAATTGCGCCAGAGGGTGCGCTGCCCGCCAGCCAGCCGATCATCAGCGCCCGGTAGAAGGCCCAATGCCACTGCTGCAGCAGCGCATCGAGCGGCGCGCGCAGTGTCGCGTAGATGCGTGCGGCGGCGGACGGCGGCTGGCCTGCCACCGGTTCCGTGTGCCGGTAGACGATCCAGCCAAGCAGGAGCACGCCTGTGATGACTGCGACCAGGGGTGCGCCCAGCGCAGCGATCGTGAGCCATTCGGGCTCGCTGACGCCCATGTAGAAGGGCGAGAGGATCCCCGTCTGCCACGCAACGACCGGCAGGAGACCATAAAACAGCGCCTTCGTCAGCCAGGCCAGGGTGGCTCTGAGCTGCACATCAGCCGGCAGGGGCTGTTGCCGTCGCTGCTGCAGCAGCCATGCCGTGTTCGTCGCCACCGCTGCCAGCAGGATGCTGGCGAGCACCCAGGTGAGCGGGTTGCTAGGGTCAAAAAGCTCCGATCGCTCGTTCATATCTCGATTCTACCGCCAAACGTGCCAGGCTCAAAGGAAGGGATGTTGACAAGGAAGGGATGACGGCAAAGAAAGGGATGATGACAAGGAAGGGATGATGACAGATGAACCGCAAGCGTCTCGGAGTTGTCGTGTTGGCGATAGTAGCCATCCTGCTCTCCTGGTGGCAGGTGAGTGCGCCGCAGCGCGGGCTCACCGTGCGCACGCTGGAGCGGGCGGGTGTGCCGCTGCGCTATCTCGTGCGGACCGGCGCCAGCTCAGCGCCCGGCGTGCTCGTCGCGCATGGCTTTGCGGGCTCCAAGCAGGTCATGCTCGGCTACGGCTACACGCTGGCGCATGCCGGATACGCGGTGATGCTATGGGATTTCGACGGGCATGCGGCAAATCCGGCGCGGTTGGACCGCGATGCCGGCCTGCAGCGCAATGTCGATACGGCATTGGCCGCGCTGCTGGAGCAGCCCGAGGTCGACGCGGCGCGGGTCGCGATTGTCGGGCACTCGATGGGCAGCGGCGTGGCGATGACCGCAGGGATTGCCGCTCCGGAGCGGTACGCGGCAGTCGTCGCCATCTCGCCCACCGGCGCTGAGGTCTCGGCTGAAGCCCCGCGCAACCTGCTGCTGCAGGCCGGCAGTTGGGAGGGCAGGTTCGTTGCCAATGCGGAGTCCCTGCTGGCAGCGGCTGGCGGCCCTGGCGCCGGCCTGCTTGGGGGCAGAGCGCGCAACCTGACCATCATCCCGAACGTGGAGCACATGTCCATCCTGTTCAGCCCGGCGAGCCATCGCGCGACGCTGGACTGGCTGAACGGCACGTTTGGACTGGTGACCGCGACGCCTTACACCGACCGGCGCATGGCCTGGTATGTCCTGCACCTCCTGGCATGGCTGGGGCTCACCGTCGCAGCAGGGCCGGCGCTACGCAGCGGGCTGCCCGCAGAGAATCGCACGCCTCACTGGAAATGGTGGGTGGGGTTGGTGGCCGGGCCGGTCGTGGCCGTCCTGGGCCTGGCCGGGCTGGATCGTCTCCTGCCGGTGGCGAACCTGGGCGGGCTGGCGGTCGGCGGGGCAGTGGCGCTTTGGCTCCTGATCGGCGGGGTGGTCTGGCTGGTCTTCCAACGACCGCTGTCGCGGCCCGTACCCGGAGGAATCGTCCTGGGGCTGCTGCTGTTCGCCGTCCTGTCGCTGGCTTTCGGAGCGATGGCGCAGGGGGTGTGGGTACAGTGGTGGCTGATACCGCCGCGCCTGGCGCGCTGGCCCTTGCTGGCCGCTGCCTGCGTGCCGTGGTTCCTGGCAGCCGGATATGCGCAGTGGGGCGCTGCTCCTGCGGTGCGCGCACTCTGGTGGCTGGCGCAGAGCGCAGTGCTGGTCGGCGGGCTGTTCGTCACGCTGCTGCTGGCGCCCTCCATGGGGTTCCTGGTGCTGCTGATGCCGCTGCTGCCGGTGCTGCTGGCCGTGTTTGCCGTCACCACGGCCGCGTTCGACCGCCCGTGGCCCTACGCGGTCGGCACGGCGCTGTTCTTCGGCTGGGTGCTGGCCGCAGTGTTCACGCTGGTGTAGGGGAATGATGAATCACGAATTACGAACTACGAATGAGGACAGTATTCTCAGTGTAACAAAGTGATTCAACGGGTTGGCACGGGAGGACGGGCATCGGCTGTGGTCGCCCATGGTCCATCCGTTTATCCGTGCCAATCCGTTGCGGCGTTATAGCATCTCGGAGCGGGCGCCCTGCGCTGCGCGCGTGGGATAGAGTGCGGGCGTCAGGCCGGTCTGCGCCTTGTAGGCCGTGGACACTGCCGCGATGGCGTCCTTCACCGCCGACGCCTCCACCAGTGCGACGCAGCAGCCGCCGAATCCTGCGCCGGTCAGCCGTGCGCCGTAGCATCCCGGCTGGCTGCGCAGCAGCTCCGCCATCGTGTCCAGCTCCAGGCTGCTCACTTCGTAAAGGTCGCGCAGGCTCGCGTGTGACGCGTTCATCAGCCGCCCCACCTGTGCAAGATCGCCCGCTTCCAGTGCCGCAACCGTCTCCAACACTCGGTCGTTCTCTTCGATGACGTGCTGCGCCCGGCGGCGCACCACGTCCGTCACGTCGACGTTGGCGAGCATCTCCAGCGTGGCATCGCGCAGCGCGGGGACGCCCATGGCGGCCGCGGCTGTCTCACACTGCGACCGGCGTTCGTTGTAAGCGGACGAGGCTAACTGGCGGCGGACGGCGGTATCGGCAATAAGGATGGTCGTGCCGGCCGGCGTCGGCACCGGCCGGTAGCTGAGGTCGCGGCAGTCGATCAGCAGGACGCGGTCCGGCTGGCCGAGCGCGGACGCGAGCTGATCCATCAGCCCCGTATTCGCGCCCACGAAATCGTGTTCGGCCTTTTGGCCGATGCGCGCAGCCTGGTCGGGCGGCACGGTGAAGTTGCCGCCCGCGGCGAACGCCTGCACAGCAGCCATCTCCAGCGCGGCAGACGAGGATAGGCCCGAGCCGATGGGCACGTTGCCCTGGATGACGGCATCCAGCCCGGACAGCCGATAGCCGGCGGCCAGCAGTCCGGCCGCGACCCCGCGCACATAGTTGCTCCACATGGCGTGCTGCTCGGTCGCCGGAACCACGTGCGCCAGGTCGAACGTGGTCTCACGATGGAGGTCATGTGCGGTCAGGCGCACGATGCGATCCGACCGTGGGGCAGCCGCGATGACCGTCTCCCGTTCGATGGCGGCCGGGAGCACGTAACCGTCGTTGTAGTCCGTGTGCTCGCCGATGATGTTGACCCGGCCCGGTGCGCGCGCCAGGAGGGTCGCAGGCCGCCGGTAGACGGCCTGGAAGTGTGACGTGAGTTGTTGTGTCATGATGCCATCCGGTAGTGGACTTCGGACTGTTCGCGCAAGCGCGCGGCGGCGGCTTCCGCCGGAATGTCGCGCTGCGGCTCGCCGAGCATTTCAAAGCCGACCATGAACTTGCGCACCGTCGCGGAGCGCAGCAGCGGGGGGTAGAAGTGGGCATGGAGCTGCCAGCCGGAATGCTCGCGGCCGTCGGTCGGCCGCTGGTGCCAGCCCATGCTGTAGGGGAATGAGACCTCGAAAAGGTTGTCATAACGAGTCGTGAGCCGCTTCAGAATATCGGCCAGCGCATCGCGTTCGTCTGGAGTCAGGTCCGGCAGCGCACTCACGGCTCGGCGGGGCAGCACCATCGTCTCGAAGGGCCAGACCGCCCAGAACGGTGTGAGCGCGACCCACGCCTCGTTCTCGCAGACCAGGCGGTCGCGCGCCTCCAGCTCCAGGTCAAGGTAGTCCAGCAGCAGCTTCCGGCCGTGCGCCTCAAAGTAGGCGGCCTGCATCTGGCGTTCTTTTGCCGGCTCGTTCGGGATGCTCCCGGTGGCCCAAATCTGGCCGTGGGGATGGGGGTTGCTGGCGCCCATCATGGCGCCGCGATTCTCGAACACCTGGACGTAGTTGATGAAATCCAGCGCGCCCAGTTCGACGGTCTGCGCAGCCCACGCGTCGATGACCTGTCGCAGCGCCCCGACGCTCATCTCTGCCAGGGTCAGGTCATGGCGCGGCGAGAAGCACAGCACGCGACACAGGCCTTGCACGGGCTCTGCGCGCAGGAGGCCGGCAACATCCACCCCGCCTGCAACCTCAGCAGGCAGCAGCGCGGCGAAATCGTTGTCGAAGACGAAGGTGTGCTCGTAGGCGGGATTCACTGCGCCGCCCGCACGGTTGTTGCCAGGACAGAGATAGCAGGTCGGATCGTAGGCCGGCCGGGTTTCAGGCGGCAGCTTCTCGACCTGGCCCTGCCACGGGCGTTTGGTGCGGTGAGGCGAGACGAGAACCCATTCGCCTGTCAGCGCGTTGAACCGGCGGTGAACATGGTCGGTGAGGTTGAAGGTTTCCATCTTCTGCTCTTTGTGGAGATGAACGCAATCGTCTACACTATTATACGTCACCTTCGTGCAAGCGCGAATTTGCCGTTACGGGGACAGCGAAACGCCGTCCTTAATATCAGGACTGTATTGTGACAGGCAGCGCCCGCAGCTCGGGCACGACAAGCACTGGTGGAACAGGAGAAGACCATGTCAACGACCGACACGGTTGGAACGACCGGCACGGCGGACCGGAATCAGGCGGGCCGGCCGAACTGCGCGCGCCTACCACAACCCACGATACGTTTACGCCTGTTTCTGGGCTTGCTGCTCCTGGGAGCGGGCCTCGCAATCTTCGGGGCCTATGAGCTGCGTGTCGTCGCCGCTGGCAGCGAGTTGCCGCCGCTTGGTGTGACTCCCGCTGCTGCACTGCCGTCTTCTATTGCAGACTGCACCTGCGCGCCGGATGCCTATGAGCCCGACGACGTAAAGGCGGACGCCAGGCCGCTGCCCATCGGCAGCGCGGGCCAGGTCCACACTTTCCACGTGCGCACCGATGTGGATTGGTACCGCTTCGACGGCCTGACTCCCGGCCACACCTACACGGTGGCGACTTCGCAGCTGGTGGACGGCGTAGATACCTACATGATGCTGTATGATCCGGCCGGCACGTTGATCAGGTCGAACGATGACCTCGACACGCCGCGCTGCCTGGTCGACCCGCAATACTGCGCGTCCAGCATCACGTGGCAGCCCAGGGCGAGTGGTCCGTACCACCTCAACGTGCGGACACTGACGTATCCCCCGATTGAGCCACCGGCCTGCCCCTGTCCCGGGTATCACATTGCAGCCGTAGCGATGGTGGCGCATCTTCCTCTCGTGAGCGGGCCGCCTGAGGCGACGCCGACGCCTACAGCGACTTACACGCCTTCTGTAACGCCGACGCCCACCATCACGTCCTCGCCGACGCCGACTCAGACGCCGCCGACGTCGCCTACGCCGACGTCGTCGCCTACGCCGACGTCGTCGCCCACGGCGACTTACACGCCCACGGCGACACGCACCCGGACACCCACCATCACACCGACGGAGTTCCCGACCGTCGAGCCGGTTACGATTGCGCTGCCGGCTGCGACGCACCCCAATTCGGTGGCGGTCAACGCCATCACCCATCGCGCGTACGTCACGTCACGCGACGATGATCGGCTCTACATGATCGACGGCCTGACCATGCAGGTGCTGGACAGCGTGAAGGTGGGAGATGAGCCGTGGGGCGTGGCGGTCAACGAGACGCGTAACCGGGTCTATGTGCTGGGCTTCGCGGATGGGTCGCTGACCACGCTGGACGGCGCCAGCCTCGAGGTTCTCAACAAACAGGTGGTGGGCAACGAGCCAACGGCGATCCGCGTGGATCCGGCGACAGGTCGCATCTTCATCGTCCTGTACGGGACAAACTCGCTCTCTGTGCTCAACGGCAATACGGATCCGCCCGTGCTGGCTCACTACGTCAGTACGCGCGCCTATGGGTCGTGGGGCATCGCATTCAACCCTGCGCTGAACCGGGTCTACGTCGGTGGCCGTGACAGCCAGACAATTACCACGCTGGACGGCAACAACGGCTGGCGGTCCATAGAGGACCTGACCATCGGCACGCGCAATGGGTGCGTGCCCTATTCGCTGGAGTATGTCCGGGCGCACGAGCAGTTGTTCGTGGCGTGCGCGCCGCGGGGCACGAACGTGGAGTGGGCGGTCGTCTACCGTGCGCAGGCGGGCGGCCTGAGCTATGTGACCACGCGCGCCATCGGTTCCGGGGGCAGTAATGGCGGCGGCGGCATCGCGGTGAACCCTGCCACCAACCATGTGTTCATCACGAACAGCGTGTCCAACAACGTGAGCATCATCGCAGCCGGCAACCTGGGGCTGGTCATCCGGCCACAGCCGGTGGGGCTCAACCCGTTCGGCGTGGCGGTCGACCGCGTCACCGGCATGGTGTTCGTGGTGAATCGCGAGAGTCACACCATTTCGGTGTTCCCGGACCCGGCTATTCCGTGAGGCAGGTAGGGGTAGGCCTTGCGCCTACCCTCAGCCTTGCGCGATCTTTATTTGAACCTTCGGGCCAGTTCCGCCTCGACGTCGGCCCAGGTGAGTCCCTTCGCGGCCAGCAGCACCATGCAGTGATAGACGAGGTCGGCCATCTCGTAGAGCAGCCGGTCGTCGCCCTCGCTCAGCGCGGCGACGGCTGTCTCGACGGCCTCCTCGCCCACCTTCTGCGCCATGCGCGGCAGCCCTGCCTCAAACAGGCTGGCGGTATAGGACCCGGCGCGCGGCTGGGCCTTACGGTCTTCAATGGTGTTCCAAAGGGTCTCGAGAACATCGCTCACGGGTGTGCTCCTGGGTGGTGATGATGGGTTGGGAGGGTCATGCGAGGGCCGTCCGGAGGCGCGCGGCCCACTCCGCCAGGCGACGGTACTCCCCGCCGGTCAGCCGCGCCTCGGCTTCTTCGAGCGCGATCCTCGCGGCCCGGCGTTCGCCGCGGGCCAGACTGGCTTCGGCCAGCCACAAGTCGATCTGCGCCTGCAGGTAGCGCGCGGTCAGCGGCGCGGCGAGCGTTGCGGCTTCTTGTAGCAGGGCCAAGGCCTCGTCCAGGTCGCCCCGGCCGCGAGCGGCCAGTGCCAGGTTCGCCCGGCACTTCGCCGCCTGCTCGATGTTGCCGTTGGTCTCCGCTGCGGCCAGACTCCGGCGGAACCACGGCTCAGCCTCCGCCCACTGCTCCTCGGCGAGCGCAATCTCGCCGCGCGTGCTGTAGAGGTATTGCAGCGGCAGGCGCAGGTCCAGCCGTTCTGCCAGCGCCAGGGCGGCGCGCATATGATGATGCGCCCGCGGCAGCTCGCCTGCCAGCATGGCATGGTAGGCCGCGTTGTTGTGGCTGAGGACCTGCTGGTTCGGATTACCGGCGGCCTCTGACAGGCTGATCGATTCCTCGTACACGTCGATGGCCGCCTGAAGGTCGCCGCGTTCGGCCAGCAGGTTGCCCAGCTCGAACCGGCTGAGGGCGGCAATCGATGTCGCACCGTGCGCTGCAGCCAGTTGCGCGGCTTCCGCCAGATGGCGGTCCGCCTCCACCAGTGCAGCGCCGCCCTCCCGCAGCCGTCCTGCGCCGAACAGGTAGTGCGCATGGGCATGTGCCGCGGGGTCCACCGCCGCATCCAGGTACTCCAGGCTGCGCTCGGCCCAGCGGACCACATCGTCTGCGCGGCCTCCGGGCAGGTACGTTTGGGCCATGCCCAGGCAGGCCCGCGCTGCGGAGGAGCGATCCTTTTCGGCGATGGCATGGGTCAGTGCCGCCTCGAACGCAGCGCGGGCCGCAGACAGGTCGCCCAACTGCGAGAGCGCCTCGCCCAGGGCAACCCGGCGCTGAGGAGCAGCGGCCAGCGCGATGGCCTGCCGCAGGTAATTCGCGGCCTCGGCGGCTGCGGCCAGCGACAGTGCATGGCGAGCGGCCAGATCCGCATAGTGTGCGGCAGTCTCGGGATCGCCCGCAGCGCGCCAGTGGTTGAGCAGCAGCCCCGCTGCCGGCCCCGGCCGCGCGCTGTGGACCGCCTCGAGTGCCTGGGCCGCGCGCCGGTGCAGGAACTGCCGGCGGGTGGCGCTGAGACCCTCGCGAATCACCGTCGCTACCAGAGGATGCGCAAACAGGAACGCAGCCTGAGTCAGGCTTTGTGTGCTGTGTGCGGCCCTTTCGGTGAGCACTCCTGTGGCGAGCAGGGCGTCGATGGCATCGAGCGTCTCCTCTTCGCTGCGCCCGCTCGTGCGGCGGAGGGTAGTGAGTTCCAGGTCCGGCTCCAGCACGGCCGCGGCCTGGGCCACCTGCCGGACCCGCTCCGGCAGACGATCGAGGCGCGCGCGAATCAGGTCGGCCAGCGCGGTCGGCACGCCCGTCAGTGTGCTACCTTCGGTGGCAACCTCGGAAGAGCGGCTGCCCAGCTCCAGGAGGAAGTAGGGATTGCCGGCGCTGTGGGCATGCAGCAGCGCTGCAAGGTGCGGCGCGATGGGCAGCGCCGCGACCAGCGCCGCAGCCTCGTCTGGATTCAGCCGTGCCAGCGGCACCCGTCGTGCCAGGCCCTCGCGATGCCACGTTGCTACTTGATGCAGGAGCCGGGGTGCTGCGTCTTCAGGGCGGTAGGTGAGCGCCAGCAGAAGACCACGGTCGCGCAGGCGGTGGACCAGGTAGGCCAGCCAGTCGAGCGTCGTGCTGTCAATCCAATGGACGTCATCGACAAAGATGACCAGGGGGCGCGCATCGAGTGCGGCCAGGAGCAGCACCAGGGCCTCAAAAATGCGGCGGCGCTCTTCTTCCGGCGGCAGCGCGGCCGGCCGCGGGAGGTCAGGGATGGCCCAGCGTAGTTGCGGCACCAGGCGCGCCGCCTCAGCAAGCCAGACGCGGGGCACGCGGTCGGACTGTGCAAGCCCGGCCAGCCGGATGTCGCCGGCCAGAAATTCAGTCAACGGCGCGAAGGGCAGGTCCTGGGTGGCTTCGAGGCAGCGGGCTTGCAGCGCGGGATTGTCAGCAGGAAGGGCCCGGCCGGCCCATTCGCGCCAGAGGCGCGTCTTGCCGATCCCCAGCTCACCGTAGAGCAGCAGCACGCGCGTCTCGCCTGCGTGCGCGCGGCCGTACTCCTCGGTCAGGGCCTCCAGCTCACGCGACCGGCCGATGAATGGCGGGGCTCCCGCCGGGCGTCGCGTGGCCGGGGAACGGTCACCGGTGCTTGGCGGCGTATCTGCCGGGTCGGCGGCACGCCCGCCCGCGGCCAGGTCCGGCAGCGCCGCAGCCAGCGCCTCAGTTTCCGGCAGCGGCTCTACGCCAAGTTCGCGTTCGAGAAGAGACCGCAGAGTATCATACTGGCGCAGCGCCTCTGCCCGCTCGCCCAGGCGGGCATGTGCCTCCATGAGCGCACGGTAAAAGGGTTCATGGAGACTGTCCTGGGCCAGTCCGCGGCGCGCAACCACCAACACGTCACGCCATGCCCCACGCGCCTGGTGCAGCCTGAGGGCCGCGCCGGTGGCGCGCAGAAAGCTCTGTGCCAGCCGCTCGCGCTCCATCATCAGCCAGAGTTCGTATTCCGGCGCTTCGTTAATGGTCAGGCCATCGAGGAAGGGGCCGCGATACAGCTCCAACGCAGCCTCGGGGGAGGCGTTCGCCGGGGGCCAGCCACGGCTGTCCACCCACACCGCCTCATTCAGCGCCAGCCGGTCGCCCTCTGTGCGCACCACACCATCGCCCAAGGCGCGGCCGATCGTCCACAGCGTATTGCGCAGGTTCTTGCGCGCGGCATCCTCGGCGCTTTCGCCCCACAGCAGGCCGAGAATGCGGTCACGGGGGACGGGACCCGGTGCGCCGGCAAGGTAGGCCAGCAGGGCGACGGCCTTTGCCGGCAGCTCGACCGGTTGGTCGTCGCGCTCGACCTGTGGCACACCCAGAAAATGAAAACGCAGCATGCCCGTATTATACGGGACATGCTGCGAAAAGCCCTATGGTCAGGGATACCGAATCAGCGCTTTCAGGCCGCCGGCTCGTCAACCGTTTCAACCATTTCGAGCTCTGCCTGAATCTTGACCTGCTCAGCGACCAGCCAGCCGCCGGTCTCCAGGGCCACGTTCCAGTTCAAGCCGAAGTCCTTGCGGTTCAGGCTCGCAGTGGCGCTCAGGCCCCAGCGACGATTGCCCCACGGGTCCTTCCCGTGGCCTTCATCCGTAACGGTGAAGGTGACCGGCCGGGTGGTATCCTTGATGGTCAGGTCGCCCGTGACCTTGAACTCGCCGTCGCCGGCCTTCTCGATGTTCGTGCTGCGGAAGGTCATGCGCGGGAACTTCTCGGCATCGAAGAAGTCTGCGGAACGCAGGTGTGCATCGCGGTTTGCGTCACGGGTGTCAACGCTCGCGGTCTCAACCCAACCTTCCACCTGGGATTTCAGCAGGTTATCCGGATTAGCGGTGACGGCGCCGTCGAAGCTGCCGAACCGGCCACGCACCGTAGCGATCATCATGTGCTTTACCGTGAACTCAATCTGTGAATGTGAGGGATCGATCTTCCAAGCCATTTTATTATCTCCTTGCGGTTTGATTTCGTTTTGTTCAATCAACAACCGCAGTATCGCACGGGAGTGTCCTTCGCCGCGTCCTTAGCAATGTCCCGACAGCAGGGCAGGCCGTCCAGAATATCGCATCTGTTTGTGCGCACGGCGCTTGACACTGCACCCGCTTTCAGGTATCCTTCTCCCCTGCAGTGAGCTACACATAACGCATCCAATAGTCAGCCTTCCAGCCGTGGAGGACGGGTATGCATTTGACCAGGAACATTGACACGCGCATGGGGCGGCATCACCGGTGGGCATGGTTCGTGCTGGTGCTGGCCGTCGTGGGCCTGCTGGTGACGGCAGGACCCGCCCAAGCCGCACCGGTCGCAGATGAGCCGGTGATCTACATCGTTCAACCCGGTGACCGGCTTGTGGACATCGCGGCACGGTACGGCGTTAGCGCCGGCGCCATCGTGCGGGCGAACCGGCTGGCGAACTCCGACGTCATCTACCCGGGCCAACGGCTGACGATTCCAGTGCCCGGCACGTCGACCAGTACACCGACCGGCACCCCTACGCAGCCACCGGCGCCGACGCCGACTGCGACGCCGGACACAACGCCAGGGAGCACCCCGAGCGGCACGCCGGCAGTCACGCCTACCGCTACCGCGACTACGGGCCCGAAATATCATACGGTTGAGCTGGGTGACACCCTCGCGAAGATCGCGCGTGCGTATGGCGTGTCCAGTTCGGCGATCGTCGCAGCCAATAACCTGGCCAGTGCTGACCTTATCTACGTCGGTCAGCGGCTGGTGATACCGGAGCCGGGCGGGACGAGCAGTAAATCCGGCACGCCCATCGCGCTGCCCACGCCGACCATTCATGTGGTCCAGCCGGGCGACACCCTGAGCGTCATCGCCAAGCAGTACGGCACGACCGTGGACAGGCTGGTCGAAATCAACGGGCTGGGCAGCCCGGACAAGCTGCGGGTAGGGATGCGCCTGCTGATTCCGGGGCCGGGCGGCACGGTGCCGACCTACCCGGGGCGCGCAACGAGCTTCGTGGTCAGCATCTCGGAGCAACGCTGCTGGCTCTACCGCGGCGAGACGGTCATCGCGAAGTGGGTCTGCTCGACGGGACGCTCCGGCTCTGTCACGCGGCCGGGGACATATCGCATCCAGTCCAAGCTGCCGAAGGCCTATGGCTCTACGTGGGATATCTGGATGCCGTACTGGTTGGGCATCTACTGGGCGGGCGCAAGCGAGAATGGCATCCACGGTTTGCCGTGGGATGCCCAGAGCGGCAACCAGATTTGGAGCGGCTACCTCGGCACGCCGATCACCTACGGCTGTATCATGGTCGACAATGTCAATGCGAAGATGCTCTATGACATGGCTTACATCGGTATGCCGGTCATCGTGAAGCCATGACAGACATTCGCGGGTTTTCTTTCCCCGACGAACTCTATTACCTGGTTGAGAAGCATGTGTGGATCCAGCCCGTCGCCGATGGGCTGGTGCGCGTGGGGCTGACGCCGGTGGCCTATGCACTGCTGAGCCATTCGCTCGTCGCCATCAGCGTGCGGGCGCGGGTGCTGGGCCAGGAGGTCCCGCGCGGCCGCAGCGTGGCGATGGTTGAGAGCCTCAAGTATAACGGCCCGCTCTCCGCACCCTTCGGGGGCGTGGTCGTGCGCGCCAACGAACGTGTCACTGCCGAGCCGAGCCTGGCGGAGGCCGATCCGTACGGGAGCTGGATCGTGGAGATGCGGCCGCACGTCTGGGACCCGGCCGCCGACGGCCTGCTGACGGGTGCGGCCGCGATGGACGCATACCGGGCACTTCTGGAAGCACAGAATATCCCGGCTACGTGAGAGTCCCACGTGGCCCGGATAAAGAAGAGCGCAGAGGGCCGCCCGGCCCTCTGCGCTCTTCTCATCGTTGGCGCTCAGACTACAGGAGCCGCGCGTGCTCGATCTTCATGCAGCGGTCCATGACGACCTGTAGCCCGGCAGCTTCAGCCGCCTCCGCGGCTTCCTCGTTCACGATACCCAACTGCATCCAGACAGCTTTGGCCCCGGCTGCGATGGCGTCCTCGACCACGGGGCCGACGGCATCGGGGCGCCGGAAGATATCCACGACATCCACCGGCTCCGGGATTGCGCTGACCGACGGGTAGCTCTTCTCACCAAGCACCTCGTCCACAGTCGGATTGACGGGGATGATGCGGTAGCCGTGCCCTTGCAGGTACTCGGCCACGCGGTAGCTATCGCGATCCGGTTTGTCTGAGAGGCCGACGACGGCGACTGTCTTGCTCGTCTCCAATAGCTGGCGAATTTCCCGATCCTTCACGTCTATTCTCCTTGTTTGGCTGCCTGGGCAGGGTCCCGGAACACAAGCTCGAAATCCAGCGTGCGCGCGTCCAGCTCGGCCTCGTCACGGCTCAGCTCGATCAGCAGGTGGTAAGTTTCCCCGGGTCGCGGCGCCTGGCGCAGGTGCAGCGTCACGGATTGGTAGACCTCGCGAATCTCCACCATGAACATCGTGCAGACGACGGCTCCATCCGGGTCGGTCACCGTGAAGGAGAGATTCGGGAAGGCCGCAAACGGGCTGACCTGCACCCGCGCCCAGAGGCGCTGCAGCTCAGGATAGGGCCAGACCTCCGCGCGCTCGATGCGCGGGGGGTGTTCTTCCACCACCTGCGGCGCCTCGGCCAGCGACCGGCGGTAGATTTCGAGCGGATCATCCATTTCAGTCATGCGTGTCTCTTTCCGATGTCCTTTATTTCGCCTGGCATTGGCGTTCTCTGTGGTAAGGCTTACGTCCGGCGCTGCACCACAACGACGCCCGCGAGGACGAGGATCGCACCCAGGATGATCGTGGGGGTCAGCGGTTCGCGGAGCAGCGTGACCGAGAGGGCCGCCGAAACCACGGGTATCACCAGCAGTGCGGCTGCAGCACGCGACGCGCGCGTGTGGCGCAGGATCACCATCCACCACAGGTTAGCGAGCGCACCGGCTCCCACGCCGAGCACCAGGATGTACGCCCAGACTTGCAGGGACAGGTCCAGATGCAGGCCCTCCAACAGGGCCAGAGGGAACAGAAACAGCGCCCCGACCGCGGCCACGAGCGCGGTCACGGCCAGCGGATCATGCTGCTCGGAAAGACGCTTGCCACCGATGCTGTATATGGCGCCAAAGAAGCTGGCCCCGACCATCAGCGCATCCCCGCGCAGGCTCTCCCCGCCAAAGGACAACTGGCTGGCGCCCACGCTGACCAGCACCGCACCTGCGAAGGCCAGGGCCATCGCAAGCCACTCCAGCACGGCCAGCCGCTCGCGCAGCAGGAGAGCGCTGATGAGCACGATAAACACTGAGGTAAAGTTCGAAAGCACTGAGGCGTTGGTGGCCGTGGTGTAGCGCATCGCCATGTTCTCGAGATAATAGAACAGCGTGACCCCCGTCAGTGCCACCCATGCGATGGTCAGCCCGTGTGCTTTGGCCAGAAGCATGATGGCCGTCTGGGGAGCGGCCGCTGCAGCCGGGGTGATGCCCATCACGCGGCGCGAGGATCGGGCAGCTATCGCTGTCCACCAGGCGAACAGCACCAGCGCCGAGATGGCCCAACGCAGAAAGGCCAGGCTCGTCGGGCCGACTTCGGCCATCGCCACCTTGGTCAGCGTCACGCTGCCGAGCGCCATGCCGTATAACATGAGACGATGTCGGGTCATGGTTGCTTTCCCGGCCGGGGAGCGCACTCAGCCCTCGACCGCGCTGGCAGGCGCCAGCTCGCGGCCGTTGAGCTTGAGCGACAGGGTCTGCGAGGTGTTATCCGCGCCCATGGAGATGCCGTAGATGGTGTCGGCGGCCTCGATGGTGCCGCGGTTGTGCGTGATGAGGATGAACTGCATCTCGCGGCCGAGCGCCTTGATGGCGTCGCGGAACCGGCCCACATTGGCTTCATCCAGCGCCGCGTCCACCTCGTCGAACACGCAGAAGGGCGTGGGCCTCTTCTTCAGGATGCTGAAAATGAGCGCTGCCGCGGTCAACGAACGCTCGCCGCCGGACAGCGATGCCAGGCCCTGCTCGCGCTTGCCCGGCGGCCGCGCAATGATCTCGATGCCGCTCTCGCTGGGGTTATCCGGGTCGGTCAGCACAATCTTGGCCGCGCCGCCGCCGAACAGGTTGACAAATTCCTCACGGAACTGCGCAGCAATGGCCTTGAAGGTGACAACGAACTCCCGCTCCATAACCTCGTCAAGCTGCGCGATCACCTCCTGCAGCGACGCGACCGCATGTTCGAGATCGGCGGCCTGCGTGGTCAGGAAGTTGTAGCGCGCCTCGACCTCGTTGTACTCGGCCAGGGCGTCCAGGTTGACCAGGCCCAGCCGGCCCAGTTGTGCACGCAGGTTGCGCACGTCACGGTCCAGCCCATCGGGAAGTTCTTCGACGATAGGCAGCTGCGTGATCATCTCGTTGAGCGGCAGCGGAAGCTGGGCCTCGCTGGCCTCATCCCCGATTTCACCGGCAGTCTCGTCGCCGTCGATCGCGTAGGTCAGCGCAACCAGGCCCAGGTCCTTCTCGATTTCGCCGTGGAGGTGGGTCAGATCGCTCTGGCTGCGCTGCGCGGCCAAGTCGGCCTGACTCTTGCGCATCTGCGCGTGGCGCAACTGCTCGCGCAACAGGGTCTCACGCTCTTCGGCGCGCCGCTGCTGTACCTCAATCTGGGCGAGCCGCGCCTCAGCCGGCTCGATTTGCGCGTTGAGCGCCGCAATCTCGGCGGCCAGCTTGTCGGCTGCCCCACTGTGCTCAGCGATGATGCGATTAGCTTCGGCCTGCTGCCCGGCCAGCGCCCCGTCGCGTGCCTGTTTGGTGGCTATCTCGCGCTGCCGGTCGGCCTGTGCGGCGCGTAACTCGCGCACGCGGGCCTGCAACCCCTGCAACTGGCCGGCGCTGACGGCCGACTCCGCGCGCAGCCGGGCCAGCTCCGCCACCCAATCATCGGCTGACAGCTCAGTCACCTCGCGACGCGCACCTTCAACTTTGGCTTCCTGCTGCGCGAGCCTCTCCGTGAGATCTGCGATGGCCGACCTCAGCCCGGCCTCGCGATCGGCCAGCCCGGTCAACTCCTTCGCGAGGTTCCGTCGTTGCTCCTCGTGCCACGCCTGCGTCTGCCGTGCGCGCTCGGCCGCGAGCTGGACACGGTTCTGTTCGGCGGACAGGCGGCCCTGCGCGGCGGTGAGCTCGTCGCGCTGCTTGCGGCCGGCATCCGCCGCATTGCGTGCGGCTTGCTGGGCCTGGCGCGCGGTGCTGATGCTGCCCTCGTGCTGCTTGACCTGGACGGCGGCGGCCGCAATCTGGGGCGGCAGCTCGCGCAGGGCCCGGCTGCGCACCAATACTCCGCCATCGCGGTTGCGGTTCTCGCTGCCGCCGGTGACACTGCCGCTGGGCCGCACGATTTCGCCGTCGCGCGTCACGAAGGTTGCGCCGCCGGAGCGACCCAGGAGCCGCCGCGCGGCGGACAGGTCCTCTACGAGGATGGTGTGGTTCAGCGCCAGCTCAACGGCCGGGCGGATTTGCGGGTCGAAGTGGACTAGCTCGCTGGCCAGACCGATGACGCCGGGGCCACGCGGCACGTCGACCGCACGGCCGGGTCGCAGCGTATCGAGCGGCAGGAAGGTGGCGCGGCCGGCCTGGTTGCGCTTGAGGTAGTCCACGGCGGCTTCCGCGTCCTGCCAGCCTTCCACGACCACATCCTGCACGCGGCCGCCCAGCGCCGCTTCGACCGCCCGCTCCAGCTCCGGTGGCACCTCAACGAGGTCGCCCAGAGTGCCCAGCACGCCGGTCAGCCGTGACGTGTCCGGCGTGCGTCGCTGTCCCGCGCCGGCGCCGTTGCCCGGCACCCGTGCAGCGGCCAGCACTGCGCGTACACCTGCGCTGAGTCCTGCGCCTTCGTCCCGCAGCCGTTGGAGCATGTCCTGCTGATCCTGGAGCCGTGCCAGGCTGCGCTGCGCGGCGCTCAGTTGCTCGGCGGTCCGGCGTTCGGCCTCCTGCGCGGCTGCCAGCGCTTGAGCATGCTCCTGGCGCGCGGCCTCGACCTCTGCCAATGCAGCCGCTTGCTCGCGGCTGCGACCGGCGAGTGTCTGCAGTTGGAGCTCCAGCTCGGCAGCCTGCGCCTGGGCGGCCTGGGCAGCCTGGGCCTGCGCCTGGTCGCCCTCTGCCAGTTCGGTGCGGCGCTCCGCTAACTGCGCCAGCCTTGAGCGGCGCTCCGCCAGCTGCGTGCGCAACGCCAAGGCGGCGTCCTGGGCCTGGGTGAGGGCCTGTGCCTTCATCTGCCGCGCGCGTTCACGGGCCGCCAGTTCGCGCTGGGCTTCAGCCACCTGTGCGGCCTGCGCGTCATGGTTGGTCTGCGCCTCGTTCAGTTCGGACTCCGCGGCGGCGAGACGCAAGGCGCCGTCCTCCAGCGCCGCGGCCAGGTGGACCAACTCCTGCGACAAGTCTTCGGCTTGTTCGTGCCACAGCCGCACCTGCTCACCGCGCACGGCAAGCTCGCGCTGAATGCCTTCGGCCTGGCGGTGCAGGCCGCTGCTAGCGCGGTGCCATTCGCCCACCTGTTCGCGCAAGCTCGCACGCTCGGCGCGGCGCGCGCTGACCTCTCCCAGGTGCACATCAAGCGCGTCCGCCTGTTCCTCGACGACTTGACCTTCTTCCTCGGCTTGCCGCCGTGCAGCCGCCAGCGCCAGCACGGCCTCTCGCCATCTGAAGCCATACCAGGTCTTGAGCTGGGCTTCCAGATCCCGCTTGAGCTGTTGGTATTCCTGGGCGCGGCGGGCCTGCCCCTTGAGGTAACGGAGCCGGGGCGTGAGTTCGCTGATGATGTCGCGGGCGCGGGTCAGGTTAGTAGCGGCATCGCTGAGGTTATGGCTGGCCTGGTCTCGCTTGGCCTGGTGGACGGTGATGCCCGCAGCCTCTTCGAACAGCTTGCGGCGTTCTTCGGGACGCTGGGAAAGGGCCTGGTCGACCAACCCCTGACCGATAATGGTGTAATTGCGCTCGCTGAGGCCCGAGTTGCCGAGCAGCTCGGCAATGTCGCGCAGCCGCACCCTGCTGCCGTTGAGGTAATATTCGTTCTCACCGGAGCGGTAGGCTCGGCGGGCAATCTCGACTTCCGCGAAGTCAATCGGCAGCCAGCCACTGCTGTTATCGAAGGTGAGGGCGACGTGCGCCATGCCCATGCGCGACCGCTGTTCGCTGCCGGAGAAGATCATGTCCTCCGTGCGTTTGCCGCGCAGGGTGCTATAGCTCTGCTCGCCGAGGACCCAACGGAGCGCATCGGCAACATTGGACTTGCCGCTGCCATTGGGGCCCACGACAGCAGTTACGCCCGCATCGAACGCAAAGTCGGTGCGGGACGCAAAGGTCTTGTAACCATGGAGGACGAGTTGTTTCAGATAGCGCACAGCGGTGATTATACGCCAGGAGGACGGCAATCCATAAAAAACGGATAAGCGGGCCACGGAGGTGGCCGATCCGCTTATCCGTTTCTGTCAGTTACGTCGAAGTCTGATCAGCGGCGGGGGTTGCGCTTTTCGAAACAGTCGCGGCAGTAGACCGGCCGCCCCTGGCGCGGTTCGAAGGGCACCTCGGTCGTCACGCCGCACTCAGCGCACACGGCCTGGAACATCTGCCGGGCGGCGCCGCTGTAATCACGGCCGCCGCTCGACCGCCCGCTGCTGTAGTCGCGGCCGCCGCCATAGCTGCTGCCGCTGTAGTCGCGGCTGCCATAGTCGCCGCCTTCACGGCTGGCCTTGCGCGCGGCGCGGCATTCGCCGCAGCGCGTCGGCTCGCTGAAGCCACGGGACGCGTAGAATTCCTGCTCACCGGCAGTGAATGTAAACTGCTTACCACAATCGCGGCACGTCATGGTCTTGTCTTGACCCACGGGAATCCTCCAGGAGAGACGTTACTAGTGCCTCTGGGGCACGGCGGATAGATCACCTGTCACCTGCAGCTACTTACCGTGAGTCAGTACACCTGCGCCACGCGCGCTTAGTTGTGAGCCCCGGTTATTCGGCTGTTTGTGACCTACTCGTGCCTATTATAAGCAGCGTATTTCAACAACGCAAATCCGAAAAAAGGGCCCCCGGGCGCCCGCTTAAGTTGCGGCTCACGCGGTCGCGCCGACTTGTTCCTTCAGCCAGGTTTCAGTGAACGTGTCGATGTCGCCATCCAGCACGGCCGTCGTGTTGCTCGTCTCGACATCGGTGCGCAGATCCTTGACCATCTGGTAGGGCTGGAGGACATACGAGCGAATCTGGTTGCCCCAGCCCGCCTCGACGTGCTTGCCGCGGAGCCGGGCTTGTTCCGACTCCTTCTTCTGCAGCTCGATGTCGTACAGCTTGCCGCGCAGCACGCGCATTGCAGACTCGCGATTCTGCATCTGGCTGCGCTCGTTCTGGCAGGTCACCACGATGCCAGACGGGATGTGCGTCAGCCGGACGGCGGTTGAGTTCTTCTGCATGTGCTGGCCGCCTGCGCTGGATGAGCGGAATACATCCAGCTTGATGTCGTCAGGCTTGATGTCCAATTCGATGTCGTCCGGGAAGATGGGGACGACCTCCACAAGCGCAAATGATGTGTGCCGCCGGGCCGACGAGTCGAATGGGCTGATGCGCACGAGGCGGTGAACCCCGCGCTCGGACCGCAGATAGCCATAGGCCCACGGCCCGTCTATCTCGATGGTGACCGTCTTGATGCCGGCTTCTTCGCCTTCGAGCTGGTCGGTGATTTCGGCTTTGTAATCGTGGCGCTCAGCCCAGCGCAGGTACATGCGCTGCAGCATCTGGGCCCAGTCCTGCGCTTCCGTGCCGCCCGCCCCCGCGTGAATTGAGAGGATCGCGCCGCCCCGGTCATACGGCCCGCTCATCGCCAGGCGAAATTCCAGCGCGTTATAGCGTTTCGTCAGGGCCTCTGCCTGCTCCGCCGCTTCCGCCACCAACTCGTCGTCGCCGGCCTCTTCGGCCAGATCCAGCATGGCAAGCGCATCCCCCAGGTCCGTGCTTAACCGGTCCCAGGTCTCGGTTTCTTCGCGCAATGCAAACAGGTCGCGCATCACGGCTTTAGCAGCTTGCTGGTCGTTCCAGATGTCGGTGCTGGCCGACTGCTCTTCCAGCCGGGCAATCTCAGCCTTCTTGCCCTCTAAGTCAAAGACGCCTCCGCATTGCGTCGATCTGGTCGGCCAGCGCCGCCAGTTGGCCTCGTATCTCTTCCATCGCGTTACCCCTCTCTGATTCGTCCAGGACCTCGCCGGTCCGGTTATAGACGTAACCGTGTTTTTTGACAATCTGCACGGTTGCGCCGATGATATGTGCAATGCGACACAGACTCCAGCGCCGCATCAGTATCTTCTGGAGCACCCATGTCTCGCCGCTCTCTCATAGCGCTGACCAGCGCCTACTTCCTGTTGCTCTGTGCCGCCTTCGGCACGGGAAGCCTGTGGCCCTTCTACCTTGCCCAGCTGGGCGGCGGGGCATCCGCCGCCGGCATCTTCAACGCGGCGGGCAACCTCGCCAGCGTGGGTGGGACGCTGCTCTCCGGCTGGCTGGCGGGGCGCTTCGGGCGGCGCAAGACGCTGTTCCTGCTGAGCTGCGTCCTGTTCGCCGCCAGCTGGTGGCTGATGGGCCGGGCCACCACGTGGCAGGAGCTCACGCTCATCAATTTCTTCGGTGGCTTCACCTTCGGGATAGCGACCAATCTGATCCTCATCCTGACCGGGCTGCTGGCGGATCCCACCCAGCGGGGCCGCAGCTTCGGCCTCCTGTCCCTGACGATGGGCGCCAGCCTGCTGGTCAGCGGATTGGCCTTCGGCCCTATTGCGGACCGCTGGGGCTTCCCGACGTTGATGATCATCAATGCTGCCATCTGTCTGGTGTGCCTTGTCCCGGGCCTGTTCTTCGTTGAGCCGGCCGTCTCGCCGGTTCGTGCACTTGAGCAGGCCGGACCGGAGATCGAGGTCCGCTCAGGCCTGGGCCGGCGCTTCTACTTCCTGGCAGCCACCGCCCTGGTTACCAGTATCGCCAGCTTCGGCGGCAACCTGGGTCGTTCCATCGTCATGAGCCAGTATGGTTTCTCGGCCACGGCGATCTCACTGACAACCGCGATCGGCGGTGCGATGAGCCTGCCCACACCGTTGTTGATCGGCTGGCTCTCCGACCACATCGGCCGGAAGCGGCTCCTGCTGCTGTCCCTGGCTGCCGGATTCCTGGCTCTCCTTGCATTCGCGTTTGCTGGGTCGACCTGGAGCTTCTGGGGCGCCTCGGTCCTGCTCGCGTTGATGATGAGCTCTCAACCGCTGATGCAGGCGCTTGCCACCGATATGCTGCCCCCGGCCGCCGTCGGCGCAGGGCTGTCCATGCTGTCCGGTGCGACCTCAGTCGGGCTGTTCATCAGCTCGTTGGGCATGGGCTTCGCCATTCAGCAAATGGGCGGCCGGCCCGCCTTTCTCATCGTCGCCCTTGCGCCTCTGCTCGCGATGGTCATGGTTGCGGTATCCGCATCTGGCAGGACGCGGCTTCAGAATCAGTAACCCCCACGCAGGTCATGACGTGTAGCGCAGGGCCTTGTGCTCGTCCTCGCGTCCACGAGGGGCTACGCTGCGCTCCTCACAACCAGCGTGCGGGATACAAGCGCAATTACATCCCCAGGATGGCGTCCACGAAGGCGCGCGGGTCGAATTCGGCGAAGTCGTCGGCCTTTTCGCCCGTACCCACGAAGCGCACCGGCACGCCCAACTCTTCCTCGATGGCGAAGACGATGCCACCTTTCGCGGTGCCGTCCAGCTTCGTCAGGATGATGCCGGTAATCTGCACCGCGTCTTTGAAGTGCTTGGCCTGGCTGATGGCGTTCTGTCCGGTCGTCGCGTCGAGCACGAGCAGCGTTTCGTGCGGAGCCTCGTGGACCTGCCGCGCGCAGACCGCATGCACTTTTTCCAGTTCCTTCATCAGGTTGTATTTTGTGTGCAGGCGTCCTGCCGTGTCGATGATGAGCAGCTCGGCCTTGCGGGACTCCTGGCTGGCGCGGATAGCGTCAAATACGACGGCGCCCGGGTCTGCGCCGGGAGCCTGTGCGATAACCTCGACGCCGGTGCGCTCGCCCCAAATCTTGAGTTGGTCGATGGCCGCTGCACGGAAAGTGTCTGCTGCGGCCAGCACGACCCGCTTCCCGCGTGCCCGGTAGTACCGTGCCAGCTTGGCGATGCTCGTGGTCTTGCCCGAACCGTTGACCCCGACGATGAGCACCACGGTCAGCATCCGCGGTTCTTCGAGATTGGTGAGCGGCGGGTGGGCCAGCAGCTTCAGCAGCTCGTCGCGCAGCGCCGCGCGCACGTCCTCCGTCCGCTTGATGTTATCCTTGCGCACCCGGTTGCGCAGCCGCTCGACCAGCGCCGACGCGGTATTGATGCCCAGGTCGGACTGGATGAGCAATTCCTCCAGCTCGTCCCAGGTCTCGTCAGTGACCTCGTTGGCCTGGAACAGCGTGCCGATGCGCCCGAAGAAGCCCTGGCGCGTTTTGCTCAGGCTCGCCTGAATCTTAGCTTCATCTTCGGCCTGCTGGGCCGGTGTTCTGCGGAAAAGCCCAAACACTTGGCAACTCCTGACCTGTACAGTGCGATAAAACCCCCAGTCCGTGACCGGCTGGGGGCGAAACAACGACTAGCACACAATTATACACAGGGCGGCGTGAATGACCTAAAGCGGCCCGCCTGTGCTATACTGGCGGGCTGTATAGAAGACCGCCAAACCAGAGGGTATCTATGACGGAACGAATCGATGAATTGGTCGGGTATGGGACACAGAGCGGGCTCGGCTTCGAGGACTGGGCGCTGTTCCGGAGTGCGCTGACGCACCGCTCGTACCTGAACGAACATCCCGATGTGGATTGGGAGGACAACGAACGGCTGGAGTATCTGGGCGATGCCGTGCTCGATTTCCTGCTGGCGGAGTACCTGTTTACGACCTTTCCGAATGCATCGGAAGGCGAACTGACCGCACTGCGCGCGGCGCTCGTTCGCCGTGAGACGCTCGCCCGGCTTGCGCACCAGTTGAAGGTCGGCCCCAACATGCTCATGGGGCATGGGGAAGCGGAGACGGGCGGCCGCGAGCGGCCGGCCACGCTGTGCGCGGCATTTGAGGCAGTTGTCGGGGCGCTCTACCTGGACCAGGGCCTGGACGCGGTGGCAAACTGGGTGCTGCCGATGATGGAGCAGGAACTGGGCCCTGCCCGCAGCGAAGTCAGCGACAAGGACCCGAAGAGCCGCCTGCAGGAGAGCGCGCAGGCGGAACTCGGCATTACCCCGCGCTATCGCACGCTCCGAGCCGAAGGCCCCGACCACGCGAAGATTTTCACGGTGGAGGTATCCATCGGTGTGACGATCGTCGGGGAAGGCAGCGGGCCCAGCAAACAACTGGCCGCACAGCGTGCGGCCATCGATGCGCTCGCCCGGCGGGAGGAATGGCCGGAGTTGACAGCCGGCGGAACGGTCGGCGGCGTGCCAACCGGCCCCGAATCCGGTTCAGCTCAGGCCGAGGTCCAGGCCGCTGAGTAGCTTGTTGAGTAGAGTGGTCTCCGTGCCCATGCGCCGCACACGGCGCTGGGCGCCCTCTGCAGCAGCCGTGAGGGCGAGTTCAGCCACGTGCCGCGCCGCGTTGGGCTTGCCGAGGGCGCACGCGTGCGCCGCATACTTGCTTAGTTCGGCCCGTTCGTTCATCAGCCAATGGTAGATGGTCGCCAGGCCCTCAACGGCATCCTCTACCAGGATCCCTGCACCCCCCAGCTCGACGTAATCCGCATTGCCGGTCTCCTGGCCTGGAATGGCTTCGACGAGCAATAACGGCAGTCCCGCGGCCAACGCCTCACTGACAATCAGCCCGCCTGCCTTACAGATGATGAAATCGGCAGCCAGCATCAGTGCAGGCATGTCCTCAACGAACCCATACACATGCGCGGGCAGGTGCCACTCCACCTCCGTGAGCCGGCTGTGCAACTCCTTGTCGCCGCCTGCGACAATCGCCAGTTCAAGGGGCAGACCGCTGTGGTTGAGGACGTGCGCCAGCGGCTCCAGCTTCTTGACGCGCTTGCTGCCGGCCATGAGCGCCACGCAGCGATCCTCGCCCCAGCCCAATTTCCGGCGCAGCGCCGCCCGATCGGGGTCTGAGCCGAACACGGGATCGACCGGGAGGCCGGTGACCTCGATGCGTTCCTCCGGCAAGCCGCTTTCCAGCGCTTTCTCCCGTACGGCTTCCGTAGGCACGAGACACCGATCCATATCATCGTTGAACCACAGGCTATGCACCGAAACCAGGTCGGTCACCACCGTCAGGACAGGAATGTACTGGCGGTTCAGCGCAAACAGCGCGGCCAGTGGAGCCTGGTAGAGCGGGTAGGTGGTGACGATGGCGTCGGGCTGGTGTTGCTGCACGATGTCTCGCATCGTCAGATAGAGCATAGCAATCAGCCCTTGTTCAGCGATGCTGACGGTGAAGGAGCCGTCACTCGCGTCGTAGCCGAACTTGTACAGCTCGGGGGTAGACTGAATCATGCGGTCATAGTCATCCTGTGCTTTGCGCAGGATGGCCGGCGCGCGCTTATCGTCGAGTGGGTTGACGACCGTGACTCTGCATTCGTCGGGACAACGGGTCTTGAGCGCCTGCGCGATGGCGTTGGCAGCCGCGCGATGGCCGAAGCCAGCGTCGGCAGTCAGGATCAGGATATGCTTGGGCAACGACATGGTTAGCCTCTCCGGCGCTGTCAGGATTTGCGCATGTATTCTTCGCTGGCAGCCACCAGGCTGTCGAGCCTTTCCAGCAGGCTCTGTATTTCGGGTCGCACCGTCTCTTCGTCCCGGGTCAGCTGGGTGCGCAGTTTGATCAATTGCGTCTTCAGGGTGTTGCGTGCCGGCTGCGGCGCGGGTGCATTACGCAGGTCCAGCAGATGCCCGCCGATGAGCTGAGTGGTAATTGCCAGCAGCGGCGCCAGGATAGCTCCGCCCAGCCCGGAGGTGTAGGTCATGGCGATGACGGTCAGGCCGATCAGGAGCGAGCTATACTCGCGCTGCGGGAAAAAGCGGCGCTTGATGCCCTGCTCCAGCACCAGTAGCACCATCAGTGTGATGATGGCTGCCACGATGCCGAGCGTGGGCGTGTTGATGGAACCGATCAGCAAGGGCGGAATCAGGGCCACAGGAATTCCGACCCAGGGCACCAACCGTGCCAGCGCAGCAAACAACGCCAGCAGGGCAGGGTAAGGCAATTGCATCAGCCGGAAGCCGGCCCAAAGGAGGCCGGTGCCCAGAATCACCAGGAACACCTCAGCTCGGAGGTATGCGCCGACCCGTGTTTCGACATCGTGCCAGGCATCTCGCACGTGGGAACGGTTCGTGACCGGCACCAGGGAGAGCAGCAGGCGCTCGAACCGCACCTGATCGGCGCTCCAGTAGACGCTGATGACGAGCGCGAGGCTGAGATCGCTCAGGACGTTGGCGATGTTCCCGGCGAAACCCATGACACCTTGCAGCATGACCGACCCTTGTTCGCCGGCCAGCATACGGTAGAGCAGGGGCGCCGGGGGCAGTTGCTCGGCCACCGTCTGCAGGAAGACGCTGGGTGACTGCGGCCAGCGTTCGAGGGCCCGCTCGTAGGCGCGGGCCAGATAGCTGCTGGCATCGCCCAGGTCCCATGCCAGCGGTATGCCGATGAGATAGATGAGCACGCCTACGATGCCCAGGGTCAATACATAGGTGATGGCGAGCGCGGCTCCCCGCGGGAGGCCGCGGCGCACCAGCGTGTCGATAGGCAGACGAAATGCTGCCGCCAGGACCAGTGACAGAACAAAGACGAGCAACGGCTCGCGGACGCGCCACAGCAGTGCCAAGCCGAGGAGCGCACCTGCGACGATAGCTGTGTACCGGGCAAAGCGTCTGATGGTGCTCATGCGGCCGTCCTCCCTTCGATGTCCGCCAACAGGTCATCAAGCTGGTCAGCCACCGATTCGATGGCATCTCCTGTCTCGTCGACGGACGATGTCACGTCACCATCCTGGCCCATCTGCTTGCGAACATCGCGCATGAGTTCCTGCGCCTGGTAACGTAAGACGCTGATTTCGCCCCGCCGGTCGGAGGGGGCCGAGGATGCTTCCTGCAGGTTCTGGACGGTCCGCTGGGCGAACCACTGCACGGCAACCGCAACCGGCACCGCAATGAATGCGCCGGCAATCCCCAGGAGGTATGAAAAGACCAGAAAGGTTACGAGCGTCAGGATCGGGTTGGCGCCGACGGCTTTATTCATCACCTTCGGCACGATCAGGTTGTTCTCCAGGACCTGGATGATGGCTGTGGCGATCAGGACGCCGATCACCTTTGAGGGGTCCAGCGTGAGGGCAATGAACAGGGCCGGGATGGCTCCCAGCAGGGGGCCGACGAGCGGCACGGCTTCCGCGATGCCTGCCAGCAGCGCCAGCAACAGAGCATAAGGCAGCCCGATAACAAGATAGGCGGCCAGCGAAGCCGCACCGATAATCAGGCACAAAGTTCCCTGGGCAACCAGGAAGACTTCGAGCTTGGCCTCCACATCGTCGATGCGGTTGGCTATGACACGGCGTTTGCTGACCGGAAACAGTGCCACAAGCCAGCGGATCGTCCGGTCGCGCTCCACGCTCCAGTAAAAGGCCAGCAGAAAGACGCCGATGATGCCAAAGAGGGCGCGCAGGCCAATGCTCAGATAGTCGAAGAGTTGCGTCACGCGTGCCAGCATCAGCTCCTCGCTAAGGGGCTCGGCTGACCCGGCATCCAGCGATATGGGGGCCTCAGAGGGCAGGAACATGGCGAGGCGACGCACCGGCCAGCTCGAGGACTGAAACAGCAGTGAGCGGGCCTTGCTGTAGTATTCCGGGATGACGCCCGAGATGGCGGTCGCCTGATTCGCGAGAATGGGAATAATCAGGAAGCCGGCCGCCAGCAACAGCGCCACGAACAAGACATAAGTGATGGACGCGCTTAGTGTCCGGTTGAGTCCCCGGCGCATGAACCAGTTGATGACCGGTTGCAGCGCGGTTGCCAGCACGATCGCGGCCAGCAGAAGCAAGACGATATTGCGAAACTGGAAAAGCAGCCAAAAGGCCAGCAGGGTGGCGGCGACTGCCAGTGTGGCCAGGAGCACCTGACGGCCTTCGGGAGCCCGCACTTCCTGTGACGGATCCGCCTGCGGGATAATCTCTTGCATACGTCACACTCACATTACAGATAGTTGCTCAGTACATCTATATAGGATGGGCCCGGTCGGTGTCAAATTGGACTCAGGTCCTTTTGATAAATGCGGTGCCGTTTGTAGATGCGGCCGCCCATCGTCTCAGTGTCAGCCACCGTCAGCACATGTTCTTCCATCTGCACCAGGTCGGCATGGTCGAAGCCGCCTTCGTGGATCGTCTTCTGCATCTCGGCATACAGGATTGCGTTGACGCCCAGCCCGCGATAAGGCGCCAGGATGCCGGCGCCGTTGAGGTTGATCCACCGGGTGCGCTTGAACTCGCGCAACAGCCAGAACCAGCCGAACGGCCAGAGCCGGCCCTGCGCCCGGCGGATGCCCTCCGAGATATCCGGGAAGCCAAACAGGAACCCCGCGATGACTTCGCCCTTCATCACCAGCTTGATGAGCTTCGGGTCTGCAATCTGGAGCAGACGGTCACCGATGACCTTGGCTTCGCGCTGGGTCACCGGGTTGAACTCCCAGTTATCGCGGAAGGCTTCGTTGTAGGTGTCCACGATGGTCGGAATCCACTCGTTGAGTTCGGCTTTCGTGGCGAAGGTCTTGATGCTGAACCCGCGGCGCTCCTTCATCTTCTCCGCGATGGCCTGCACGCGCTCGGGCAGCGCGACGTTGCCCGGCAGGTAGGCGGAGAGAAAGTCACGCTGCGCGGTGTAGCCGTTGGCCTCGATCAGCGGTCCATAGTACGCGTGGTTGTAGGGGATGCCGATCGCGGGATGGTGTTCGAAGCCCTCCACCAGTACACCGATGCCATCGCCCTGCAGGAAGCCTTTGGCTCCCACCACCTTGTTCAGCCCGCGCGCCCGCGCCCAAGCTTCGGCTTCGGCGAAGAGCGCGTGCGCGACCTCCGGGTCATTCTCCAGGTCGAGCAGGTAGAAGAAGGCCGTGCTGCTGTTCCAGTGTGCGTTGTAGTGGCGGTTGTCCAGAATGGCGATGCGCCCGACCGCGCGGCCATCGCGCTCCGCCAGGAAGAAATCGGCGGTCGAGTGCTCATAGAAAGGATACTTGTCGCGATCGAGCATCAGCCGCGTGTCGTCCACGAGCGGCGGGACCCACTGAGGGCAGTCGCGGTACAAGCGGAAGGGCAGGATCACGAAGCGATTGACCTCGCGGCGCGAGCGCGTATCCACCTTGATCATGCGCAGGGTCATCGATGTCTCCTCCTGCTCACGCAGGTGTGAAGAAGCCGACAACCAGCGTGCCCGGCCCGGCGTGGGTGACGATGGCAGGTGCCAGCTCCAGGACATCGACCTGATCCGTGGCCAGCGCAGCACACAATTCGGCGGCGATGCGGTTGGCGTCCTCGACCTCGCCCGTATGCATTACGCTGAGGTGGGCTGCGGCGCCGCGTGCGGCCTCGGTTGCGACCAGCTCCTTGATGCGGGCCAAAGCACGGCGTGTGGTCCGTTCCTTTTCGAATTGGTCAATCTTGCCGTTGGCGAAGGTCAGGATGGGCTTGATTTGCAGCAGCGTGCCCATCAGCGCAGCCGCGCCGCCGATGCGCCCGCCGCGCCGCAGGAACTCGAGTGTGTCCACCATGAAATAGATGCGGATGCGCGGCATCATCTCCCGCACCAACACCTCTACATCATCGGCGCTGGCGCCCGCCTGTGCGAGCGCGTGGGCTGCCCGGACGATCGTGCCGAGCGGCCCCGCAATCGAACGAGTGTCGAGGATGCGGATATCCGCCTGCGGGAACGACAGCTGCGCCGTCTCAGCGGAGCGCACCGTGCCGCTGACATCGGCAGAAGGATGAATGCAGACGATGCTTTCGCCGGTCGGAATCAGCTGCTCGAAAGCGGCGATGAAATCGCCCGGATACGGGGCGGCCGTCTTGGGCAGTTCCTTGCCTGCCTTGAGCCGCTCCATGAACTGCGCGTGGCTCATGTCCACGCCCTCGCGAAAAGAGTCCTCCCCGAAGTTGATAATCTGGGGTATCAGAGGGATGCCGAGTCTGTCCGCCTCCTCCCGTGAGAGGCCGCAGAGAGTATCCGCCACGATGCGAGTCATAAGTCCTCCTATGATGCACAATCACCTAAGAGCACGTCCGAGTGCGGCAAATAAGTCCGCGCGTCGAGGCCGTGCGTCCAAAAACTGGAACGAGTAATGAGACCGTCCACCTGGACCCAAAAGTGCAGCTTGTTCCCGGGGTCGCGCGCCGCGCTGACGTCAATGTCGTTGAAGTCCCAATGTGCAATGGCGCCGTTCTCCATGCGTAACATCCCCCGCGCAACCCGTTCGCCCGGATCGTTGTTCAGCGCCCGCACCAGCCAGACCTCCGGCGACCACTGCGATGTGGTGACTGCCGGCGCCAGGCGCACCAGCGTCCCCGCCCGAAAGAGGTCCACCGAAATGTTGGCCAGGTTGGCCTCGCTGACAGGTGCGCCGCCATGCGGCCACAGTATCTGAATGCGGGCATCGACTTCGCGCGGTGCGGTAGCGGACGTGACAGCCTGCTCCGCCGTGGCCTGTGCCGGCCGGGGGAGATAGGTGCGCGCGTCGACGCCGTGCACCCAGATGTTGCTCTGCGCAGGGAAGCCCGCGACCTCAACGCGGAAGTAGAGCTTATTGCGCGGGTTGCGGGCCGCACTGACGTCCACATCGTTGAAATCCCAAACGGGCACGCGGCGGCCGTTGACTTCGGCTAACCGGCGGACACCGGTTGCAATCGCGATGGCGGGTTCGTTGTTGAGGGCTCGCCAGAGAGTGACTTGCGGCGCCAGACTGCAAGGCAACGCCCCGCGCGTGCCCGCAAAGGTGAGATGGGCCGTGATGTTGGCGCGGCTGGCTTCGCTTACCGGGGCATCGCCGTGCGGCCATAGGATGGCGATCTTGGCATCCAGCGCATTCAGCCCCAGCCGCAGCGTCACTTCCTGCCCGGGTTCGGTGCGCAAGACCAACGTGGCGCCCGCACGCGTGTGCGGCCAGGCGCGGCCGCTGCCGGCCAGCGTATAGTTCCCTGACTGGCTCAACTTCTCCGCCTGTGCTGCCGTGAGGCCGAGTATCGCTTCCAGGTCCAGCGTGACCTGGCCGGTGGCTGTCGTCCGGATGCGCACTGCGCCTGGTTCGGCCCAATCCACGAAGAGCTGCCCCCACCCGCTGCCCTCCCATCGGGCCGGGCCGTCGCCTGCGCGCCCCGTGCCGCTCGCAAAGAGCGCGTCTTCCGCACGGTAGCGATAGGCCATGGCGCCGGACGAAGTCGCGGTGACCTCGACCTCGCCGCGCGGTCCCCGGCTGGGCGCCAGCCGCGCGCTCAGCGCGGGCAGGGCCAGGGCGCTCGGCCTGGCATTCTGGTTTGCATCGTACAGGCCGAAGCTGCGCTCGCGCGGATTCGGACCGGGCGGCAGGTCCCACAGCATCCATTTGCCGGCGCCTGCCAGCCCCAGTTCATAGGCCCGCAGCCAGGTTGCGCTCTCGTAGATTGCGGCCTGGGCCGGCTCGTGTTCGCTGGTCGCATAGCCGAACTCAGTGAGCAGCACGGGGCGGCCCGCGAACGTGTCACGCAGCCCGCGCGCAATAATAATCTGGAAATCGAGCTGTCGCGGGGTAGCGTCGCGTGGATAGCGGTTAATCGCGTGGGCATCCAGGGCCCGGTTGGCAGGGAGCGCGGCCAGGAGCGGATCGCTGTAGCCGACGGTGATGAGCCGGCCCGGGTCGGCCCGGCGCACGGCATTCACCTGCGGGCCCAACCAGGCCGCGAGAGCCGCATCCAGCACGGCCAGGAAGGGCTGCCAGGGCGCAGACTCCGGCGCGGCCAGGTAATCCACGACGCTGACGCGATAGCTCCGCCCGCTGATCCAGCTCGCGGCAGCGGAGAGAAAGGCGTCCATAATCTCGCTGATGTTGGCGTACTGGATGGCCTCGGCGTCGCTCATGGACGCGGGTGCGACCCCATCCCCGCGGGCCCAGGCCAGGGCTGCTGCCGGGTCGCGCTGCGGCGGGTATTGCTGCTCCAGGCCCGACCTATAGAGGAGGTTCCCGCCCGGATAGCGCATCAGCGCAATATGGTAGAAGCGGGGCTCGTTCTTGAGGTCATAGCCCAGGATGGCTGGGTGCCCGCTAAAGTGGCCGGCGATGAGCCTGGCATGGCTCGCGAGGGTCTGCACATAGCTCAGGCTGTAATCGGCCAGGGTCAGCAGCAGATAGATGCCGGCATTGGCGGCAGCCTGCACCAATCCGTCGAGCTTGGTCCAGTCGCCCCTGGGGAACTCATTCTGGAGCGGTGCGGCCACGAAGGTACGCACCGTGTTGGCGCCCGTCGCGCGGGCCAGCCGGAAGTCTGCCTCGATCAGGGCCGGGTCATAGCGACCGGCCTGGAACTGCGCCCAAGCCCGGTCACTGTGGCCCACGTAGTTGACGATGACAGCAAAGAATTGCCGTCCATCGGGGTGCAGCAGCCGCGCGCCATCCGGGGCCACAGAAACCAGCCTGGTAGTCATGGGACAAGACCTCAACAGGAATAACAGGGATGATACGCCATTCTACCATGAAATCCCCGTTGAGCTTTATTGCGCTATTGTCCGCGCAGATACAGGTAAGCCCCCTCGGCCGGTACCAGCATACACTCAGTGTCCTGGCACACCGCGCGGAACTCTACCGGTTGCGGTGCGCCGACCGGCCAATGCAACGACGCGGCATCGCCCTGGTCAATCATGCTCTGGGGCACGCCCAGCCGGATCATGGC
>CAZTMA010000022.1:36047-46135 GCA_964614645.1 uncultured Anaerolineales bacterium
TCATGGCCTGGTTCCAGCCCAACGCATTAGAATAGAGCACGGCGATGCTGTCAATCGTCACGCGGTAGCCCAGCTGGTCACCGGGGTTGACGAGGTCAACATCCAACGGGCCTTCGACATTGCGCACGATGCCCTGGGCAATGACCTGGTTCTGGGCCAGCACCGGCGCGCCGGCGGTGAAGCTCAGCCGCCTGACAAGCACCTCACCCTCTGTCGTCGTCACCGCCAGCGTATAAAACTGGCCATTTCCCGGCGTCACGCTAGTCTGATCGACGCCGTTGACGCCCTGTCCGTCGAGTGTCACCGACTGGACGTTCTCCACTTGCCAGTGGAGCACAGTCGAACTGTTTTCGGCCAGCGCATAGCGGTCGGCCCAGAACCGGATGAGCGGTCTGTCGGTGATGCTGACATTGATGGTCACCTTGCGTGATGTGACCGCGCCGTTGGTGGCCTGCACCTGGAGCACATAGTCGGTCGTCACCTCGGGGCAGACGTTAAGGGTCGCCTCGCCGGCCACGCCCTCGCCGTTGAGCCTGACCGCCGCTACATTTGTCACGCTCCAGCGCAGGTCCGTACACTGCCCCTTCACGATCTGGTACGCGTCCGCGACAAATACGAATGGCGCCTCGCCGGCGGCGCCGACCGTGATGGTCAGCGTGCGTTCACGGGTGCCTTCCCCGCTGATGGTGCGCAGCCGATAGATCGTCGTTTGAGCCGGACAGACATTCTGCGAACCGGAGCCGACGACCGGCGCGTTCTCGAAATACACCTCGGTCACATTCTCGACCTGCCAGTGGATCGTCGTACATGCGCCCGGATTCAGCGCGTAGCTGTCGGCCCAGAAGATGCTGGCGTCACCAAACCGGGTCGCGGTCGGCGTCACCGTGGAGGGCAGCTCCAGCGTGGCCGTCGGCGTCGGCTGGAACTCGCCGGCCCCAGGGTTCGCCCCGCCTGACGGACCGGGCCGGCGCGTCGGGACGACGGGTCGTGTCCCAGAAGCAACGGGCGTCAGTTCCGGCGTGGGCGACACCAGCGCGACGAGCGGCGGCTCAGTGCCCGGTTCCGGGGTGCTGGTCGGTCGCAGTGCAAGCTGGATGCCGACCTCGTTGCTCACGAGCAGCCAGTTCCCGTCCACGTTGGCTTCCAGGCCGATGCGATAGGCGCCGAGCCCGCCCTGCGCCAGCAGTCCGTCGATATCCAACGCCGTACCGGTCGCGGGCGCCTGGGAGAGTGTCTGGTCATTCAGCCGCACATGCCACCGCAGACTATAACGCTCTTCGCCGATCAGGCGGGGCCGGACGACCTCTCGCCCCAGGATTCGTATCGGCACAACCTGGGCATGCTCGATTCCCGTGCTCAGGCGCCGCGTAGGTGCGGCGGAGTCCTCAACGACCAGGACCACATAGAAGCGAGTGGTTGCGCCCGGCGCCAGGTCGAGTTGCACCGGGTCCAGCTCGAAGACGTGCGAGAACTCGATCCGGGCCTGTGACATCGACGGGTCAGGCTTGAACCACAGGACCGCCTCGTCGAGGGTTGCATCCAGAGCCTCATTGCCGGCCACGCGGCCCGCACCGCCGGAAGTGTCCTGCTTGAGCTTGAGCGTAGCGGGCACCACATCGCCGCTGAGCATAGGCAGCGTGGAATAGCGGTACTGTCCTGCAACGGCCAGCGGCAGAGTCAGCGCACCCTGTCCGCCTTCCATCCGAACCAGCGTGAGGCTGGCGTCGGCCAGATTCCACTGCCCCTGCAGCGAAATGAGCGCGGGAGTGTTCAGGCCGACCTGTACTTCGCCGTTCGCCAACCTGCCGTTCATACGCTCCCAGGTGCTGCCGTTCCAACGGTAAGGCGCCAGGTCGTATTCGCCGGCATTAACTTGCGGTGGGACCGGCAGTCGGACCAAGGCGAGCCCTGTGAGTTCGCCGCCTTCCAGCGCCAACTCATACACATTGCCCAGGAGACTGCGCGGGATAGGCACGGCGGGGAAGTCTGCAGCGATGCGCAGCGTCACGGCGGCCTTCTGCGAGAGCGACTGCGGGGGCAGCGTGACGCCCGCGCCGCCGCGCAAGCGTATGGTGCCGCCTGTGTCTGGTTCGATCACGATCGTGCTGTTGGCTTCGGGGAATTCAGCGCTGTCGATGGGCGCGGCCAGACCAGCGTCTGGGACGGGTGTCGCCGTCGGCCGGCCGCCGCACGCAACGAGCAAGAGCAACAGACCCAGCGCGCAGATACGCAAGGCCGATTTTGCAGGTGACCATGTCAGTGTCATGATACTAGTCGTTAACGCCAATAGAGTTGCTATCGTTCCTCTGCAGGCCAGTCTAAGGCCCGATAGCCCCGTTGTCAAGTCGTTTATGAGATTGGCGTCGAGGCGCGCGAGCGGGCAGCGCGCCGTCAGGAATCAGCGCTACTGCGAGAGTATAGCAGATCATGTACAGTTCTGGTCACGTTTAGCTCGCTCACCAGCGGATCGAGCACGGGTGTGCAGCAGGAGGACGGCCATGCAGTGGGCCTGGCGGATCGGGCGCGTCAGGGGGATCGAGATTAAGGTCCACGTAACCTTCGTCTTGGCCCTGGCCTGGGGTGCGTTCGTGCTCGGCTGGAGCGGGCCGGCAGGCCGCCTCTATGGGGCCTTTCTGACGATCATCCTCTTTGGCAATGTGCTGCTGCACGAATTGGGTCATGCATTGGCTGCGCAGCGCTATGGGATTCGGGTTGAGGACATCATCCTGCTGCCCATCGGCGGCGTGGCACGGCTGCACCAGTTGCCCGAACGACCGAAATACGAACTGGTGATTGCACTGGCCGGCCCTGCGGTGAATATCCTGTTGGCCGTCCTCGTGCTGCTCTTTCTGACGCCCTTGCTGCTGTTCGACGCGCTGCCCTCGTACGGTTCGCTCTTCAATTCCGTGACGCAGCCAGGCATCCTGGGCGTGCTCATCTTTATGCTGGTGACCAACGTCTCCTTGTTCTTATTCAATCTCATTCCTGCCTTCCCGATGGATGGGGGCCGGGTACTGCGGGCTCTCCTGGCCCTGCGTCAGCCCTACGCGCGTGCCACCGCGCTGGCCGTTGCTGTCGGGCGGGGCATCGCACTACTGCTGGGTCTGTTCGGCTTCCTGGGGGGCAATCCGGGCATGGCGTTTGCGGGGCTGTTTGTCTTCTTCGCTGCCAGTGCAGAGGGCCGCGAGACGATGCTCAGTGAGCGGCTGCGCGGGCTGACGGTGGATATGGCTGTCGAACGCCATGCGCCGCTGTTATCTGCGGACCTGCCGGTGCACACGGCTTTCGACTGGCTGGCCCGTTCGCCGTTCACGGCGCTGGCGGTCGTCGATGACCGCGGCGACCTCCTGGGCGTCGTCACACGCAGCCACATGGCGCGGCTCTGGAAAAAGGGCTGCCGAGGCGCAGTGGCGCAGTTTGTCGAGTCGCCCGGCCTGGCTGTTGAATGTGCGACACCGCTAGACGTCGCGCGCCGGCGGATGGCCGAGACGCAGGCTGCGGTCGTGGCTGTCTATTGTGGCGGAAGCTTTGAGGGGCTGCTGGATTTTGATAGCATCAGCCGCGTCCTCGCGCTCCAGCGCATCGGCTGGTATCGGCCGCGCACCAAACGTGCGTGAAGCTTGTCACATCGACTGCTTATCACTATAATCCCTCTGCCTGATATCGTGCCCCCGATCGGCCAAATGTTGTCGTGTCGCGGACGAGAGGCCTCGGTTACGGCCTGTTGAGGAGTTGCCATTTCCATGACGCCTGTCTTGCAGTTATTGCTTGAACTTTCGATCCTGATCGCAGTTGCCAAACTTGCCGGTTATCTGAGCACGCGCCTCAATCAGCCCGCCGTACTCGGGGAAATTCTGGCGGGCTTGCTGCTGGGACCTTCGCTGATAAACCTGCAGGCTGCGCCGTTTTTCAGTGCGCCGCATCTCGCAGACACCGTTACCGAACTGGCGGAGATAGGTGTTATTTTCCTGATGTTCCTGGCCGGCCTGGAGGTCGACCTTGAACAGATGCGTAAGGCAGGGAAGGTTGTCATCCTGGCAGGACTTCTGGGCGTAGCCGTGCCGCTGGTGCTCGGCGCGCTGACGGCACTCCCATTTGGGTTCGAGCCGGTGGCTGCGATCGGCATCGGCATGCTGCTGACGGCTACCAGTGTCAGCATCTCGGCGCAGACATTGCTGGAGTTGGGCGTGCTGCGCAGCCGTGAGGGCATCGCCCTGCTCGGTGCGGCAGTCGTTGATGATGTGGCTGCAATTATCCTGTTGTCCGTCTTCATCGCGTTAGCGACGAGTGGTGGTGGCGGCGCCATCGCCATCCTGATTCTGCTGGCCCGGGTGATTGGATTTGTCACTATCTTCGGTCTCGTGGGCTGGGTCTTCGTGCCGCGCATCGTGGACTACATCGACCGGCTGCCCATCAGCCAGGGGGTCGTCGCTGCCGCAGTCGTGCTGGGTCTGTTCTATGCGTGGGCCGCGGAGGTCGTAGGCGGCGTGGCGATGATCACGGGCTCGTTCATGGCCGGCCTGTTTGTGGCTCGCTCGCACCATCACCATCGCATTGTCGAAGGCCTCAGTGTCCTGACATATGCGTTTTTCGTGCCCATCTTCTTCGTCAATATCGGTTTGCACGCCAATGTCTGGGAACTGCAGGGGCCACTGATCCTGGCGACCGTCGCCATCACCCTTGTTGCTATCATCTCTAAGGTACTGGGCAGCGGCGCGGGTGCGCTTCTGGGCGGCTTCCGCCGGGGCGAGTCGTTCCGCCTGGGGCTGGGCATGATTTCGCGCGGTGAGGTCGGCCTCATCGTCGCACAACTGCTGGTTGCTAACGCAATTGTGCCGGATGACGTGATGACCCTTGCGGTCATCATGGTGCTCGTCACTACCCTCGTGACACCTCCGCTGCTGCGTATGGCATTTAGCCGCAAGGATGCCGCCGCGCAGCCGGTCGCAACGAGCGAAGCTGGATGAGGGACCGCTGGATGTGTCCTTTGCCGGATATTCTGGAGTGTCGAACAGGAGCAAGGTCATATGCCGAACATGGTGATTCTGGTGCTGGATGATATTGACCGTCTCGAAGATGTGATGGACGCGTGGCACGCAGCAGGCAGCCGGGGCATCACGATCCTGGAAAGCAGCGGCATGGCCCGGCTGAAAGCGGCGGGGCGCGATGATCTGCCGCTGTTCCCCAGCCTGTCGGACCTGTTGCAGGGTCGGGAGGTGCATCACCGCACCTTGTTTACCGTGCTCGGGGATGACGTGAGCCTGGAAGCCTTTTTCGATGCGACCGAGGTTGTGTTGGGCCGGCTCGATACGCACCATACGGGCATCATCTTCGCACTGCCCGTGGTCAACAGCCGCGGGCTCAATCGTGACGCGGAGCCGGCCCCGAAGCAAGCAGGGCATTGAGGTTGCCGGCATGGCATTCTTTGAAGGACTGATCGAGACTGAAGACGGCGCGCCTGTCACCGTAGCTTACGTCGGTGGCGTGGCGCACTACGTCATCGATGACCAGGGGTTCAAGCGCCACGTCGAGGCTGCGGACATCGACCGCGTGGTGTTGGCCCAATTCCTGGGCCAGCTCCAGGAGAACCGCGATGAGGCCTCCACCCTGATGATGCGCATGATGGGACAGGAGGACCTGTTCACGAAGGCGATGGTAGATTCGACACTGCGGAACATCGACCTGGACCAGGTGCTGGGTCAGCGCCTGCCTCCCGAGGCCCGGCAGTGGCTGGCGATGTTGGGCTTCCGGATTGTGGTCGACCTGCGCGGCGAGGTCGTGCGCGTGGATATGCCGGCCGCGCCGGAGGGTGGCTATGACGATGGCCCGGCCGGGTGGGATGAGGACTGATCTGCCTTGATGGAGAAGCTGTGGCGGAATCGTGAGTGGGTGAAGGGCGCACTGTCGGAAATCGGCTGCGGCCTGCTGACGATGCTCTTTGTGACTGTGCCGCTCTGGGTGATTACCCTTGCAACGCGTGGGCCTGCGTTTGCGTTGGGGGTGCTGGGCGGTCTCCTGGTCGTCTTCGTGCTGCTTGCCGTTACGAGTAAATATTTCCGGCGAAAATAGGGCAGGCGAACTCGGCGAAATGACTTGACAGCCGTCGTTACTGTGCTATACTTCACATCATTGACAGCACCTTCGGGGCAGGGTGAGGTGGGTTTCTCACGAAACCTGGGTTTCTGAAGAAACCTTAACCAATTCCCGATCGGCGGTAAGGCGTGTGCGTGATCCGCACATTACGCCAAGCCCGCAAGTGGGTGGGGATTTCTTCCCGCACACAGATCCGGTGAGAAGCCGGGGCCGACGGTATAGTCCGGATGGGAGAAGGTGCGTGCCTCTTACCGGGCCCGAGAGGGTTGGGTAACGGGTGCGCGTGCCATTGAACTCTAGCCCCAGGGTGCCATTAGGCCTGGGGCTTTGTGTTTAAAGCAGCAAATGGGGGCATCCTGTGAATGCGTCTCTTGCCCGTTACGCGACCCGGAATCTACGTATGAGCCTGCAAGACCTTTGGCGTTTGCCTGCGCGCGCCGGCCGCCGGCTATTCCGGCTGGACCTCCTGCTCGTTCCGCTGGCCCTCGTCCTGTTTGTGACCGGCTGGCATCTGCTCGTCCGCTGGCAGCAATACCCGGCCTTCATTCTGCCAAGCCCTGCGCTCGTCTGGGCGCGTTTCGTCACGCTGGCTTCGGATGGCACGCTCGCCGCGCACACGGCGGCGACGCTGGCGGAGGTCTTGGGGGGCCTGGCGCTTGGCCTTATGGTCGCGCTGCTGACGGGCTATGGACTTGCCAAGTCGCCGCTGCTGGAGCGGATTCTCTCGCCTTACATCGTGGCCTCGCAGGCCGTCCCCATCGTCGCGCTGGCCCCGCTCCTGGTCATCTGGTTCGGCTTTGGTGGTCTGTCTAAGGTGCTCGTCTGCGCTCTCACCGTCTTCTTCCCTGCGCTCGTCAACACCATTGTAGGCATCCGATCGGTGGAGCCGGACTTGCACGCGCTCATGCGCTCGCTACAGGCCAGCCGGTGGCAGACTTTCGTCAAGCTGGAGGTGCCGGCCGCACTCCCCATCCTGTTTGGCGGGCTCAAGGTCGCAGTCACGCTGGCGGTCATCGGCGCAGTGGTGGGGGAATTCGTTGGCGCCAGTCGAGGCCTCGGGTTTCTGATTAATCTGGCGCGCGGCATCCTCGATACGCCGATGTTGTTCGTGGCACTCTTTACCCTGGTCGCAATTGCCTTGCTGCTTTACTCGCTTGTCGCGCTCCTGGAGTACCTCGTCCTGCGCTGGCGCCGCGCGTCGTGATCGGCAAGCGGAGTCTGGATCCGCAGATGCAGTCGGCGATGCCTGTCATACGGGCCGTTCCGCATCTGAGGATGCGGAACTCCACATGACTGCTACCCAGCGAAACATCCGAAATGTGGCTACACTGCAGAGGTCTTATGTTCCGACAACTTAGATTCGCCGTCCTTATCTTGCTTGGCGTGCTGGTGGCCGGCTGCGTGCCGATGGGCGCTCCTGCAGCACCAACGGTCGCGCCGGAAGCACCCGCGATTGAGTCCGCCACCGCAGATGCACCCTCCCTCACGCGTCTGACAGTGGCAATGGGCTATATCCCGAGTGTGCAGTTTGCGCCCTTCTATGTGGCGCAGGAACGCGGCTACTTCCGCGAGGCCGGGCTGGAGATCAGCCCGCAGTACGGTATCGAGAGCGACCTGCTCAAACTCGTTGGGACGGGCGAACTCTCCTTCATGATCGGCAGCGGCGAGGAAGTCATCTTGGGTCGCAGTCAGGGATTGCCCGTGCGGTACGTCATGCGCTGGTATCGCAGCTTCCCGGTAGTGCTGTTTGCCAAAGCCTCCGCAGGCATCAACGAGCCGGCGGACCTGGTCGGCAAACAGGTCGGGCTGCCGGGGCTGTTTGGCGCCAGCTATGTCGGCTGGGAGGCGCTGGTCTATGCGACGGGTCTGGATGCGCAGCAGGTGACGCTGCAGAGCATTGGCTTCACGCAGGCGACGGCGGTCAGCCGGGACCAGGTGGATGCCGCGCTGGACTACATCGTCAACGGCCCGGTGCAGTTGCGCCTGGCAGGGGAGGACATCACCGTCATACCCGTGTCAGACTATGTGGACCTGCCTTCGAACGGCATCATCACTAACGAGCAGACTATTCAGGCGCAGCCCGAGCTGGTGCGCGCGTTCGTGAGGGCGCTGTTGCGCGGGCTGGCGGACACGCTGGCCGACCCTGACGCAGCCTTCGAAATCAGCCTGCGGGCCGTGCCGGAGGCCGGAGGCGAGCAGGCGACGGTCAGCCGGGCCATCTTCGATGAATCACTGAAACTATGGCAGGCGCCGGCCGAGGAGTTGGGCCTCTCGGATCCCGCGGCGTGGGAGCAAGCTGCGCAGTTCATGAAGGACATGGGACTCATTCAGACAGAAGTCATCGCGGCTGACCTCTTTACCAACGACTTCGTGCCGGGCGACTTGGCCGCACCATGACCGCTGTGGCGCCGGTCTTGGAGGCACAGGCCCTCCGCATGACCTTCTACGACCGCAACCGGGCGGACCTGCTGGCGCTGGACGGCATGTCGCTGCAGGTGGCGGATGGCGAGTATCTCGCCATCGTCGGGCCGTCCGGCTGCGGCAAGAGCACCCTGCTGCGGCTGCTGGCGGGGCTGCTGCGGCCCATCAGCGGCACGGTGCTCTGGCGCGGCGAGCCGCTGACCGAACCGCGCCGCGAGATCGGCTTCGTCTTCCAGCGGGCCAACCTCATGCCCTGGCGCACTGTATTGGGCAACATCATGCTGCCGCTGGAGGTGGCAGGGTTCGCCCAGGCCGATATGGCGCAGCGTGCGCACGACCTCATCAGCCTCGTAAACCTGGAAGGCTTTGCCGATGCCTATCCGAGCCAGCTTTCGGGGGGCATGCAGCAGCGCGTGGCGCTGGCCCGCGCACTAGTGTACGAGCCGAGCGTGCTGCTGCTGGACGAGCCGTTCGGGTCGCTTGATGCGTTGACGCGCGAGCGGATGAACGCGGAGATGACGCGCATCTGGTCGTTGCGCCGGCCCACTGTGGTGATGGTGACGCACAGCATCTCCGAGGCCGTGTTCCTGGCCGACCGGGTGATTGTCATGTCCCCACGCCCCGGCCGCGTGCGCACGCAGTTTGCCGTCCCTCTGCCGCGGCCTCGCGACATGGCCGTCACCATGGAGCCTGAGTTTCTTGCGCTCACCCGGGCCGTCCGCGCAGAGATTGTAGATTAAAGCGCGTTGCGCTTTGCCTCTATCTGTGCTAACATAAGCGCCACACCACCCAGGGAGCCCGTAAGCCATGGGCCTGCAAAAATCACTGAAAGTCCTGTATCTGACGGCCGAATGCGTGCCGTTTGCCAAAACCGGCGGGTTGGCCGATGTGGCCGGCGCATTGCCGAAAGCCATTCGCGCGCTCGGTCATGACGTGCGCATCATGATGCCGCGCTATGGGCGCGTGGAAATCGAGAAGTTCGGCCTGCAACGCGTGCTGGATACAGTGGCCGTGCCGATGGATGAGCGGACAGAAGTTGCCGCCATCTACGAGGGCAGCATCGGGGCCAACAGCGGCCAGACACCCGTCTACTTCATAGACAGCCCGCGCTATTTCGACCGCCAGGGCATCTACATGTATCCGGACGATGCCGAGCGGTTCATCTTTTTTTCCCGGGCCGCGCTCGAAACGTGCCGCACGATGGGCTGGCAGCCCGATATCATCCACTGCAACGAGTGGCATACCGCACTCATCCCCAACTGGCTGAAGACGGTCTACCGGGATGACCCCTTCTTTTCGTCCATCGCCACGCTCTACACGGCGCACAATCTCGAGTACCAAGGCATCTTCGGCTACCGGATCCTCGAAATCGCGGGGCTGGCGGAGACGGGATTCATCGCCCATCCCGATATCGCGCCCGACCTCAACTACGTCGTAGACCTGATGGCCCGGGGGCTGCTGTTTGCGGATATCATCAACACGGTGAGCGAGACGTATGCCCAGGAGATCCTGACGCCGGAGTTTGGCCAGCGGCTCGACCCGGTGCTGCGCGACCGTCGTGACCGGCTGTTCGG
>CAZTMA010000023.1:0-45542 GCA_964614645.1 uncultured Anaerolineales bacterium
AGGTGAAGAAGATTGTCACGTCGATGCCATTGCCCAGCGCGGCCCAGCCCATCACGAGCGCGGGGTAGGCCATGTCGAGCGTGCCTTTGGAGCAGATGAATGCAACCTTGCGGGTTTCGTCAGTCATCGGAATGCCTCTCTGGTGGGTGGTGTAGGGGGCAGGGTTTCCCTGCCCCAGATGAACCGGGTAGGGAGACCCTGCCCCCTACAGTGCGGTAAATGGAATCAGACGCAGCCTTCGGGCTTGCCGAGGCCGGAAATCTTCGCGACCTTCTTGGCCGGGCCCTTGGGGAACAAGGCGAACAGGTCCTTGGTGGAGACGCCGGTGCCGGTCGTGATCTGGCGCAGCGTGGGCGATTTGCCGTTGAGGTTCTTTGCGCTCTCCCGGCAGAAGTCAATCACCTTCCAGTGCGCGGCCGTGAGTTCTGCAATGCCTTCTTCCTGTGCGAGCTCGGGGGCCATTTCCCGGGTCCACTCAGCGGCGTTGGTCATGAAGCCTTCATCGTTGACCTGGACGGTCATGCCTGCGATTGTGCGGGTTGCCATAGTTGTTTTCTCCAATATGTGTTGTTGGGTAATCTGTTCGTGTTATTTGCCGTTTGCCTGTGCGCCGACGAGCTTGAGAAGGCGCATGGTCAGCGTGAGGCCGCGGCGTACGTCCGGATCACGCATCTGGCCGAGCAGCGCAGGCAGCGACGTGTTGACAGGTTTCGCCACTTCGACCTCGGCCTGGGCCATCAAGGTACGGACGAAGCCGAGAATCTCGGGCTGCGTCATGTCCTTAACCGTGTTGAGCATCAGCACCACGTTGTCACCCAGGCGGTTGACATCGTCCTCAGTGAACGAGGTCATGACGTTGTCCACGATGCGCGCGCCGCCCTGCGCGAAGCGGAAGTAGCCCTTGTGCTCGGCCTGCTGCAGCAGGTCGACAGCCTTACTGAATGCCTCGTCGGATAGCGGCCCGACGGTCTGCACGAGGTCCATGAGGCTCTCGAGCTGGTCCAGCATCTTTTCGATGTTGCGCCCATTGCGCAGCAGCCGTTTCACCAGGCGCAGCAGGTCGGCCAGGTCCACGTACTCCTGCACCTCCTCAAGCTGCTCCACGGAGATGCGAAACACATCGTTGACGATGGGCATCGCGTCATGCATCAACTCGGCGCGTTCCTGGCTTGCGCGCTCGGCGCGCTGTGCCTGCTCGGTCAGGTAATGCACCTGGGTGGTCAGCAGGTCGAGCTTCTGGTGGAGCTCGGCGACCGTCGGGTCTGTGACGGCAACCCCGGTTGGCTGGTCCATGCGCTCCTCCTACTGTCCCCACTTGCCCGACATGCTCATACGCGCCGGCAGAGGCAGTTGCTGGCCCTTGAGCAGGATGTTCCAGTACATCCACCGGAACATCATCTTGCCCCAGTGGTTCATCTCGGATTCCTGCAGCAGCGTGAACGGCCCGACGCCGGGCAGCGGATAGCGGCCGGGCAGCGGCTCGACATCGTAGTTGAAGTCGATCAGCAGGCCCTTGCCGAAGCCGGACTCGATGAAGCAGTTGGCGTGCCCGTCGAACGTGGGCAGCATCTCCAGCCCGTCAATGTACCGCTCGAAATTCTCCGCAAAGGTGTCCACGGCAAAGTGCGCGACGCTGCCCGCCTTGGAGGTCGGCACGCCTGCGGCATCGCCCAGCACGAAGACGTTCGCGTACTTGGGCGAGAGGAAGGTGTGCTTATCCACCGGAATATAGTTGAGCTCGTCGCCCATGCCTGACCGCGCGATGAGCTCGTCGCCCATGTTCAGCGGCACGGTCACCAATAGGTCGTACTCCACCTCGCGTTCATCGTAGGAGACGATCTTCTTCGCGTCGGGGTTGACCTCCATGACCATGAACTCGGGCTCGACCTTAACGCCCTTCTGATCCAGGATATCGCCCAGGTACTTCGCCGCGATCGGCTTGGTGAACGCGCCGGGCAGCGGGGTCGCGTAGACCAGCTCGACCCGGTCACGGATGCCCTGCTCGTGGAAGAACCAGTCGGCCAGCATGATGAACTCAAGCGGCGCGACGGGACATTTGATGGGGTTTTCCACCACGTTGACGACCAGGCGGCCGCCTTGCCACGTGCGCAGATGGCGGGCCAGCGCCAGCGCGCCCTCGATGGTGTAAAAGTCGTAGATGGACTTGTACCACTCGTGCTCCTGGAGGCCGGGCGTCTGCTCCGGGTGCGTGTGTGCGCCCGTCGCGATGACCAGGAAGTCATAGTTGAGGTAGCGGCCATCCTTCGCCAGCCTGACGCGGTTGTGCTCCGGCTCGATGAGCTCAATCGGCGACATAATCAGCTCGACGCCGGAGGGGATGAAGTCGCGCTTTGGCTTGACCACATCGCTCTTGCTATACATCCCGAACGGGATGAACAGGAAGCCCGGCTGGTAGTAGTGCGTCTCGTGCTGATCGACAATGGTAATCTTCCACTCGTCGGCGTCGAGCAGGGGGCGCAGCTTGTTGACGACCATCGTACCGGCAGTGCCGGCACCCAGAACCAGGAGTTGCTTCATATACTTACCTCATATAGTCGGCTCGTCAGCATGCCGTCGTGGATAGTCACGAGGCGATAGTGTGGCGGCTGCAGCAGGGTGGCGGGTTGCGCCTGCCGCGCAAACTGAAATCCGGTCGAGCGCAGCGTGTAGACCGGGATGTTCTCGATCAGTTGTTCCGTGGACATATGCACGTGACCGGCCAACACGCCGAGCACGTTCTTTCCGCGCACGATCTCCCAGAAGCGGTCCGTATCGCGGGCGAGGAATTGGTCGAGCCACGCCGCATTGACCTCGGCCACGGGGTGGTGCGTCATAATGACCGACGGCGCACCGTCGACCAGGCTCTCTTCCAGAAACTCGAACATATCAGGAGTAGACAGGGCATACGGGTCGCGGCCCCAGTCGATGCAGACAAAGCGGACGCCCTGGTGCTCGAAGCGCACGTTCATGCGCTCCATATCGTCGCTGCCGGGGAAGAGCACGCGCAGCATCGCGGCCAGGTCGTCATGGTTGCCCGGCATGAAGTACATCGGCATGCCATTCAATCCCTCCGCGCTTACGCGAAGCGGGCCGGGGGCCGCAGTGCCGGTGGGGTCTGCGTGCAGCGCGGCCAGCACGGCACGGTACGCCGAATCAGGCGCGGGGTCAACCAGGTCGCCCATCGAGAAGATGAAGTCGATATGGCTGGATACATGTCGTGCGATGTGGCGCAGGACTGCGCGATAGGATGCCCAGGTGGCGAAGCCGTGCACCGTGGCGCCCTCGGATTCCTGAAGATGGTGGTCGGTGATCTGAACGAAACTAAAGGCCATTGCTGTTCTCCGCAATACTGAATAGTGCCTCTACCGTCAGTTTCTGCGCCGGTCTTCGATCAAATGGGCGAGCACATCGGCAATGCGCTGGACCGAACGCAGCGCCTTGGTCATCCCGGCCTCATCCAGCCGATGAACGGCGTGCACCTGTGCGGCAACAACAGGCGTCTCGGCCCCAAACTGACGGGCCAGCGCCGCTACCTGCTCCTCCGGCGGAGGCCAGTCCTGCGGTGCGAGGCCACCGAGCATGACCATGCCCTGTAGTTCGCTGCCCACGCGGATGAGTGCGCGCGTGCAGAGTAACCCCATCTCGTTGAGCGCCCACTTCGGCTCCAACGCAGGCTCATTGGCAAGCTGCCGCCAGGTGACGACGCACTGACCTGATGCGCCGGCATTCCTGGCGGTCAGGGCACTGTAGAAAGGCGACGGGTTGCTGATGCGCGTGACCGGCTGGCCGTCCATGTCGGTGATGACGATCATCACGCCGAGGGCATCGGCAAACGCGTCCTGGATGAGTTGCGTGCTGGACAGCGCCAGGAGATTGCGCAATTCCCCGCGGCCTGATTGGGCAGTCACCGTCGCGGCCTCATTGACGACCGCCAGGTACAGGTTGGAAGACGAGGTTGTACCAGTGGCAGCCACCGATGAGGGCGCGAGGGAACCGGCAGCTCCGCTGGCCCGCAGCCACGCTTCTACCTGTTCACGCGCAAATCGCCACTGTTTTCCCACGCGCAGCGCAGGCAGTTCACCGTTCTCCACCATGCGATAGATGGTGGTGCGGTCGACGCGAAGCAGCGCTTGGACTTGTCTGGTGGTCAGGAGTTCGGTCATGAGCTGACGTTGTCACCTTGTTCGGTTAGGCGCGATCTTGTGTCAATGGGCACGAGTATCATGCATCAAATGCAACTCGTTGTAACTGATGTAGATCATATTCCGTGTCACAAGCGCATCAAATACAACCATTGGCGCCAGAGTAGCAATTGAAGCGGCAGGCCCACGGACTGGATTGCACAGCATCTTTGCGTGCTTCATCAACAAATGTGCTATACTGGAACGTACGTGCCGCCTGTGTCGTTGCTTACGTAGATGCAAGGGACTGCTGTCTGCACAGGGCGGCGTGATTCGAACGAGAGGAATCGAACCAATGCGCAAGCGCACCTTCGTGGTGCTCTTGGGAGTCATATTTCTGTTGGCGTTGGGCTCGCTAGCCTGTTCTGCCTCCCAGTTTGTTGCTCGTCGCACGTCGTTGACGGTCACGCCGACGCGCACACCGCGGCCGACCTGGACGCGGCAGGGGGGGCTGCAGGTGGCGACGCCAACGCTCGATGTCACGCGTTTTCCGGGGGTGGTCCTGCCGACGCCGGAACTGCCCACGCCGCAGATCGTCGTGTCCGGCGAGCAGGGGCCGATCTTCGTCCCGGTGCCGCCGGAAGGCGCATCCGGCGTGCAGACCGTGGTGGTCGTCATCGTGACCGCAACGCCGGAACCGCCGCCGACTTTCACACCCGGCCCACCCACCTGGACACCGCCGCCATCACCGACGCCTGGTCCCCCGACGGCTACGCCGACTGTCACCGGCACGCCGCTGCCGCCGGTCACGGTGAAGGTGGTTACGGATAAGTCCAGCGTGCGCCAGGGACCGAGCGTGTACTATCCGGTGGTCGCGCGATTGGATGCAGGCACGGAGATCACGGTCGTGGGGCGGAACCGGGCCGGCGACTGGTGGAAGGTCTGCTGCGTCAACGGCGCGGACGTCTGGATTTCGGACTCGGTCGTCGTTGCGAGCGGCCCCATATGGTCTGTGGCCGAAGTGACCAACATTCCGCCCGCACCCGCTACCCCAATCCCGCCACCGCCGACGTTCACGCCGGCGCCGACGCCGACCTATGCCTGGCCCTTCCGGCTGGAGGGCAAGGTGCAGGAGTTCCCGCACGGCCAAAACTACTTCCGTGTGGATGCGGTGATATACAATGGCGCGACGCCGTTGTGGAATTACAAGATCAAGGTGCGTAAGCTGGCGACGGGGCAGGAGTGGCTGAGTGAAGGTTCGGTGACCGGCTGGAATTGGTTGGTGCTGCAGTATCCCGATGACGGCAAGCCGGTCAACCCGGGGCTGGATTGTCCGGCGCCGCGCAAAGGCCTGCTTTGCCTCAGGACAAACGTGAAATGGGACAGCAACAGCATCGGCGTATCGATGGATGAGGGCTTCTGGGAGATTATCGCCGCGGATTCTGCCGGCGTTTCACTGTCAGCGCCAGTCCGCGTCTATGCCAACGTCGCCGACTCGAAGTGGTACTATGTTGTTTTCACGAGCCGTCCATGAGCGAGTCCGTCACTAAAGCGGCGCTCTATCGGCGTTCGCTGCTCAAGGTCTTGGGCCTGGTCATGCTGCTGGCCGCGGTCAGCCTCGGCTGCTCCGTCGGGCAGGCCTTGGTGGGCCAGGCTGGCGTCACCGCGCCGACGCCCACCAAGACCCCCCGGCCGACCTTTACGCCGCTGCCGGGGGTGCTGACGCCGCTCGCGACCAGCGGCATCATCGTGCGCGGTACGCTGCCGCCGGGGGTCGTCGCGCAGGCGCCCGCGCCGGGCAGCGCGCCGGTCGCTGAGGGCACGCCCCAGGAGGGGGTCGTCGCAGGCGGCAGCACGGAGCTGTTGATCTATGCGACCGATACACCCGCGCCCAGCCCGACGCCGGTGCCCTTGCAGGCGACACCCCAGCCCACCGGCGATGTGGAGACCAACCGGCCCACCCGCGAGAGCGGCCCGCGACCGCAGCCGACGCCCTATGTGGTCGTCAACACTGATACCCTGAATGCGCGCCGCGGGCCGGGCACGACGTTCGAGCGTGTCGGACAGGTCAAGCGCGGGGACCAGTTGATGGTCCTCGGCAAGACGCCGGATGGCACGTGGATCAACGTCTGCTGTGTGGCGAACCAGCCTGTCTGGGTGTTTGCTGAGCTTGTCACGGAGATGGGTGCGGTCGACTTGGTGACAGTTGTCACTCCTCCGCCGACGCCTATCCCACCGCCGCCGGCGCCCATTCCGCCGCCGCAGCCTACCCGTACGCCCGCACCGACGCCTGCACCGCCGTTCGATATCGCGCGTGGCCCGGAATTCCCGATTCAGCGCGATAACGGTATCATGACGATCTACGTCAAGGTCTACGAGGGGCCGCCGGACAATCAGACGCCGTTGCCGGGCTACATCCTCAAGGTTTTGCGCAATGGCGTGGACGTGAGCGACAACGAGCAATCGTTCGGCGACCGCGAGTTCGAGCGCACGGCCATCAGTGAAGGCAACCTCGAGACCAATCTCAAGTTCGAAATGGTCCGTGCCGGCGAGGCGGATTGGGAGATCTACCTGGCCCGGCCGGGTGGCTTCCGCGTGTCGCCGATTACAGAGTTCACGACCATGGGCGATTCCTACCGTAACCTCGTCGTCTACATCGCTTACTGGCTGGCGCGCTAGAGCCAACCAGGAAGGCCAAACAGGAGGAAGAATCTATTATGCGTTCACGCATGCTGGTACTGACGGCTCTGATACTGGCCCTCGCGGTGGCGAGCGCCTGTGTCTCCAGCCGGGTCAGCCAATTACCGCTGGGCACGCCGGTGCCGAGCAAGACCTTGCGCCCCACCTTCACGCCCACGACGGAAAAGCCGACGCTCGAACCGACGCCGACCGCAGCTCCCGTCGAGATAACCTCGCCCACCCCCATCATCGAGGACAAGCCCACTGAGGCGCCGACCGAGGCGCCGACGCCGACCGAAGCCCCCGCGGCCGCGCAGTTCACCGTCAACAGCGCCACACTGAACGTACGGGGTGGGCCGGGCACGAACTACGCGGCCATCGGCCGGATCACCCGAGGGGAGACGCGCGACATCACGGGCAAGAACGCGGCCGGTGACTGGTGGGAATTCGACTTCGATGGCCGGAAGGGCTGGGTCTCCGGCAGTCTGGTGACCACCACGGCGGCAGACGAGGTGCAGGTCGCTGCCAACATACCCGCGCCGCCCACGCCGCGCCCGACCGCGCGCCCTGTGGCGCGGCCGACTGCCCGGCCGCAACCGCAACCTCAACCCCAACCGCAGCCGCAACCCGCCGCCAACAACCAGTTCGGCCAGGCTGGGTCGGAATTCCGCAATGCGGATAACACCAACTTCGAATGGGTGACGTTCTGGGGTCGTCTCGGGCCGACCGCGGGCCAGCCCATCAGCGGGTTCTCTCTCAAGGTGACTGCGCCTTCGGGCGAGCGCATTATGCCTTTCGGTGGGTTCTGGGAGCGCGCCTACTCCGGCTATGCGACTGCGGAATTCCTCTATAACGCAAAAGTGGAGCTGCCGCGTACTGCCGGAGGTTTTCGTGCCGTTGTGGTTGATGCCTCCGGTGCAGAAGTCTCGGACGCCATCACCGGCACCGTGATGGACCGCACGCACGATGTCATCATGAGCTGGCAGAAACGCTGAACCGGCGCGGGGCACGACGGGGGCCTGGCCGGTGGTCAGCGCCGGGCCTCCCCTGGCCCCTCCTCCTGCTGACCGGCCTGGCTCTTCTGCTGCGGGCCGCCAGGCTCGACTTCCAGCCGCTCTGGTGGGATGAGGGCTATTCGGTCTGGTTCGCTACCCACCCACTCGGGCAGATGGCAGCGCTCACCGCAGAGGATATCCATCCGCCGCTCTACTATGCGCTCGTCTCCCTCTCGACAGCAGTGTTGGGCCAGGGACCGGTCGCATTCCGGCTGTTTTCGGTGTTGGCTGGGACGCTGGCCGTGCCGGTCATCTACGCAGCCGGTCGCCGCATGTTCGGTATCCGCGCGGCATACCTGGCTGCCTTCCTTCTGGCCATCCACCCGCTGCACATCTACTACAGCCAGGAAGTCCGCATGTACGGGCTGGTCGCGCTGTGGAGCGCGGCCATTCTCGCGTCTGCATGGCAGGTGTTCGACAGCCCGGGCCCGAGGCATCCTGAGCCGAGTCCGCATGCAGTAGGGACGGAGCCGAAGGATCTGCTCGCCTATTCAGCCTACATCCTCCTCACCACTCTTGCGCTCTACACGCAGTACTACGTCGTTTTCCTGCCCATCAGCCTGACTCTCTATGCGTTCTGGCATTGGCGGCGGGACAGGCGCGCGCTGCTGCGCTGGCTGGCCGGCCAGGGGATCGTCGCCCTGCTCTATCTGCCATGGGTCATCTATGCCGCACCGCGACTCGTCCTCTATGTCAGTCAGAAGGTGGTCGCAGATGCCGACAGGCCGCTCGGCCTGTTGGCCTATGTTGCACGCCATCTGGCCGCGTTCATCGCCGGTCACCTTGAAGGGCCGCTGGCAGGGCTGTGGCCGTACGCGCTGCTGTTGCTGGCGCCGCTCGGCATCGGACTGGCGCTGCGTCTCGCGCGCGTGGAAAGTAACCGGCTAAAGCCTCGACTCCAGCCGGGCAATGACGGCCCATCGCCTATCGCGCTCCTGCTGACCGTCCTCGTGACGGCGTTGCTGCTCGGCTGGCTCATCGGGCTGCGTTATCCCTTCTTCCCGGAGCGGGGTGAGCGGCTGCTGCTGCTCGCGCTGCCAGCGTTCGTGCTGCTGGCCGCGGCTGCGCTCGAAACTCTGCTGGTGCGTTGGCGGCGCGCCGGCTTCGTGACATTGGGGCTGGTCGGGGCAGTGGCTGGCGCGAGCCTGTGGGGTTTTTACAACGTCCCGCGCTATGCGGACGACGACTACCGCCCGCTCATCGCGCGCACGGTTGAGCAGGGACTCCCGGGCGACACGGTGTTCTCGGTCTACCCCTGGCAGGTGGGTTACTGGCGCAGCTACACCGCGCACCTATCGGACGGTGCTGCGCCCAACGCGATCCTCAGCCCCGCGCCCGAATGGGGCGAGGCTGTGGCCGCCAGCCTGGATGACGCGCTGGCCGCAGGCCGTGTCTGGTTCCCCGCACACCTGGCGCTCGGCGCCATCCTGGAGACACAGATCGAGGCGCATCTGGCCAGCCTTGCTCTCCCGTTCGCAAATGAATGGTACGGCCCCGGCACGCGCCTCAGCGCGTGGGCTGTGGATGAGGGTGAGACGGCCGGGCTGCCCGCGGCAGGTCAGCCGTGGGCGCGCTTCGCCGTGCCTGGCGCAGGAATGCTCGAACTGACGGGCATCACAGCCAACGTGCAGCCGGTGCCCGCTGCCAACGCGGTGACCCCGCTCTTGTTGACCTGGGGAGGACAGGCTGCACGCACCGGCCTCGCGGTGAGCGTCCGCCTGACCGATGACCTGGGCCAGCTCTGGGCGCAGCATGACTATGAGCCCAGCGGGACTCCACTGTCAGCCGTAGACCGGCTGGGCCTGCTCATCCCCGCGGGCACGCCGCCCGGCCGCTATCACGTCGAGGTGAGCGTGCGCCCGAAGGAATCGGACCGCCCACTGGATGCGCTCGCTGCAGATGGCACATCGCTGGGCACTGCGGCTCGCCTGTATGACCTCGAGGTGCTGCCTGCCAACAGACCGCTCGGCCCCGAACGGCTGCCCATTGCGACGCGCACCCTTGTTGACCTGGGAGATGGTCTGCGTTTCCTCGGCTACTCGCTGGATGACGGACCGGTCGTGCCGGGGGAGACGCGCAAGGTGAGCCTGTTCTGGCAGGCGCTGTCGAAGCTGCCGGCGGACTACACCGCGTTCGTGCAACTGCTGGGCCGCGACGGCTCGCTTGCGGCCAACTGGGAAGCTCCACCCGGCGCCGCCTATCCGACGAGCGCCTGGACCGAAGGCACGCTGATTCGCACGCAGGCGTTCTTTCGCGCACCCGCCACGTTGGAGGATGGCCGATATCCCCTCATCGTCGGGCTGTTCAGGACAGCGGACGGCGCGCGGCTGATGACTGAGGACAGCGCTGATCACGTCATGCTCGCACAGGTGACGGTCCGCGGCCGGGCGCACGAGATGGCCGCGCCGCAGCCGCAGTTCACAACAGATGTGCAGTTCGGTGACGTCGCGCGGCTGGCGGGGTATGACCTATCCACGCAGGAAGTCATTCCAGGCGGCAGCTTTGGTCTGACCCTCCACTGGCAGGCGCTGGCGGCAACCGAGAGGCCTTACAGCGTATTCGTGCATCTGCTGGACGCTTCGGGGGAGATTCGCGGCTACGGCGACAGCGAGCCGGGGAGCGGCGCTTACCCGACGCCCGGCTGGCTGACGGGTGAGTTCCTGGCCGACGTGCACTCGGTCAACGTGCAGGGGGATGCCCAGGCGGGTGAATACCACATCGCTATCGGGTTCTACGATCCGGGGTCAGGGGCGCGGCTGACGCTGCCGGACGGCGCCGACCGGCTAATACTGGAACAAGCAGTGCGCGTGGGGAGAAGTCAATAGAACGCTGATTCGACTGATACACGCTGATAGTCCCATTTCGGAATCATTTCAGAAAATCAGCGTATCATGATCATCAGCGTTTATCAGCGTTCTATTCGCTCTACCCTCCGGCGCAGCTGCCCGCAGCCGGCATCGATGTCGATGCCCCGGCGCATGCGCACAGTGGCAGGGATGCCGCTGCGTTCGAGGATGGCCTGGAACTCGGCGGCTGCTTCCGGAGTGGAGGGCTGGTAGGGCGACTCGGCCACCGGGTTGAGCGGGATGAGGTTGACATGGCACATCACGCCACCGGTCGGGCTGCGCAGCGGCCTGAGCAGCGCGGCCAGCTCGCGCGCCAGCTCCGTCAGGTCGTTGATGCCGCTCATCAGCGCGTACTCGAATGTCACGCGCCGGTTGGTCCGGGTGATGTAGTCACGCACCGCAGCCATCAAGTCCGCGATGGGGTAGCGGTGGTTGACGGGCAGCAGCTGCGAGCGGAGCGGGTCGTTCGGCGCGTGCAGGCTGACCGCCAGGTTGACCTGAAGGTCCTCCTTCGCCATCCGGCGGATGCCCTGGGGCAGGCCGACAGTGGAGACGGTGATGTGCCGCGCGCCGAGACCAAACGCCCGGGGGTCCGTGATCGTGCGGAGGGCCTGCCATGTCCGGTCATAGTTTGCCAGCGGCTCGCCCATGCCCATTACGACGATGTTCGTCAGTCGGGTTTCGTCCGTGGGTGCGGGCTGTCGGCGCTCTTCTTCGGGGAACTCGGGCGAGCTGACCCCCAGCGAGCCGAGCGACATGAATGAACTGAGGGCCGCGGCGGGCGATGCGGGCCGGGCGGCGGCTGCCAGCGGGATGTTCGTGACGTCTGAAGCAGCCTCGTCCGTGCGCTTGTGACCGGCCCCGCGCGCCAGGTAGCGGGCGGCATACAGCACCTGCGCGACAATCTCGCCGGATGTAAGGTTGCGCGCCAGCCCTGCCTGTCCCGTCGCACAGAACACGCACCCCATCGCACAGCCGGCCTGCGTGCTGATGCACACCGTCCGGCGCTGGTCATATCGCATCAACACGGTTTCGATGGTCAGTCCGTCGGGCAGGCGGAACAGCCACTTCGTCGTGTGCCTGTCGGCGGACCGCTGCTCGTAGACGACTTCTAGTGGGTCGATACGCGTCTCAGCCGCCAGCCGGTCGCGCAGTGTGCCGGGCAGGTTCGTCATCTGCGCCGGGTCATCGGCCAGCTTGCGGTAGACCCACTCCCACACCTGCCGTGCCCGGTAGGGCGGCTCCCCCCAGCCGGCCAGCAGCTCGGCGAGTTGCGCCTGCGTCAGGTCCAGTAACTGCACTTTGCTCATGCCTGTAGAATATCATGCATGTCAAGTCTACTCCAACCCCTGCAGCCGTAGCCTCTCCATAATCTCAGGATGGCGCTGCCAGGCGCCGTCCACGTATACCTGCGCATCCCACGGGAAGATGACGAACGCATCGGTCACCAGCGCGGTCACCTCGGGCGCAGGCGCAGCCCACGAGTGCGCGACGAGGCTGGCGGTGACGACGTGCGTAGCCCCGCGCTCGCGCACCCGTTGCGCGACCAGGGCCAGCGTCTCCCCGCTGTCGGCCATCTCGTCCACCACCACGACCCGCTGCCCCGCGACCTCGGCGGGCACGTCCACGCGCCACACCGGATGGTTGAACGTGACGCGGTCGTCCACGCGACGCGTTACCCGCACCGGGTAGAGCTCCCGGCGCAGGCTGCAGGCCACCGCAGTCGCGGGGAACAGTCCGGCCCGTGCGATGCCGATGATGATATCCGGCGTATGGGGTGCCACGCGTTCGGCCAGAACTGCGGCCAGCGCTCCGAACTGTGCCCACGTAATCTCATGGACCCCGGCCCGGTGCGCGTAATCGTAGCTGCGCGTCACCGGACGACCTCGTAGCGGAGCCACACGATGCCGTCGCGCATTTCCTCTACGGCCAGCAGCTTCAGCGACGTTACACCATCCGGGCCTGCCAGGTCGGGCGCGCGGAACGCAGAGCGGGGCGACACGCCGCCGACCAGGGCCGGGTGGACGAGCAGGCTGACCTCGTCCACCAATCCCGCGCGCAGCAGTTGACCGTTGAGCGTGCCGCCGCTGTCCACACGCACGACCTTCACGTCGTAGCGGTCGTTCAGTTCTTCGAGCGCAGTGCGGTAATCCACGTGGTCATCGCCCGCAACGATGGCATCGATGTGGCGGCGGTTGAGGTATTCGAGGTATTCCTTCGGCGTCGAGCGGGAGACGAGCACCACGGCGCCCTTCCAGTAGGGCAACTGCAGCCAGTGGTACCAGGTGCGGATGCGCCCTCGGCTGTCCGGAACTGCCAGAATCGCCCGCGGGTCGTCATCCGCGACGGCTGGCGGCTCGAATATGTCATCGCCCTCCGGCTCGATCTCTTCCTCCGCCATGAGCAGCGTGTCGCTGCCCGACAGGGTGCAGTCCTCGCGCCAGCGCCCGGCAAGTTCATAGAACAGGCCGACATCAGGCCTGAACCAGTCGATGCGCCCGTCCGCGCTGACTGCATTGTGCACGATGACCCGTGGCAACATGGCTGACCTCCTGAGAAGCTCATGCGTAGCTGCTGAATGACCTTCTATGAAGTGCGGAGCGGAGCGTCCTCAGACGCGGAGCGGGCCCCTCGCGGGCCGTCCGTCCGCATCTGAGAATGCGGACTCCTTTCTCGAAAAGATCCTATCTGCCCGGCGGGCCGAATCCGCGCGCAGACTCGTCCAGCACCAGCACCCAGTCGGGGCGGTGGCCGGGCGGCGAGAACGTGACGCCGGCCTCTGCCGGATACGCACCCTCCAGATGGGATCCCCCAGTGACCGGATCATACCACCAGGCGGAGACCTGCGGGCCGTTCAGCTTGCTCAGGTCCACAGTGACCTGTAGCGGCCGGGGCAGGTAAACGAACGCGTAGCTGCCTGCCGCATCTCGCGTGGCCTGCACATGGTCGCCCCGCTCGCCCTCCGCCGACAGCAGCAAAGACTGATCCGGCTCCCGTGATAAGTACGGGCGGGAGAGCATGAGGTTGCGCAGGTGCGCGACCTGCGCAGCGCCCGGCCGGTCGAGGGCTTCCAGCCAACTTCGGTCTGCGCGGTTGATGAGCGGGTAGCGCGTGCCGCCGAACTGCCAGATGGCATGATGGCCGTAGGTCACCCCGCAGCCGCCCGCAAACACTGAGCGGTAAAGCTGCTTGCGGACGTCGTGGTCGCGGAAGTAGCCGTTGGCCGGGTCCCACGAGGGCCAGGGATTGACGGGGTGGTCCTCGTAGTTCGGTTCACCGTCAAGCACCGGCTTGACCGGCGTCCGCGTGTAGTCGGCCGCGAGCATGTCCCATACGGGCGCGTCGCGGCCGTTGCCGTGGCCCGACTGCATCATGTTCATGTCGAGCCATGGTTCGTCGTGCAGCCACTCCGCAGATGAATGGCCGCCCATTGGGTGATACGTCATCAGGGCGGGGCCAACCACTCCCGCGCGAATCCCCTCGGCCATGCCCCGCCAGACCGGGCGATAGTCCGTGTCGTTGTGTGCGGCAGGTCGGTCACCGCCCAGCACCCAGAGGACATTGGTGCGATTTCGGTATCGTTCCCCCAGCCGGTAGCCGTACTCGCGCGCGTTCTCCGCGTCGAAGATGCACGGCCCCGTGCCCCAGATGGGCGTCACCTTGTCGCCCCAGGTCGGCAGCAGGCCGACGTAGAGACCGTGGGCTGCGGCGAGGTCGATGTAGTCATCCACCAGCCGGAAGTAGGCTGCGTTGAGCCGCCTCGGTTCGAGATCATCCAGGGGCAGGTCGCCGTACGCGTTCGGCTCGGTCAGCCCGGCGAACTCGGCCAGCACGACCGCCTGGATGACCGTGAAACGCTTCGCGGCCCGGTCTGCGAAGTAGAGCGCGGCTTCCTCCCGCCGGAGCCGGTGGAACAACTCCCACGCGGTGTCGGCCAGCCAGAAGAAAGGCGCGCCTGTCTCGGTGATGAGGTAGCGTCCGTTCTCGCTGACCTGGATGCGGGGAAGGGGTTGTTGTGTTTCGCTCATTATGTGCTCCGGGAAGGGCGATGCAACGGATTAGGGCGCACCGGATAAACGGATGGGCGTGTGCGCGAGGCGTAGCCATCCGTTTATCCGTTTGAGAGCGAAGTGACATCCGCTGCGCCGCCCCTGTCTACGCAAGCGTGAGGATGCCGGCCAACCGCACATCCGCCGACGAACTGCCCACCAGGATCTCGAACTCGCCCGGCTCCACGACCCACTCGCCCTGGACCGGCTCATAGAACGCGAAGGCCCGGCGATCGAGTGTGAACGTCACGGTCTCTGCCGCGTCAGGGGCGAGGTCCACCTTTGCGAACCCCTTGAGTTCCTTGGCTGGCCTGGGCAGCGATGCCTGCAGGTCGCTGACATAGAGCTGAAGCGTTTCCTTGCCTGCACGACTACCCGTGTTGCGCACGGTCACGCTGACCGTCACCGGCTCCCCGATGGCGGCCGTCGCCGGCGCGTGCAGATCGCTGTACTCGAACGTCGTATACGACAGCCCGTGACCGAAGGGCAGGCGCGGGGCAACGTGCCGGGCCTCGTAGTGCCTGTAGCCGACGAAGATGCCCTCGCCGTAGTGGACCAGCCGCGCACCCGGCACACAGGAGTTGAGGTACGCGGGCGTATCCTCCAGCCGCACCGGGAACGTGGACGTGAGCTTGCCCGACGGGTTGACCTCGCCGGTCAGGACGCGCGCAATCGCGCGGCCGCCCTCCATGCCGGGGTAGAACTGGTTGACGACCGCCGGCGCCGCGTCCAGCCACGGCAGGCTGACCGGCGCGCCTGCGTTGAGGATGACGGCGGTCTGCGGATTCGCCGCGACTACGGCGGATACCAGGGCGTCCTGCAGGCCGGGCAGCGTCAGGTCCGTGCGGTTGTCCCAGCCTTCGCTCTCGTATCCTTCGGGCATCCCGACGAAGACCAGCGCGGCATCGCACTCAGCAGCCAGCGCTGCGGCCCGGTCGATGCCGTCCTGCCCGACCTTGCGGCCGATCATGAACTTGATGAACCCCCGGCTGGAATCCGCCGGACGCACGAACTCGATTTTCAGGTCGTGTTCGCCTGCCGCCAGCTCCTGCTCGACCTCAGCGCCGCTCGGTCCTTCCATCTCGGAGACGCGGTTTACGCTGTTTTCCAGGATGAGCCGGCCGTCCAGGTATACGCGCGCGGCCCCGATGTTCTGGAGCTTGATGAGGTAGGTGCCGCCTTCGGCCGGATAACGTGCGGTGTAGCGGGCGGAGAAGCCCTTGGTCAGACCCGCGGGGCCGATGCCCGGCCACCACCGGTTGTCGATCTTGGGCTCTGGCTGGACGCGCACGGGCTCGCCCAAGAAGTCCTGGCTGGCGAAGTACTCACCCACCAGCCCGCTGCTGCCGTCGGCCGCAGGCACGACATCGGCTGCCTTGAGCACGGGCGGCTCGACCATGTTGTCGCAGCCCATCTCATAGCGGATCGTCACCCGGCCGCCCAGCAGCTCGCGCAGCCCCTGCAGCGGGCTGACCCGGTAGGGCGGCTCCGCATAGGAACTGCCTCCCCCCGTGACCTGCAAGGTCGCGGCGCTCGGTCCGATGACGGCCAACGTCTTGACCTTCGCCAGGTCCAGCGGCAGAACCGCGCCGTCGTTCTTGAGGAGCGTGATGGCTTCCTCGGCCACCTCGCGCGCGAGGGCCTGGTGCTCCGGCGTGTTAAGGCTGCCCGCAGGCCGCGGTGCGTCCATGCGGCCGGACCGCACGATCATGCGCAGGATGCGGCGGACCGCTGCGTCCACGGTCTCCGCTTCGATCTGCCAGTTGCGCACCGCCTCGACCAGCAGCCGGCCGTAGTACTTGGCCGGGCCGGGCATCTCCAAGTCCAGCCCACCCTCGATGGAGTCGGTGATGGTGTGATTCGCGCCCCAGTCCGAAACGACCACGCCGTCGAAGCCCCACTCGTCGCGCAGGATCTTGGTCAGCAGGTAATAGTTCTCGCTGGCGTATTCGCCGTTGATGCGGTTGTAGGAGCACATGACGGTCCACGGCGCGGTGTCCTTGACGATGGTCTCGAACTGCGGTAGGTAAATCTCGCGGAGCGTGCGCTCGTCTAGCTCGGAACTACTGCGGAAACGCTCGATCTCCTGGTTGTTGCAAGCGTAGTGCTTGAGCGAAGCGCCCACACCCTGGCCTTGCACACCCCGGACCCAGGCCGCGCCGATCTGGCCGGCAAGGTAGGGGTCCTCCGAGTAGGTCTCGAAGTTGCGTCCGGCCAGCGGCGTGCGGATGATGTTGACGCAGGGGCCGAGCAGGACATCGCACTCCAGCGCGAGGGTCTCCTCGGCCATCGCCTGCGCGGCCCGCTCGATCAATGCCGGGTTCCACGTTGCGCCCATCGCGGAACCGGTCGGGAATGCGGTGGCGGGGGAATTCTTACGGCTGCCCTCTGGGATGGTCGCGCGGACGCCGTGCGGGCCGTCGGTCATGGTCAGCGATGGGATGCCGAGCCGCTCGACCGGCGCGGTCCGCCAGTTGTCGATGCCCGAAAGCAGCGACACCTTCTCGGCCAGGGTCAGTTGGCGCAGGAGGTCTTCGACCCGCGCCGCGGTATTGTCGGGTTCGTGATGCATGAAATCACCTCAGGAGTTACACCAGAATTGCGTCTATCTGTGACAGCTCGTCCGCGCTGAAGGCCAGGTTCGAGAGGGAGGCTACGCACTCTTCGATCTGGCTGACTTTGCTTGCGCCGATGAGCGCGGAAGTCATGCCGGCGTGTCGCAGCACCCATGCCAGCGCAAGCTGCGTCAGCGATTGGCCGCGCGCCTGTGCAATCTCGTTGAGCCGGCGCACCTTTGCCAGCTTGTCGTCGGTGAGCTGTTCGGGCTTCAGGAAGCCGTGAGGCTTGGCCGCACGTGAATCAGCCGGAATCCCCTGGAGGTACTTGCCCGTCAACAGGCCCTGGGCAAGCGGCGAGAACACGATGCACCCGATGCCTTCCTCGGCCAGCACGTCCAGCAGTTCGGGCTCGATCCACCGGTTGAACATGCTGTATACCGGCTGGTGGATGAGACAGGGCGTGCCCAACTCGCGCAGGATGGCCGCGGCGCGGCGCGTCTGCTCCGGGTTGTAGGACGAGATGCCCGCGTAGAGTGCGCGGCCGCTGCGCACGGCATAGTCGAGCGCCAGCATGGTTTCTTCAAGCGGGGTGTTCGGGTCGGGCCGGTGACTGTAGAAGACATCGACGTAGTCCAGGCCCATGCGCTTGAGGCTCTGGTCGAGGCTGGCGATGAGGTATTTGCGCGAGCCCCACTCGCCGTACGGCCCGGGCCACATGCGGTAGCCCGCCTTCGACGAGATGATGAGCTCATCGCGATAAGCGGCGAGGTCCTGGCTGAAGATGCGACCGAAGTTCTCTTCGGCCGAGCCGGGCGGCGGGCCATAGTTGTTTGCCAGGTCGAAGTGGGTGATGCCGAGGTCGAAGGCCCGGTGAATCATCGCGCGGGCGTTTTCCAGTGTGTCCACGCCGCCGAAGTTGTGCCATAAGCCGAGGGAAATGGCGGGCAACAGCAGACCGCTGCGCCCCGTCCGCCGATACTGCATCGTGTCGTACCGCTCCGCTGCGGGGAGATAGGCCATGATGAGGTTCCTTTCTATGATGAAAATACCAGGTCCACGCATCTTTGGAGGCGCACTTCGCATCCAAGGATTCTATGATGCCCTGAGCCTGCGCTTACATTCCTCCAGGATCGCGACGGTCTGGGTTGCGCCAAAGCGGGTGACGCCCAACGCGCGCACTTCGAGCGCGCGATCCAGCGTGCGCACGCCGCCCGCGGCCTTGACCTGCACGTGCGCAGGCGCGTGAGCGCGCATCAACCGGAGGTCGGCGTCGGTCGCGCCGCCGCTGCCGTAGCCGGTGGAGGTTTTGACCCAGTCGACCCGCAGGTCGCCGCAGATTTCGCAGAGACGAATCTTCTGGTCGTCGCTCAGGTAGCAGTTCTCGAAGATGACCTTGACCTTGCCGCCCGCCGCGTGCGTCACATCCTTGACCGCGGCGATGTCAGCCCGGACGTAGTCCCAGCGGCCGCTCAAGACCGCGCTAATGTTGGCGACCATGTCCAGCTCGACTCCGCCGTCGGCGAGAGCCTGGCGTGCCTCTGCAACCTTTGCCGCAGTGGTATGCCCGCCGTGCGGGAAGCCGATGGTCGTGCTGGGCACGACGGCGCTGCCGTCCAGCATTTCCGCACAGCGATGGAGATAGTAGGGCATGATGCAGACGCTGGCGACATCGTACGTGCGGGCCACGAGGATACCCTGCTCCAGTTCCGCTGCGGTCAGCGTGGGATTGAGCAGCGAATGGTCGATCATCTTGGCAATATCGTTATAGGTGTAGTTCATGGCATTTTCCGTGGAGTCGAGGATGAGTTGTTACGGTATTCTACCACTTGAACGGCTTCACCTCCCAACCGGAAGACGCCCTTGACCCATTTTTCGCGGTTTGACAAGCTGGGTCACCTATGTTAGAGTCCTGACACTCGAAAAGAGAGCGAGTCAAGCAGATGATAACAGCTTCCGGCCTGGTTCTGGTTCTTATTAGCAAGCTCCTTGTTGTCAAGGAGCTGACACCACTTGGGAGGCCCTGAACCAGCCGGACACAGAGTCAACGTAGAGTCTGAACCCTGAAAAGGGCCTCCCAAGCGGGAGGTCCTTTTTTCTGCCATCCTTTCTGCTACGATAGCACCCCGGCACAACGCCCCGTGCCCCGCTCAATCGTTCCCATACCCATTCTTTGGAGGTAACATGCAACGGACAGGTGCGCAAATCATCTGGGAGAGCCTGATGCGTGAGGGCGTCAGTGTCGTCTTCGGTTATCCCGGCGGCGCCATCATGCCCGCCTACGATGCGTTGTTGGACTATCCCGTCCATCACGTACTGGTGCGCCACGAAGAGAATGCCGCGTTTGCAGCCGATGGCTTCGCCCGGGCCTCGGGCGGGGTCGGCGTCTGCATGGCAACGTCGGGCCCCGGCGCCACAAACCTCGTTACCGGTCTCGCCGGCGCGATGATGGACTCGATCCCCGTCGTTGCCATCACCGGCCAGGTCGCCTCGCATCTTGTCGGCACAGATGCATTTCAGGAGACGGACGTCACCGGCGTCACGCTCCCCGTCACCAAGCATAATTACCTCGTGACGGATGTGGAAGAGCTCGCCGCCGTGATGAAGGAAGCGTTCCATATCGCTCGTTCCGGCCGGCCCGGCCCGGTGCTGGTAGATATCTGCAAGGACGTCCAATTTAAGTCCACCGAGTTCGACTATGACGCCATCCGACTGCGTCTCCCCGGCTATCGGCTGAACATCCGGGGCCGCGAGGAACAGATCCGGCGAGCCGCTGCCTATATCAACACCGCGCGGCGGCCGATCATCCTGGCGGGCCACGGTATCATCCTCGCCGATGCGCATGACGAGCTGCGCACCTTGGCCGAACGGGGCCAGATTCCCATCTCCACCACGCTGCTCGGCATCGGCAGCATCGCCGAATCACATCCGCTGAACCTGCGCATGATGGGCATGCACGGCGAAGCGTTCGTCAACGAGGCCATCCAGAACGCGGACCTGCTCATCGCCTTGGGCATGCGGTTCGATGACCGGGTGACAGGCAACTTGGCAACCTATGCGCAGCACGCCGATGTGATCCATGTAGACATCGACCCGGCGGAAATTGGCAAGAACGTCACGGCAGACCTGGGCATCGTGGGCGACGTGAAGCAGGTGTTGGCGCAACTCCTGCCCCTGGTGGAGCCGCGCGACCGGTCGGCCTGGTTCAGCCAGATCGAGGCGTGGCGCAATGACACGACGGCGCGCGATATCCTGTCGGGCACGGCTTGCGACGGCGCGCCGCATGTCCCCTTCGTCATCGACGCGATCCACCGCGCGACCCGCGGCGCGCCTGCACTGATGGTGACCGATGTGGGCCAACACCAGATGTGGGTGGCCCAGTACTACCGCCACGAGCGGCCCAACCAGCTATTGACCTCCGGCGGCCTGGGCGCGATGGGCTACGGCATCCCCGCGGCCATCGGCGCGCAGTTCGCCCGCCGCGACGAGGAAGTATGGGTAGTCGTGGGCGACGGTGGGTTCCAGATGGCGCTGCCCGAGCTGGCGACGATTATGCAGGAAGAACTGCCCGTGAAGATAGCGGTCATGCGTAACGGTTACCTGGGCATGGTGCGCCAGTGGCAAGAGTTGATCCACGGCAAGCGTTACTCCGAGGTGTCGATCAAGGCCCCGGACCTGCTCAAGCTGGCCGATGCCTATGGCATCACCGGGATGCGCGCTACGCGCGCCCGTGATGTGGATGACCTCATCATCGAGGCGCGCTCCGTGCCCGGCCCGGTCCTGATGGACTTTGTGGTCGAGGAAGAGGTCAACGTTTATCCGATGGTCGCGCCGGGCAAGGCGCTGAACGACATGTACCGCCGCCCGGCCGCCGAGCGCATCGCGGCGGGCTATTAACCATTGAAGATTGCAGATTACAGATTGAAGATTTGAGACGCCCTAAGCTCGGCCCGAATCTTCAATCTGCAATCTGTAATCGGTAGAGGGGGACTTATGCCATACATAGATCGAACCACTGAGGGGCATCGCGCGCCGCACGTGCTGGTGGCGCTGGTGGAGAATAAGCCGGGCGTCCTGACACGCGTCGCCAGCCTGTTCCGCCGCCGCGGGTTTAATATCGAGAGCCTGACTGTCGGGCACACGGACACGCCGGAAATGTCGCGCATGACGATCGTCGTCGATGCCAACAAGACCGATGCCAATCAGGTCCAGGCGAACCTGTTCAAGCTGGTCAACGTTGTGGACGTACAGGACGTTACCCGGCAGCCCGCGGTCATGCGCGACCTGGCGCTGATTAAGGTGCGCATCAACCAGCATACGCGGTTTGAGATCGTCCAGTTGATGGACATCTACCGGGCAAAGGTCGTGGATGTTTGCCTGGACTCGATGATCATCGAGGTCACCGGGCCGGAGGCGAAGATAGACTCCGTGGTCGAGATGCTGCAGCCCTACGGCATCATCGAGATGGTGCGCACGGGCTTGGTCGCGATGGTGCGCGGCTCAGGCCATTTCACCGGCGTGGCACCGGACGAGAGCGGCAACGGGCATGAGCAAGAAACCGAAGGGGAGCCTGTGCCTGTGGGGGTGGGGAGCAACGGTTATCACTTCGACGACGATCCGCGCATGCCGCGCAATCTTGGTATGTAGTAGAGACGTTGTGCCGGAGCCGTCTGGCCCGGCGGAACGTCTCTGCGTCTTCTATCTACGAGTTCATCAAGGAGATTTCACGCAATGGCAAACATCTATTACGACAGCGATGCAGACCTGGGCCGGTTGGCGGGCAAGACCGTAGCCATCATCGGGTTCGGCAGCCAGGGCCATGCCCACGCACTCAACCTCCACGAGTCGGGCGTCCATGTCGTCGTGGGACTTTATCCGGGCAGTAAGTCCTGGAGCAAGGTCGAGGCTGCGGGTCTCACCCCCATGACGGTGGCCGACGCAGCGCGTGCGGCCGATGTCATCATGATCCTCACCCCCGACGTCGGCCAGGGCAAGCTTTACCGAGAGGAAATCGCGCCCGTGCTGCAGGCCGGCAAGACGCTGATGTTCGCGCACGGGTTCAACATCCGCTTCGGCCAGATTGTGCCGCCCCCCGATGTAGATGTGTCCATGATTGCGCCGAAAGGCCCCGGGCACCGCGTAAGGGAAACCTATGTCGCGGGGCAGGGTGTCCCGGCCCTGCTGGCTGTGTACCAGGATGCGAGCGGGCAGGCGAAGGCCAATGCTTTGGCCTATGCGAGCGCGCTCGGCGCGGGCCGCGCGGGCGTGCTGGAGACCACCTTCGCTGAAGAGACCGAGACCGACCTGTTCGGTGAGCAGGCCGTCCTGTGCGGCGGCGTGTCCAACCTGATGAAGGCCGGGTTCGAGACGCTGGTCGCGGCGGGCTACCAGCCGGAAATCGCCTATTTCGAGTGCATCCACGAGATGAAGCTCATCGTCGACCTGATCTACCAGGGCGGGCTGTCGTACATGCGTTATTCGGTCAGCGACACCGCGGAGCACGGCGACTACCGGTCGGGTCCGCGCATCGTCGATGACCACGTGCGCGCGGAGATGAAGAAGATTCTGGCGGAAATCCAGAGCGGCGCGTATGCCGAAGAATGGATGGACGAGAACGCGGAAGGCCGCCCGGTCTTCAACAAGACCCGCGAAGACGAGATGACCAGCCAGGTTGAGGAAGTCGGCCGTAACCTGCGCCGCATGATGCCGTGGCTGAACCCGAAAGAGGTCAAGCCGGGCGCCGGTGGAGCATAGGGCGGTTGCCACGAATTGGACGAATGAAACGAATGGACACGAACTAAGCCGGATATGGAGAGATTCGTGGCATTCGTTCGATTCGTGCAATTCGTGGCAGCAAAGGGGGACGTATGACAGACGTTGTTCGCATTTTTGACACGACGTTGCGCGACGGCGAGCAGTCGCCGGGCGCAACGCTGAACATCGACGAGAAGCTGGAGATCGCGCGCCAGCTGGTCCGGCTGGGCGTGGATGTCATCGAGGCCGGCTTCCCTATCGCATCGCCGGGCGACTACGAGGCGGTCCGCCGCATCGCGGTCGAGATCGGGCAGGGCGACGATGCGCCCATCATCACGGGCCTGGCACGGGCGAACAAGGCCGACATCGACCGGGCATGGGACGCAGTGAAGCCGGCGCGCCGGCCTCGCATCCACACCTTCCTTGCCACCTCGGACATCCACCTCCAGCACAAGCTGCGCATCAGCCGTGAGGAATGCGTGCGCCGGGTGGATGAAATGGTGGCCTACGCGCGCAGCCTGTGTGAGGATGTCGAGTTCTCTCCGGAGGACGGCGGTCGTTCCGATCCCGAGTTCCTCTACCAGGTCCTCGAGGTGGCCATCAAGGCCGGCGCGACCACGCTGAATATCCCTGACACCGTAGGCTATACCACACCACAGGAATTCGGTGCACTTATCGCGGGCATCCGCGAGCATGTGCCGGGCGCGCAGGATGTCATTATCTCTGCTCATTGTCATAATGATCTAGGCCTCGCCACCGCGAATACCCTGGCCGCGATCCAGAACGGCGCCCGGCAGGCGGAAGTCACGATGAACGGCATCGGCGAGCGGGCCGGCAACACCTCGCTCGAAGAAATCGTGATGGCGCTGCACACCCGTCCCACGGTCTACGGCGTGCACACGAACATCGACACGACGCAGATTGCGCGCATCAGCCGCCTGGTGAGCGCATACACCGGTATCCCCGTGCAGCCAAACAAGGCCATCGTCGGCGCGAATGCCTTCGCGCATGAGGCCGGCATTCACCAGGACGGCATGCTCAAGAACCCGCTCACGTACGAGATCATGCGACCCGAAACCATCGGCATCAACGAGAGCCGGCTGGTGCTGGGCAAGCACAGCGGCCGCCATGCCTTCCAGACGAAAGTGGCCGAGCTGGGGTACGAGCTGACTGCCGAGGACCTCAACCGGGTGTTCGAGCGTTTCAAGGAACTGTGCGACAAGAAGAAGATCGTCAGCGACCCCGATATCGAGGCCATCATCAACGATGAGGTTTACCAGCCGGTCGAGCTGTGGCGGCTCCAGCATGTGCAGGTGTCGTCGGGCAGCGGGCTGCGGCCCACGGCCACCGTGCGACTGCGCGGGCCGGACGGCGTGACGCGGGAAGATGCGGCTATCGGCACGGGGCCGGTGGATTCGGTGTACCGGGCCATTAACCGCATCGTACAGGTGCCCAACGTGCTCACCGAGTTCAGCATTCAGGCGGTGACAGAGGGCATCGACGCGGTGGGCGAAGTGACGATTCGCATCGAGCCGACCGCGCCGGGGACAAATGGCAACGGCGAAGAACCGCTCAATCCGCAGACAGGCCCGCGTGCGCGTACGTATAGCGGCCACGGCGCGGACACCGATATCATCGTTGCGAGTGCGAAGGCCTACATGAGCGCGCTCAACAAGATGCTCACCGTTCGCAGGGGCGAATAGGACACTGATGACGCAAATTGGACTGATTTGCTCTGATAGTAGTCAGATTCAGTAAAAGCCTGAGCAGACTTATCAGTTAGATCAGTCCAATCTGCGTTCCATTCAAAGGTGCGACAATGCCAAGAACACTGTTGGATAAAATCTGGGCCGCGCATGTCGTGACCCAGGAGCCGGACAGCCCGGCCGTTCTGTACATCGACTTGCACCTCGTCCACGAGGTTACATCGCCGCAGGCGTTCCAGACGCTCCGCGAACGCGGGCTGAAGGTACGCCGGCCGGACAAGACGCTGGCGACCGTGGATCACAGCATACCGACCTACGACCGCAGCCTGCCCATCATGGATGCGCTGGCCGCGAAGCAGGTCGCGCAACTGGCGACAAACTGCCAGGAGTTCGATGTGCCCCTGTACAGCCCCGCGACGGGCCGGCAGGGGATCGTCCATGTCATCGGGCCGGAGCTGGGCCGGACGCAGCCGGGCATGACCATCGTCTGCGGCGACAGCCACACGGCCACGCACGGCGCCTTCGGCAGCCTCGCGTTCGGCATCGGCACGAGCGAGGTCGGCCACGTCCTGGCGACCCAGTGCCTCCTCCAGCACAAGCCCAAGACCTTCGAGGTGCGGGTGGACGGCCAACTCCGTCCCGGCGTCGGCCCCAAGGACATCATCCTGTCGCTCATCAGCCGGATCGGCATCGGCGGCGGCACGGGCCATGTGTTCGAGTACACCGGCTCGGCCATCCGCAGCCTGTCGATGGAAGGGCGGATGACCGTCTGCAACATGAGCATCGAGGGCGGCGCGCGGGCCGGGCTGGTTGCGCCGGATGATACCACCTTCGGATATCTGGCGGACCGGCCGTTTGCACCGCGGGCCTCGGCGTGGGACGCGGCTGTCGCCGCCTGGCGGCAACTGCCGAGCGACGAGGGTGCGACCTTCGACCGTTCAGTCACGCTGGATGCCTCAGCGCTCGAACCGATGGTCACTTACGGCACGAATCCAGGGATGGCTGCACCCATCACGGGCTGCGTGCCTGATCCAGCCGAGGCGCGCGACCCGGCTCAACGTCGCGCGTTGGAGAAGGCGCTGGCTTATATGGGCTTGCAGCCCGGCCAGGCGCTCCAGGGCCAGCCGGTGGATGTCGTGTTCATCGGCAGCTGCACCAACGGCCGCATCTCGGACCTGCGACAGGCCGCGGATGTGCTGCGCGGGCGGCGTGTGGCCGAGGGCGTGCGGGCGCTCGTCGTGCCCGGCTCGCAACAGGTCAAGGCGGAGGCCGAGGCCGAGCGGCTGGACGAGGTCTTCCGCGCGGCTGGCTGCGAGTGGCGCGAGCCCGGATGCAGCATGTGCATCGCGATGAACGGCGACCAGCTCACGCCCGGCCAGTATGCCGTCAGCACGAGCAACCGCAACTTCGAGGGGCGCCAGGGCCCGGGCGGCCGCACCTTCCTTGCCAGCCCGCTGACCGCGGCCGCAGCCGCTGTGACCGGCGTCCTGACCGACGTCCGGTCGCTCATGTGAGGCAGATCGTGGAACCATTTACTGCTTTTACCAGCCGGGTTGTCCTGCTCCCTGCGGAGAACGTGGACACCGACCAGATTATCCCGGCGCGCTTCCTCAAGACGACGGACACCGCCGGCCTCGGGGCCAACCTGTTCGCGGACTGGCGCTATGACGCGGACGGCCAACCGCGGCCCGATTTCATCCTGAACCGGCCTGAGAGCCGGGGCGCGGCGCTGTTGCTCGCCGGCGACAACTTCGGCTGCGGCAGCTCGCGCGAACACGCACCCTGGGCGCTGCTGGGCTATGGCTTTCGCGCGGTCATCAGCACCTCGTTTGCCGATATCTTCCGCAATAACTCGCTGAAGAATGGTCTGCTGCCTATCGTAGTGGACACCGCGACGCACGAGCGGCTGTTCGCGCTGGCCGCCGCGCAGGGGGATGGCGAGTACCGCGTGGACCTTGCTGCGCAGACGGTCACGCTGCCCGACGGGACGGCCTTCGACTTCAAGATAGACCCGTTTGCGCGCACCTGCCTGCTGCAGGGCGTGGACGAACTGGGCTACCTGTTGGGCCACGTGCCGGCAATCGAGCAGTACGAGGCGGCTCGCGCGTAAGCTCGCCACCACGGACGGGGGGTACATGCCGATGCATGACCATATATACGTTTATGACACTACACTCCGCGATGGCGCGCAGGCCGAGGGTATCTCATTCTCCCTGGAAGACAAGGTCAAGATTGCCCAGCGGCTGGATGACATCGGCATCCCCTTCATCGAGGGCGGCTGGCCCGGCTCGAACGCGAAGGATGCCGATTTCTTCCGGCGGATGCAGACCACTCCGCTGCAGCAGGCGCAGATCGCCGCGTTCGGCTCGACGCGCCGCGCGGGCATGACGTGCGAGGCCGATCCGCAGGTCGCCATGTTGCTGGACGCGGCTACGCCGGTTGTGACCCTCGTCGGCAAAAGCTCCGACCTGCATGTCACGCACGTCCTCGAGACGACGCTGGATGAGAATCTGGCGATGATCAGAGACACGGTGGCCTACCTCAGTGAGCATGGACGCCGTGTCTTTTATGACGCCGAGCACTACTTCGACGGCTTCAAGGCGAACCGCGAGTATGCGCTGGCCTGCGTCCGCGCGGCGCAGGCTGCCGGGGCGGAATATATCGTCCTGTGCGACACGAACGGCGGCGCGCTGCCATGGGAGGTCGAGGAAGTCACCGCGGAGACGCGGCGCCATCTCGAACAAGCTGCTGCTGAGCAGGGCATGGCCCCGGCCGCGATTGGTATCCACACACACAACGATGGCGGAGTGGCGGTTGCCAATGCGCTCGCCGGGGTGCGCGGGGGCGCGACGCAGGTACAGGGCACGGTCAACGGCATCGGTGAGCGCGTGGGCAACTGCGATCTGTGCGCAACCATCGCCAACCTCCAGCTCAAGCTGGGCTATCGCTGCCTGGCGGATGACGAGCTGTGCCGCCTGACAGAACTCTCGCGCTTCGTTGCAGAGACAGCCAATGTGAGCCATGACACCCACCAGCCCTACGTCGGGGCCAGTGCGTTCGCGCACAAGGGCGGCATCCACGTGGCCGCAGTGATGAAGGTCGAACAGAGTTACCAGCACATCGATCCGGCGCTCGTGGGCAACGAGAAGCGCGTGCTGGTGAGCGAGCTGTCGGGGCGGGGCAACCTCCTCTACAAAGCACAGGAATTCGGAATGGACGCCAGCAAGGAGGAGGTGAAGCAGGTCCTGGCGCAGGTCAAGGAGCTGGAGAGCCGCGGCTTTTATTTCGAGGGTGCGGAGGCGTCGGTTCTGCTGATGCTCCACCGGCTGCGTCCCGGCTATCGCCCTCCCTTCGAGCTGATCGACTTCATGGTCGTCGTGGAGCAGCGCCAGGGCCGCGGCCTGTTGGCGGAGGCCAGCGTCAAGGTTAAGGTGGGCGACGAGGTGATGCACACTGCGGCGGAGGGCAACGGACCGGTCAACGCGCTGGACAGGGCCCTGCGCAAGGCGCTCCTGCCGCACTATCCGCACCTTGCCGATGTCCAACTGGCAGACTACAAGGTGCGTATCCTCGACAGCAACGCGGCCACGGGTGCAACCACCCGCGTCATCATCGACACCCGCAATACCCGCTCCACCTGGAGCACCGTCGGCAGCTCGACGAACATCATCGACTCCTCCTGGCAGGCCCTGGCCGACAGCATGGAGTACGCGCTGCTGACGGATACGTAGAATCTGAACCGCGAAGGCGCGAAGAACGCGAAAGGTGATTTCTTTGCGCTCTTTGTGTCTTCGCGGTTCATTCAGAAAGGATCGTTATGCACGCACGAATAACGCTGCTCGGCGGCGACGGCATTGGGCCGGAAGTCGTGGCTGAGGGCGTCAGAGTCCTGCGCCGGGTCGCCGACCGCTACGGTCACAGCTTCGAGTTTACGGACGCGCTGATCGGCGGCATTGCCATCGACGAGACAGGCAGCCCCCTGCCCGATGCGGCGGTCGCTGCCTGCCAGGCCAGCGATGCCGTGCTGCTCGGTGCGGTGGGCGGGCCGAAATGGAGCGACCCGCATGCGGCCGTCCGCCCGGAGCAGGGCTTGCTCGGCATCCGTGCCGCGCTGGGGCTGTATGCCAACCTGCGGCCGGTCAAGGTGTACGGGGCGCTGGCCGGCGCTTCGTCCCTCAAGCCGGAGGTTGTGACCGCCGTCGATATGCTAATCCTGCGCGAGCTGACGGGCGGGTTGTACTTTGGGAAGCCGCAAGGCCAGTCGGGCCAGGCGCCCGACCGGGAGGCGGTGGACACGCTGCGCTACACCGAGGGCGAGATCAGCCGCTTGATGCGTATGGCGTTCGAGCTGGCGCGCGGTCGCCGGGGCAAGGTGACGTCGGTCGACAAGGCGAACGTGCTGGCGTCGTCGCGTCTCTGGCGCACGGTCGCGCATGAGGTTGCCGCGGATTACCCCGATGTGCAGCTCGAAGACATCCTGGTCGATGCCTGCGCAATGTACCTCATCCGCCGGCCGTCGGACTTCGACGTGATTGCCACTGAGAATATGTTCGGCGACATCCTCTCGGACGAGGCCTCAATGCTGGCCGGGAGCATGGGCATGCTGCCGTCGGCATCCTTGGGCGACGCAGGCAATGGCAGTGGACGGCGGATGGGGCTATACGAGCCGATCCATGGCAGCGCGCCGGATATCGCGGGGCAGGGCATCGCGAACCCGTTGGCAACTATCCTGAGTTGCGCGCTAATGCTGCGCTGGTCGCTCGATCTGCCCGCGGAAGCAGATGCCGTCGAGGCCGCAGTCGACGCGGTCCTGGCCGCGGGCTATCGCTGCCGCGACATTATGACCCCCGGCGGCACCCTGCTGGACACGCGCGACATGGGTTCGGCTGTTGCCGAGAGGCTCTAGAGCTACAGAGGCGTTTTCTGCCACGAATTGAACGAAAGCGACGAATCCTACGGATATCTTGCTCTCTCGTCTAATTCGTCCTTTTCGTGCAATTCGTGGCGGAACCTTTTCGGAGGACACTATGCGGTCTGATATGGTCAAGAAGGGGTTTGAGCGCGCACCCCATCGTTCATTGTTGCGCGCCACCGGCGTCATCCAGAGCGAAGACGACTGGAACAAGCCGTTCATCGCCATCGCCAACTCATACACCGACATCATCCCCGGCCACGTCCATCTGAAGGAGTTCGGGGAGGTCGTCCGCGCAGCCGTGCGCGCGGCGGGCGGCGTGCCCTTCATGTTCAACACCATCGGCGTCGACGACGGCATCGCGATGGGCCACATCGGGATGAAGTACAGCCTCGCGAGCCGCGAGCTCATCGCAGACGCCGTGGAGACGATGATCGCCGCGCACTGGTTCGACGGCATGATTTGCATCCCCAACTGCGACAAGATTGTGCCCGGGATGCTGATGGCCACGATGCGCCTGAACGTGCCGACCATCTTCGTCAGCGGCGGGCCGATGAAGGCGGGCACGACTGCAGCTGGCCGTGTCGTGGACTTGATGTCGGTGTTCGAGGGCGTCGGCGCGTACAACAGCGGCAAGATTACTGTGGCGGAGCTGGACGAACTGGAAGCGGCCGCGTGCCCGACCTGCGGCTCCTGTTCCGGCATGTTCACCGCCAATTCAATGAACTGCCTGTGCGAGGCGCTGGGGCTGGCGCTGCCGGGCAACGGCACGATCCTTGCCGTCGATCCCCGCCGCGAGCAACTGGCGCAGCGCGCGGCAACACAGTTGCTGCATCTCGTTGAACGCAACCTGTGCCCGCGCGACATCGTGACCCCGGATGCCATCGACAACGCGTTTGCACTGGACATGGCGATGGGCGGCTCGACTAACACCGTTCTGCATACGCTGGCGCTGGCGCAGGAGGCGGGCGTGGACTATCCGCTGTCCCGCCTGAACGAGGTAGCCGAACGCGTGCCGAACATCTGCAAGGTGTCGCCGTCTTCTAACTACCATGTCGAGGATGTAGATCGTGCGGGCGGGGTGTCCGCCATCCTGTGGGAGCTGTTCAAACGGCCCGGCATCCTCCACGGCGATGCGATGACAGTGACGGGGAAGACACTATACGAGAACGTGGCTGGAGCGGAGAGCCGGGATCGCGGGTGCATTCGCCCGCTGGAAAATCCGTACAGCGAGCGCGGCGGGCTCGCCATCCTCTTCGGCAACCTAGCGCCTGAGGGCGCGGTCGTCAAGACCGCGGGCATCCTGCCCGAGATGATGCACCATCGGGGACCGGCGGTGGTCTTTGATTCGCACGACGAGGCGAATACAGGCATCCTCGGTGGCCGCGTTAAGGCCGGCGATGTGGTGGTCATCCGTTACGAAGGGCCGAAGGGCGGACCGGGGATGCAGGAGATGCTCGCGCCCACGTCGAATATCATGGGCATGGGCCTGGGATCATCGGTCGCGCTCATCACCGACGGTCGCTTCAGCGGCGCGACGCGCGGCTCCAGCATCGGCCATGTCTCGCCTGAGGCTGCCGCGGGCGGGCCTATCGGCTTGGTGCAGGACGGCGACATCATCGACATCGACATTCGGGCGCGAACCATGCACCTGGAGGTCAGCGATGCAGAACTGGCGCAGCGTCGGGTGACCTGGCAGCCCGTCCGCCGCGAACTGAGCGGCTGGCTCAAGCGGTATGCTGCGATGGTGACGTCAGGCAGCGAAGGCGCCGTGATGCGGGTGTAGGCGCGCCGACGGTTTTGAACCGCAAAGACGCGAAGAACGCGAAGATCAAAAATCAATCTTGGCGTTCTTCGCGTCTTCGCGGTTCCGCTTGTTACCTTAGCACTTCCGCGATGGCGTTGCACACGACCGGCAGGTTCGCCTGGGTCATCCCTGCGACGTTGATGCGCCCCGAATCCACGATGTAGATCGAGTGTTCCTCGCGCAGCCACTTGACCTGTTCCTTGTTCAGCCCCGTGAACGAGAACATGCCATACTGCTCGCCGATGAACGAGAAATCACGGTCCAGGCCCAGCCCCGCGAGCCTGTCCACGAAAAGGCGGCGCATGCCGTTGATGCGGCCACGCATGGCTGCCACTTCGCCTTCCCACTCGCCGTGCAGGTCGGGGGAGTTGAGGATGGTGGTGACAATCTTCGAGCCGTGGGCCGGTGGGTTGGAATAGTTCGCGCGGATCAAGGTCTTAATCTGGCTGAGCGCAGCCTCCGCGACGTCTGCGCTGCGGGCGATGAATGTCAACGCGCCCACCCGTTCGTTGTACAGCCCGAAGTTCTTGGAGAAGGAAGACGCAATCAGCACCTCGTCGAGCCGGTCGCAGAGCAGCCGCACGCCCGTCGCGTCTTCTTCCAGCCCCGTTGCCAGCCCCTGGTAGGCGAAATCGAGGAACGGGACCAGTCGGCGCCGCGCGAGAATATCCGCAATCGCGGTCCACTGGTCGGGGGTCGGGTCTGCTCCGGTCGGGTTGTGGCAGCACGCGTGCAGCAGCACGACGTCGCCCTCTGGAATCTGCTCCAGTGCGGCGGCCATGCGGTCGAACGCCAGGCTGTTGGTCTGCGGGTCGAAGTAGGGGTACGTCTCCACGGCCAGCCCCGCGGCGCGCATGACGCCGGGGTGGTTCGGCCAGGTCGGCTGGCTCAGCCACACGCGGGCATCGGGCTTCGCCCGCTTGATGAAATCCGCAGCGACACGCAGCGCACCGGTCCCGCCGGGCGCGTGCGCAGTAACGGTCCGCTTGGCTTGTGCTGCCGGGTGGCCGTCACCCAGGACGAGTGCCTGCACGCCCGCGGCATACTCCGGCGCGCCGGTGATGCCAAGATAGCTCTTACTCGTTTCCTGCTCCAGGATAGTCGCCTCGGCCAGCTTGACTGAGCGGAAGATGGGGGTGTTGCCGCTTTCGTCCTTATACACGCCCGCGCCGAGGTTGATCTTGGCCGGGTTCGGGTCGCGCTTGAAGGCTTCCTCCAACCCGAGGATCGGGTCGGGCGGGGCCATTTCGATCTTTTCAAACATGGTCATACTCCTAGGGGGGAAGTCACATAGAGGGCCATTCTACCACATCCTGCGGCGGTTGCACGCACGCGCGAGGTGTGCTACAGTCGGCCCATGATCGAGCCAATGCAGCAAGTGGCAGACATACTGCGGGTTGCGGAAGGGAAGAAGGAAGATGAAAGAAGCAAGAGCGGAGCTACCGCTGGTTCTGGTCAGCCATACGCTGCCCGAAGAATGGCTGGCGTCACTGGAAGGCCGTTGCCGGATGGTCATCGGGCCGGCCAACGCCACCGCGCTTGCGCCGGAACTGGCCGCGGACCTGCCGGAGGCTGAAGGGCTGCTCAGCCTGCTGACGATTCCGGTCAACGCCGCGCTGCTCGACGCCGCCCCAAACCTGCGTGTGGTAAGCAACATGGCTGTCGGCTACGACAATGTGGACGTGGCAGCCTGCACGCAGCGCGGGATTCCGGTGGGCAATACGCCGGGCGTGCTGACGGACGCGACGGCGGACCTGGCGTTTGCGCTCCTGCTCTCAGCCGCGCGGCGCCTGCCCGAAGCCAGCGCGGACGCGCGGGCGGGCCGTTGGACGACGTGGGAGCCGGCTGGCTGGCTGGGCGCGGACCTGGCGGGCGCGACGCTCGGCATCGTCGGCATGGGGAAGATCGGGTACGCCGTGGCGCGCCGCGCCCATGCCTTCGGGCTGCACATCGTCTACTCCGATCCGGGGACGCACGACGCTGCGGAGCGCGAGTTCGGCGCGGTGCACGTGCCGTTCGACCTCCTGCTGCGCACGAGCGATTTCGTCTCGCTGCACTGTCCCCTGACGGAAGAAACGCGCGGCCTGATCGATGACGCGGCATTGCAGCAGATGAAGCGCACTGTTATCCTCGTCAATACGTCGCGCGGCCCGGTCGTGGACCAGGAGGCGCTCCAGCGCGCGCTGACCGAGGGGTGGATTGCCGCCGCGGCGCTGGATGTTACGATACCGGAGCCGCTGCCTGCGAGCCATCCGCTCTACAGCCTGCCGAACTGCCTGATCGTGCCGCACATTGGCTCGGCCACGCACGGCACTCGCCGGCGTATGGCTGAGCTGGCCTGCGCGAATCTGCTGGCCGGCCTCGCCGGCGAGCGCCTGCCGAACTGCGTCAATCCCGCGGTATACGATTGAAGATTGCAGATTGAAGGACAACCGAAGGATTATCTCTTCTCCAATCTTCCTTCTTCAATCTGTAATCGTGAGGTTTCGGTAACCGATGACATGCAGGCCGCTGTTTCGAATGAAGGCGGCGAGCTCCTCGCTCATGAACGTCTCGTAGTCTGCGACGCGCCCGCGCCAGTCGGGCGTGATGGCCCGTAACTCCGGCGTGTCCTTCGACGGGTGGATGATGAAATGGGTCAGCCCCGGTGGCAGGCCGCCGAGTACCATCTTTGCCTGCGCCAGGCGTTCGTCCGGCTGTCCCAGGTGCAGACCGGTGATCGTATCGAACAGCGGCACCCCTGCATCTTCCAGCGCGGCCACAGCGGCTGTGGCCTCCAGCGCGGTCTCGGGGGCATAGCCATTTGCCTGCCAGCGTGCCTCATCCCAGCGGGGGATCATGGCTGGCAGAGAGTGGAAGCCGGCCAGTTGCAGGTATCTGTGAATGAACTTCGGGTGGGCGATGGTGCCCATGTGAGTGTCGATGTGCGTCACCGCAATGCCCGCAGCCAGTGCCCGCTCGATCTGCGCGGCCATTTCGGCTGCTCCCGCCTCGGCATCTGCGTTCGCCCAGACCTCCTCTGAACTGCGCCATAGGCAGCCTTCGGCATCGAGCATTCCGCTGGCCGGGTCGCGGGTGGACACCGGCCCCCACCGATAGCCGGCCCACTCGCTGTTCAGCGTCAGGTGCACACCCATATCAACAGCGGGATGCTCGCGGCAGTAGGCCGCAACCGCGGGGAACCACGGGCAAGGCACCATGGTTGCGCCCGACGAAATCAGGCCGAAGTCTGCCAGGTTGGAGAACGCGGCCAGGCTGGCGTGGCACATGCCGATGTCGTCGGTGTGGATGATGACCAACCGGTCGTCAGGCGCCAGACCGAGTCTGCGAAGTATGGGATTAGGCTTCAACGATTCCTCCTCACTAATGTCCTGTTACCCTGTGATATCCGCCGTGGTCGCCCGCAGCAGCGCGAGAAGCGGCTCGACCGGAGCGAGCACGCCCACACCGACCTTGCCTGCGCTGATCTCGATGCGGTCGAAGAGCAGGACGGTTTCGTCGACGACGACGGACCAGCCCTTTTCCATAAGGGCCAACGGCGAGATGCCGCCTTTCTGCAGTCCGGTGAGCCGTTCCGCGTCGCGCTGCGGCGCCATCTGAACTTTCTTTTCGCCCGCAGCCGCGGCCAGCTTCTTGAGGTCAAGCTGCGCATCGCCGGGCACGAGGGCCAGGATGGGCCGTGCGCCGGGACGGTCGGGCAAGACGACGAGCGTTTTAAACGTCTGCTCTGCCGGGAACCCCAGCGCGGCCGCGACCTCTGCCGCTGAGAGATGATCCTGTACCTCATAGCTCACCGGCTCATACTGGACGTCGTGCCCCTCCAGCACCCGCATCGCCAGCGTCTTCGCTATCTTCATATCCCTCCTGCCTGGAACCGGATGTTTTGGTTGGGCGTCGTCGCCTATGATATAATGCTGCGCGCCCGGTTAGCCAGATCGGTGTCGATCAGCGCGACCGTGTCTCTTATCCGGCGCGCAGGCCCGGCTCTCTGCCCAAAGGCACGGACGGTGGACGGTCGCTTCAGCTACGGGCGTCCTCAGCCTTGCCGGGCTACTTTCTGCAAGGAGGCGAACCTCATGCACCGCTCACCATGGTTGAGCATTCTACTCGTTCTGACGGTGCTTGTCACACCATTGGGCGGACTTCTGTTGACCCCCGCCGTGGTGGAAGCCGCTCCGTTGGCCCAGACAGCCCCAGCCGATGATGAGATTGTCGTCATCGAAGCGGGCACAGGGCGCATTCGCGTGATCGATCCCTATACGGCCCCGGCCTACAAGCCAGTGGTGTGGGACTCCGGCGCGGACACGGGCTTCGTGACGGTTGCCGCGGGCGATTTCAACGGCGACGGCGACCAGGAACTGGTGGGTATTGGCGGCGTGCGACTCAAGGTGTTCGACCCCGTGGTTTCTACCGGCAAACCTGCGGTCAGCTATTCGGCAACTGTGGCGAGTGGCCGCTCTTTCCGGCTGATCGCTACGGGCGACTTTGATAAAGATGGCCGCGATGAGATTGCCGTCACGGACTTCTCCGGCAGCCAGGAGACCCTGCGCATCTTCGACGGCGGCACGAATGCCACGGCTGGTGAATGGCAACAGGTGCTGTCAGCCGCCTATGGATCACTGTGGGCCGACATGAGCACCGGCGACATGAACGCCGACGGCAATGACGACCTCATTCTCGTCCGCACATCCGATGCCATGCTCACGCTGTACAGCGGCGCGGGCCTGTCGGCCGGCGCGTTAACCAAGCTCTATGAAGCCAAGTATCAATTCCCGTGGGTCGCGGTCGCGATGGGCAACATCTCGAAACTCTACAACGGCAGCGAGGTGGCACTGAGCCGCACCCAGGTGCAGGGTTACTTCGATTCGATTATCATCCTCCGGCTGGCCGGCTCGACCCTGGAGAACCTGCCGCAGGAAAATACGACGAACCGTAAGTTCGACCCGTATTTCCGCTCCCTGGCGACCGGTGACCTGAACGGCGACGACGATGATGAAATCGTGGCCCTGCGCGACCCGGTGATCGACAAGGTGTCGTTGCTGGTCCTCAATCCGAACGGCCAGGTAATGCGGCAGTTCGAGGTGGCCACAGGCATCGGTGCGAACCTGTTCAAGCTCGTGCGCACGGGTGATGTGGATGCGGATGGTCGCGATGAGATCCTGATCCAACGGGGCGACCGCATTCGCACGTACACGGAGCCTGAGCTCTCGAACGCGTTTGTGGATACGACCGGATCCTTCTACACGGCCGGCAGCGTCTCCAACTACCCGACGATGGCCGTGGCGAATCTGGACGGCGCAGGGATGCCGCTCGGCCCCACGCTGACCGTCACGCCCGGCAGTCTGACCTTCAACCTGGAGTATAGCCAGGCCGTCACGCCGCAGACGCTTCGTGTCGAGAACAGCGGCACGTCTGCGCCGATCAACTGGCAGGCCCAGGTCATCACGGCTTCGCCGTGGCTCCTGCTCAGCAAGACCAGTGGTGTCACGAACGACACCCTCAACGTGAGTATCGACACGCGTGCGGTCGGCCCCGGCACCTACACGGGGACGATCCGATTCACTTCGACCACGCCGGGAGTCGTCAACGCCACCCAGGACGTGCAGGTCACGCTGAACCTGACCGGCGTCGGCATGGTAGTGACCCCGAGCCGAGTGTCGTTCGAAGTCGAGTACGGCAACACCGCTGAAAAAACCGTCTCCATCACCAGCGCAGGCGGCAGCGCGCAGTTCAACTGGCAGGCCGCAATCATCGACGGCGCTTCCTGGTTGAGCGTGGCGCCGGTTCAGGGCACCAGCCCGTCGACTCTGCGCGTTATAGTGAACTCGACTGCTGCCGGACCGGGCGTCAAGCAGGGAACGATCCGCGTCTCGGCTCAGGACCCGAACGTTGCGAACGGCGTGCAGTACATCACCGTAGACCTCAACGTGCCTGACCCGGGGTTCGTGGTCCTGCCGAAGCAGCTCACCATCCTTCAGGATCGCACGGGCCCCACCGTCACAAAGCAGATCAGCATCTGGCGGCCCGGCGGCTCGGTGAATTGGGTCGCCAGCGCGCTGGACGTTGCTTCAGCGGCTGATGTCGCTGCGCTGGCAGCCGACGGCAAGCTGGTCGTCACGGAGCAAGGGCTCACCGTCGATGGCGTTGATGCAGTGCCCACCTGGTTGCTCATCAGCCCGGACCATGGCACCACACAGCCTAACACGCCCTCGATCATGAACGTTAGCGTCCGGCCGGGCACGCCCAACGGGCGCTACCAGGCGGTCATCACGATTGTGGCCGATGACCCGACGCTTGCGAATCGCATCCAAACGGTCGAGGTAACCGCGATTGTGGTAGAAGATGTAAAGTTTCTCTTCCTGCCGCTGATCATGCGGTAGCTGCCCCGACTTCACACGCCCCCTATCCCGGAGCTGACCAGTTTCGGGATGGGGGGCGTATCTTTTTAACAGCCACGCGCTCCGGCTTGCGACTACTGTATGCGTATGTACAGCCCTGCCGGCTGACCTGTGGCTTAATCTTCCTTGTATTGCATGAAAGGGAGATTGGCATGACAAAGCGACTTGGAGTACTCATCTTGATGTTGGTCCTCGCCCTGGTGGCCAGCGCCTGCACGAGCCAGGGGGCATCGTCCACACCTGCGCTGGCGGGGGCGGAAGAAACGGCGATGGCCACGGAAGCGCCCGTTGCGACAGAGACGGCTGCTCCGGCAGAGCCGACCGTTCCAACGGAAACGGACGCTGATCCCGCCGCAACCGAATCCCCGACGACGGCGCCACTTGATGTTGCGACCGCAGAGCCGATGGGTGCCGCTGCAACCGAGGCCACGGCGGAGTTGTCTACCGCTTATGCGACCGACCTGAGCCGGGTACGCGTGGGAGTGGAGCCGGTGGTCGAGGGACTGGCAGCTCCCTTGTGGCTGACCCACGCGGGAGACGGCAGCGGGCGGCTCTTCGTCCTTGAAAAGGCGGGCACGATCCGCATCGTCCGGGATGGTGGGCTTGTCGAGACCCCCTTCCTCGACATCCGTGACCGGGTCGGCAGCAGTTCTTCCGAACAGGGCCTGCTGGGCCTGGCGTTCGCGCCCGACTATGCGGAGAGCGGCTATTTCTTCGTCAACTACACGGACAAGAGGGGCGACACTGTCGTCAGCCGGTTCCAGATAAGCGGTCAGGCAGACGTGGCCGACCCGGCAAGCGAGTTCAAGGTGCTCGGCCTCGACCAGCCTGCGCCGAACCATAACGGCGGTGGACTTCTCTTCGGGCCGGACGGCTATCTGTGGATCGGCACGGGCGATGGCGGGGCGGCCAATGACCGGTTCGGTAACGGGCAGAATCCTGCGACGCTGCTGGGTAAGATGCTGCGGTTGGACGTGACCAGCGACCCGGCGCAGCCGTACCTGATCCCCGAAGACAACCCTTGGACGACCGCGGAATGGAACGGGCAGGACGTGGTTGACGAAGTGTGGGCGCTGGGCCTGCGCAACCCCTGGCGCTACAGCTTCGACCTGGCGACCGGCGACCTGTGGATTGCCGACGTGGGGCAGAATACCTACGAGGAAGTGCACCTTGTGCCCGCCGGCTCGGCAGGCGGCTTGAACTTCGGCTGGCCCATCATGGAGGGGTTGCACTGCTTCTCCGCCCAGGATTGCGACCAGGCGGGCCTGGAGCTGCCGGTGGCCGAGTATCGTCACGGCGCAGATGGCTGTTCCATCACGGGCGGCTACGTCTACCGGGGCGCAGCCTTACCCGAGCTTGCGGGTGCGTATCTCTTCAGTGACTTCTGCAGCGGCAAGATTTGGGGGCTGGAGCAGGCCGGCGACGCGTGGGAACGGGTCGAACTGGCCGATACGGACCTGGCCGTCAGCTCCTTCGGCGAGGATGAGGCCGGCGAGTTGTATGTGACCGACCTGGGAGGCGGCGGAGTCTATCGCGTTGTGGTAGAATAGGGGCATGCTGCCCATTCTGAATGCAATGCGCTATGTTATGCCCTTCCGCCAGGGAGGGTCGCTGCCCGCGCTGGTGGAAGCCAGCGACGGGCAGCTTTATGTGATGAAGTTCGCAGGCGCGGGCCAAGGCGTCAAGGCCCTGACCGCCGAGCTGCTGGCCGGCGAAATCGGCCGCAGCCTCGGCCTGCGCGTGCCCGAGTTGGCCCTGATCGACCTCGACCCGGCCTTTGCCGCGGGTGAATCGAACCTCGAGATTCGCGACCTGCTCAAGGCCAGCATCGGGCGCAACCTGGGATTGCGGTTCCTGCCGAACGCGCTCGAATACAACCCCCTGCGCACGCCGCCACTGACCAAGCTTGAAGCGGCCGCGATTGTCTGGTTCGACGCGTACGTCACCAACGTGGACCGCACCCCGCGCAACGTCAACATGCTGCTGTATGAGCGGGAGCTCTGGCTGATCGACCACGGCGCGAGCCTCTACTTCCATCACCGCGCCGACTGGTCGCAGCATCCCGAACGCAGCCGCGTGCCGTTCACGCAGATCAAGGACCATGCGCTTCTGCCATTCACCGCGCCGATCGACGAGGCAGACCGGCTCCTGGCGCCCAGGCTGACCGATGACCTGATTGCCGGCGTCGTGGACATGCTCCCCGATGTCTGGCTGCACAACGGCACCACACCGGAGGAGGCCCGCGCGGGCTACAATGCCTGGCTGACGGCCCGGCGCGATGCCTCTGGGGTCTTCGTGGAAGAGGCAAACAATGCCCGCAGCCAGCGCATTTGAGTACGCGGTGGTACGGGTCGTGCCGGAGATCGTGCGCGAGGAGTTCATCAACGTCGGAGTCATCGTCTACTGCCGCCAGCGTCGCTTCCTGGACATGCGCATCCACCTCGATGCCGACCGGCTGCGGGCGCTCTGTCCCGAGGCGCAGGTCGATCTGCTGCGCGGCGAACTGGACCTGATGGCTTGCGTCTGTGCAGGCGGCCCGGATGCAGGCGCTATTGGTGCACTGCCCTCGTCCGAGAGGTTCCGCTGGCTGGCTTCTCCGCGCAATACGATGGTGCAGATCTCGCCGGTTCACGTCGGCCTGTGCGATGACCCGCACGGGACACTGGAACGCCTCTTTCGGGAGCTGGTAACAACCGACGACGATGGCAGACATACTGGGTAAAGTCACCGCATTCGTCACGCGCCCTTCGTCGCGCGGCGACGAGCTGCTGCTGTTTGAGCACCCCTATGCGGGCATCCAGATCCCCGCGGGTACGATGGAGCCGGGTGAAACGCCGGAACAAACGGCGCTGCGCGAGGCTCAGGAGGAGACCGGTCTGACAGGACTCACGGTGAGCCGGTTCCTGGGGGAGGCCGACTTCCATTGCGCGGAGGATGAGCGCTACATGCTCCGCCGCGCAAAGGTCTACTCCCGCCCCGATCCGACCAGTTTCGACTGGGCCATGCTCCCCCGGGCTGCGTACGTCAGACTCCACCGCCAGGCCGGCGGATTCAGCCAGGTCAGCTACCAGGAAACAGACCGCTATCCCGATCCGAGGTACATCAGCTACCAGATCACTGGGTGGGTGGCGGACGACGCGCTGGCCGATAGGCAGCGCCGCTACTTCTACCTGCTGGCGTGCGATGAGAAGACACCCGAAAGGTGGACAGCGGCCACCGACAACCACGTTTTTACGCTCTTCTGGGTGCCGCTGGCCGCGCTGCCGGAGATCGTCTTGCCGCAGCAGCCGTGGCTGGAGTACCTCCCGCGATGAGTGCAGACCGGCAGGCGGCCGTGCAGCGGAAGGGCGAGGTGCAGGCGGCACTGGGCCAAGTGCAGCGAGAGCTGGCCCATGCAGAGGCGCAGGCGGTCGCGCTGACCGGCCTGCGCGGGAAGCTTGCCGCCCGGCGGGTCGCCCGGTTGCAGGCAGACGCCGACGCGCTGATGGCTGAAGAAGCACGGCTGCGCCTGCTGATCGACCGCAGCAAGTGAGAAGTTGCTAGGGACAGAAGCCGCACGGAGGGAGTATGTTCACCGTCGAATGTAGCTCGCACCAATTGGCTCGAGGGCCGCGTGTACTACTGCTGCTGGTCGTTGTTGTACTGCTTGCAGGCTGCACCGGTGGGAGAGCGGCACCCACGCCGTTCCCGACGCGACCGGCGGTGCGCGCGGAGCCCGGCGTGCCCTGGCCCACCGACGGCTGGCAGATGGCGGCTCCCGCTTCACAGGACGTGGATGCAGATAAGCTGGCCGCCATGGTGGACGACATTCGGGCGAACCTGCCCGGCCTGCGCAGCGTGCTCGTCATCCGCCACGGCTATATCGTCAGCGAAACCTACTTTGGCACTGCCACCGCCGAGCAATCGCGGGAAATTTACTCCGTCACCAAGAGCTTCATCGCCACCCTCGTCGGCATCGCACAGGATCAGGGCGTCATTCCGGCGATCGACACCCCCATAGGCGACCTATTGCCCGCGGAGCGGCTGGGCCAGGTTGACGACGCCAAGCGTGCTATCACCCTGGAAGACACACTGACGATGCGGATGGGGCTCGGCTGGAACGAGACCGACTGGAGCTATGTCGGCGTGCTACGCGCAGAGGACTCGGTGCAGTATATGTTCAGCCTGCCGCTGCAAGCCCCACCGGGCACGGAGTTCCTCTACTGCTCTGGCTGCTCGCACGTGCTCTCCGCGGTCATTCAGGCGCGCACCGGCCAGACCGCGGCCGATTTCGCGGCAGACTATCTGTTCGCACCGCTCGGGATCGGGGATGTGACGTGGGAGGCCAGCAACGACGGGACGACGCTCGGGGGATGGGGGCTGAAGCTGACGCCGCGCGAGATGGCGAAGCTCGGTTACCTGTACCTGCACGAGGGCGCGTGGGATGGCCGGCAGGTCGTGTCGCCGGAGTGGTTGCGGGCCGCAACGACCCAGCAGACCGAGGCCGACGGCGAGCTGGGCTACGGCTACCAGTGGTGGATCCATCCCCGGCTCGGCGGCTATGCCGCGCTGGGCCGCGGGGGCCAGATAGTGTACATCGCACCGGAGAAGGACCTCGTGTTCGTCGCCACAGCCGACGACCTGGACCACGGCCGGCTCTGGCGTCTGGTTGAGGAGTACGTACTGCCTGCAACTCAATAGAACGCTGATGACGTGTCAACCTGCGGTTGACGTTGATGTAACTGATCTCCTGGATCAATATTCTACATCATCTAATCAGTCGTATCAGCGTCATCAGCGTTCTATTATTCCTTCCCTACGTATCCTCCCGCCTCGGCTTCGGCCAGGACGGCCAGGATGGTCTCCGCAAGGGTGCGTGCTGACGCAGCATCCAACTCCACCGCAACCCGCGCGCCCGGTCCCTGCGCTTGATTCACAAAGTCGATGTTCAGCGCGTGCTCGAACGGCACGTTGAAGGGGTGGTCATACGACACATAGGCCCCGTTCAGGCTGAACCAGCCCCCGGCCCCCTTGCCAGCTCCACTTACCGGCGTCTGCCGGGCAATCATCGTGCACATCGGTCGCTCCTCTGCCTCACGCCAAATACCTGCCCAGGAAGGCCCAAATTCGCTCCCAACCGTCTACGGCCTGTTCCTGCCGGTAATTGGGCCGGTTGTAGTAGAAGAAGCCATGCCCGGCATTCGGGTACATATGGAACTCGTAGGTCTTGCCGTGGCGCTTGAGCGCAGCCTCCAACTCCGCCACATGCGCGGGCGTCGGGCTGTGGTCTTCTTCTCCAAAGAGCCCCAGCAGCGGGCAGGACAGGTCGGCCGTGTAGTCGATCGGCGCCACCGGCTGCTTCGGAGTCAACTCATCGCGCGACATCACCACGCGACCGCCCCAGAGGTCCATCGCGACGTCGAAACCCTGCGTCCGGCACGCGGCCAGGAACGCATGGCGGCCGCCGGAGCATGTGCCGAACACGCCGACCTTGCCGTTGCTGTACGGCAAGTTGCGCAGGAAGGTCATCGCCCCGGCAACGTCCGCGACGACCTGATCATCGGCCACGCCGCCCTCTCCGCGTGCCTTGGCCGCCACATCCTCCGGCGTGCCGTGGCCCAGGCGGTGATAAAGGTTGGGCGAGATGGCGAGGTAGCCGTGATGTGCAAAGCGGCGGGTGGCCTCGCGATACCACTCATCCCAGCCGGGCAGGTGGTGAATCAACACGACCCCGGGGTAAGGGCCAGGCCCGAGCGGCCGGGCGAAGTATGCGCCGATGTGTTCCCCCTGCGCGCCGACCACGCTGATGGTTTCTGCCAGCATGCCTTCGTACATATCCGTCTGATACATCATGCCTCCTGTCGTTGAGAATGTGCGCCCATGATACACCATCGGGGCCGAATCACGAAGGGCCGGCGCTAGCCTTTGTGCAATATCCAACATAGGATAGTTCCTGACTTGTGGGGTATGGCAGAGACTCTATGATGTACGCAGATCCATCCATGATCTGCTATCTGGAGGCAAGGCATGTCCGAGCATAATACTATCGACCGTACACCCATCCCGACCATCTCGCGGCCCGCTGAGCGCGAAGCTGCGGCCGAGCGCCGCCGGGCCTTCCCATACCGGTTCCCGCGCGATACGCGCAAGCTGGGCGGCAAGTTCTCCGTGGACGAAAACGCCCGCCGGCTGTTGCGCTACTTTTACCTGGAGCGCCGCCTGGCCCAGGGCCTCGGCTCGTGGGCCCTCGCGATCCCTGAATTCGAGGTCAAGATCGAGACAGGCCGCCATATCTTTTGGCACGCGGATGCCGCCCACCGGCTGCGGAACCGGCTGCACGAACAGGAGATGCGACTCGCGGCCATCGATGACTTCCGAGATGCTGAGTTGGACCTGTTGATCGAGGAGATACTGTCCGCCGAGGATGCGCCGGAATTGCTCGTCGGCGTTCACCAGGTGTTGGGCAACGCACTGGCAACGGCCTATCGGCACCACATCGATGATACTGACCAGGTGACTGATGCACCCACCATCCGCATTTTGCGCCAGATTCTGCTCGACTACGAGCCGATGCTGGCCTGGGCGGAGGCTGCACTGGCCGCGTATGTTGAGGGTGGCATCGATGAATCCCGCTTGGAGCGTTGGCGCTGGCACCTGTTCCGCCTGTTGCAGAGCATGGGCGGCGCCACCGGAGCCGATGAACGTGGCATGCGGCCGACCCCCTTGCGGGCGGAAATCAAGCCTTACAAGCGCGGGGAGATGCCTCAACGCGACAGCCGCTTCGTGACCTTCACCACCACCGGCGACTACAACGTCGCGGATGACGAGCCGCGGCACGAGCCGGAAACCTACGAGGACAAGCGGCTGCGCTTCGTGCGCACGCAGCGCGACGAGGTGGACGCCATCGAGGCCTTCGGCACGTTCCTCTGGGACATCCGGTTCAAGGATTTCGACGCGGAGTACGACCTGGCCCGTGTGACGTGGGATGAGGCGCGGCATACCGAGATCGGCCATAAGACACTGCTGACGCTGGGCTATGACCCGTTCGAGTTGCCGAACCGCCTGACCCCGAGCACGTGCCGCGGGCCCATGGAGCCGGAATACGCCATGGCCGAGATCAACCTGTTCGGGGAGGTGGGCGTCATCAAGACTATCCATGAGCTGATCGACGAGGCACGCGACCGGGATGACTCGACGGTGGCCCACATCAGCGACTTCGTACGATCGGATGAGCGGACGCACGTGCGCAAGGGCCAGCGCATCCTGCGGGTGATGACGGACATGGACATGAAGGCGCTGCAACTGCGCACGCGCGAGCTGTTCACCGAGTGCCTGGTCAGCTTGGGCGCGTTCAGGAAGGACATGGATGTGCTGACGCTGACGCGCGACGAACTGGAGCGGTACATCGGGGAATAGAGGCAATATCCTGAACCGCGAAGACGCGAAGACGCGAAGGACGCAAAGGGTTTCTATCTTTGCGTCCTTCGCGTCTTCGCGGTTCAACTATTTGACGGGCACACGGCCCGTTAGCGGCGGATGCCTCAGCCGGTGGGCGCACACGCCTGGCTGCTCGCGCCGCCGCTCGTGCGTGCGCTGCCGCCCCCGCCCAGACCGCCGAACAGGCTCACGGCCTTCTTCACATGCTGGCCCCCACACTGCGGGCAGGTGATGGCCTCCTGGC